>JARKVD010000017.1 GCA_029851835.1 Clostridium sp. | reverse complement strand
AATCTGGTTAATAATTTTTTCAAAGATATCTAGTTAAAATCATTTAATTTGCATAATTTTGATAAAGACATTAAAATTTAAATATATTCTAGTTTGGAGGAAAACTATGAGAAAATATATTTTTATGACTATAATGATGTTAATACTATTAGTCGGATGTTCCAAAAATGATCCAGGTAATATAACTTATGGAGAAAATCAAATTTCTGGTGAAGATGAAGGATATATTAATATATCTGCAGAAAAAGCTAAGGAGATGATTGATAAGGGTGAGTATGGTGTGATTTTTGATGTGAGATCTTTAGAGGAGTATAATGAAGGTCATATTAAAGAAGCAATATTACTTCCGGGCAGTGAACTAAAAGAAAAAGTTGAAGCAATAATTCCTGATAAAGATGAAGTTATTTTACTATACTGTAGAAGTGGTAGAAGGAGTGCTGCAGCGGCTAAAGAGCTTATTGATATGGGATATGCCAATGTATATGACTTTGGTGGAATTATTGATTGGCCCTATGAAATAGTTAAGGATTAAATCCTTTAATTTTAAATTGAGAAAATAAATTTATGAGAGAAGGAGCAACTTTAGAGTAGTTAGGGGGAAAAATTATGATAAAAGTAGATAGAGAAAAATGTATTGGCTGCGAACTTTGCATTAAAGACTGTCCAGCAAGGTGCATATCCTTAGTTGATGAAAAGGCAGAGGTGGATAATAATAAATGCTTTAAATGCTGTCACTGTATTGCAATTTGTCCTAAAGGGGCAGTAGCTACAGATGAGTTTAGCATGCATGATGCAACAGAATATGATAAAGATAAATTTGAGATAAATCCTGAGAATTTACTAAACTTTATTAAGTTTAGAAGATCAGTAAGAGCTTTTAAAGCTAAAGAAGTAGAAGAAGAAAAGTTGAAGAAAATAATAGAGGCAGGTAGATTTACTCCAACTTCACGTAATAGCCAGGATGTGAGATACGTAGTGGTGAGAGAAGGGCTAGAAGAGCTTACGGAGATGGTACTTGAAAGCTTAAATGAAAAGGGACAATACATGCTTAATGAATCCAATACAGCTGAGGGAGTTAAAAGATATGCACAGATGTGGGTGGACATGTACAAAGATTATAAGGAAGCACCAGATTGGGAAGATAGAATATATTTCAATGCACCAGCAGTAATTTGTGTTATAGCTGAAGCTCCAATAAATGGAGGACTAGCATCTACAAGTATGGAACTGATGATTAATGCCTTAGGCCTTGGAACTTTCTATAGTGGATTTACAGTAAGGGCAGTTCAAGGATGTGAAAAAATTAGACAGTTCTTAGATTTAAAAGATGAAGAGCAATTAATTACATGTATGGTTGTTGGTTATCCAGCAGTTAAATATGCTCGAACTGCTCCTAGAAAGACTGCAGAAATATGTTGGAAGTAATAAATTAACAGTTAAGCATTTTTCGTGCCATAATTTTATAAAAACATAGAAAATGACAAAAAAACAAATTATTATTAAAATATTTACTTTTTGTTGGACATGGTATATAATGAATTCATAGAATAAATAAAGTTTTGATAGAGGTTGCGGTTTTTAAGAGTATATCTGTGGAGTTAAGCACTATGAAATAGATAAAAAGGAAAAACTGCCGAAGTTTGTGATTGACGCTTTAAGATCACAAGCTGGGGATAGGCATAACATGCATATCACTGTCACAAAGCAATTTGTGGAGAGCTGTCATGATAGATGTTTTGATGAAATTTTAGCGTGTTTTTATTACGTTGCATTTTTGTTATTAAGTCTTGAGTGATTGAAGCTCAGGACTTTTTTATTTGAGCCTCCAAATCTTTGATTTGGTTTAGGCGAAAATACTTCACCAAACGTAAGTGAGGCGAAGTTTCATTAAGTGACACTCCAAATCTATGATTTGGTTAGTGGAACTTACTCCTTCGAACGTAGAGAGAAGGAGTTTCCTTTAGTCAACATTTGATTTGGCTTAGGTGAAAATACTCCACCGAACGAATATGAGGCGGAGATTCATTTAAAATGGTTTGCGCAAACATTATGGATGAAAGAAAAAAATAACAAAAGTACAAGGGGGAACTTAAAATGGACGCAATTAACGCAGGGTGGTTATCAATAATACCACCAATCATAGCTATCGCATTAGCTTTATTAACAAAAGAGGTTATTTCATCACTTATAATCGGAATTTTATCAGGTACTTTAATTTATGCATTTTCAACTGGTGGTGGAGTAGTAAAAGCTATAGATGTTACCTTTGGTTTAATGGCACAGCAGCTTGGAGACAATGCAGCTATCATTATTTTCCTGGCATGTTTAGGAGCTTTAGTTACAGTAATTACTATGGCTGGTGGTTCAAGAGCTTATGGTGATTGGGCTGCCAATAAGATTAAATCAAAAAAGGGAGCACAGCTTGGAACATCTCTTCTTGGAGGACTTATATTTATAGATGATTATTTTAACTGTTTAACAATTGGAACAGTTATGAAACCTGTAACAGATAAGCATCATATATCAAGAGCAAAACTTGCTTATATCATCGATGCTACAGCAGCACCAATTTGTATCATAGCACCAATTTCATCATGGGCAGCATCAGTTATCTCACAGATGGATGGTTTAACAGTAAATGGTACTGCAATTAATGGAATGCAAACTTTTATGGCAACTATTCCATTTAATCTATATGCAATATTAACTTTAATTATGGTTATTATACTATGTGTTACCAATATTGAGTTTGGTCCAATGGCTAAATTTGAAGCAGCTGCAAGAAGCGGTAAAGATAGTGCAGCTATTGAAGCTGCAGTTGCAGAGGACGAGCTTTCTGCAATGAATATTTCTTCTAAAGGAAAGGTTTATGATCTTATATTACCAATCCTTGCACTTATAATCTTTGCAGTATTTTCTATGCTTTATGTTGGAGGGTACTTTGAAGGTGGAATGACAATTGCAGAAGGTTTTGGAAACACTGATGCAGGGTCAGCTCTTGCTATGGCAGGGTTTGGAGGCTTAATAGTTGCATTTTTCTTATTTGTACCACGTAAGGTTGTATCTTTCAAAGATTTTATGGATGGCATAGGAGAAGGAGTAAAATCAATGGTTGGTGCCTTCATAATCTTAACTTTAGCATGGACAATTAGTGGTGTTTGTAGAGATCTTTTAGGAACTGGAGAATTCGTTGGAAATCTAGTTGCAACATCTAATATGCCAGCAGCTTTAATTCCAGCTATAATATTCTTAGTTGCAGGTGGACTTGCTTTTGCAATGGGTACATCTTGGGGAACTTTTGGAATTTTAATTCCTATCGTTGTCATGATATGTTCAGCAGTAGCACCAGAGCTTGTCACTGTAAGCCTTTCAGCTACTCTTGCAGGAGCTGTATTTGGAGACCACTGTTCACCAATTTCAGATACAACAATCCTTTCATCAACGGGAGCGGGATGTAATCATATTGACCACGTATCAACACAGCTTCCATATACATTAGTTGTTGCTGGATGTTGTTTTGTTGGATATATAGTTGCAGGATTTACTAATAATGTTTGGCTTACATTAGGAAGCTCAATAGTCTTATTAGTGATAATTCTTGTGATATTGAATAAAAGAAGTAAAAGAGATAAATAAAATAATAAATAAAATAGTAAAAGCCTATGAAAGAAGCAATTCTTTTATAGGCTTTATTTATCTCCAAGTTTCTATTATTGTATTTATTAAAGTTAAAATATATAATTTTAATATGTTTAATGAGCAATACCATAAAAGTTTAAATACTAAAGAAGAATTTAATAGGAAAGTAGGGTTTGGAATGGGATTAAATAAAAAATACATTGGAATAATAGGATTGGCATTAGTATCAGTCATAGTTATAGTTATAGTTGGATATACAAGAAAAGACGAATATATTGAGGGTGTAGATAAAGAAGAAGCTTATATAGAAGATGATTATGAAAAATTTCTTCAGGAGAAGGTACTTCCTGATATGATAAAGAATAATAATGAAATTCAAAGCTGTGAATTAGACATATATGGAAATGATGAGTTAGTTACTGAAGAAATTGATTTAGGAGATGGGATTATTGAACTTGAAGAGGATAACTTTATAGCTGCACTGGATGAACTTCATATTAATCTAAATAAATATGTGGGAAGAGAAATCAGTTATGAGGGCGTTGTATATAAGATCGATGATGAGAAAAATCCTGCATATATTGTAGGAAGGTATTTTGATGAGTCCCATGAAGATCATAGTCATGAAAACTTTTTTGGATTACAGGGGATTTATGATGATCAATGGCCGGAAACTGATACATGGTTACAGGTTAAAGGGATAATTACAAAGAATGAATTTAACGGTGAGAACCTTCCTGCTATAAAAATTGAAGAACTTGTTGTTAAGTCTAAAAATTAATTTTAAAGGTTTGAATGCAAAGTGTAGAAATTAAATAGAAAATTTTATTATCTAGCGGACAAACTATAATACTGCTATAATGTGTTTTAGAATTTTATATTACAAAGGAGTAATTAAATGAAATACTATTTAGCGCCAATGGAAGGAATTACAGGATTCATTTATAGAAATGCCTATGAAAAAATCTTTCATAACATTGATAAATACTTTACACCTTTTGTTGTTCCAAACAGAAGCAAAAGCTTTAAAACTAAGGAGCTTAGGGATGTGCTTCCAGAGAATAACCAAGGTCTTTATATAGTACCGCAGATACTTACCAACGATGCAAGAGGTTTTATTACAACTGCTAGGAAACTACAGCAGCTTGGCTATAATGAGATAAATTTAAATCTTGGATGTCCATCAGGAACAGTAGTATCAAAGGGCAGAGGTTCAGGATTCTTGGCTTTTAGAGAAGAACTTGATAAATTCCTAGAGGAGATTTATAAGATTGACCATATGAAAATTTCCGTTAAAACTCGAATTGGAAAGGAAAATCCAGAAGAGTTTTATGAGCTTATTAAAATCTATAATAAGTATCCCATGGAAGAATTAATTATCCACCCTAGAACTCAAAAGGATGGATATAAGAATACACCTAATATGAAGGTGTTTAAAGATGCAATTGAATTAAGTACAAACCCTCTATGTTATAACGGAGATATCTTCACATCTGAGGGCTTTGAGAAGCTAGCTCAGGAAATACCAAACATTGATACTTTTATGATAGGACGAGGTTTACTTGCCAATCCAGGCTTAATAAGTGAGATAAAAAATCATGCTCTAGTGGAAAAGGATTTAATAAGAGCCTTTCATGATGAAGTTATGTATCAGTACATGGAGCTATTTAAGGATGAAACTATAACTCTATTTAGAATGAAAGAATTATGGAATTACATGATTTATATCTTCTCTGATAGTAAAAAGTATTTAAAGAGAATAAAGAAATCACAAAAACTAAAGGATTATAAAGATGCTGTTAACAGCTTATTTAATGATCAGGAAATCATTAAGGGAGCAGGGCTGTTTAGCAATCACTATTAGATTATTATAAGAAAAATAGGAGCACTGAGCGGATAATATAAGTGTCAGATAGAAGAAGGGTTCATAATTAGGGGCACTTAAATGGTATAAAGGTATATTTAAAAAAGCTGAAATCAATATGAGATTTCAGCTTTTTTATGTGCGCCTAGCTTGGGCGTAATCTTAGGGAAATCTTAGAGATAAAATATTATTTGACAATATCACTAATTAGTGATATATTAGAGTCATGGAAGATATAAAAAAATTAATTAAAGAAAATCAATTAACATTATCTACTCTAGTTGTTTTTACAAGAGCAGAGCATGAAATTCATAAGAAGGAGCTTGAGACTGTGAAAGAGTCTGGATTAACACCTGCTCAATTTGGGGTTTTAGAGGCTTTATATAATAAAGGTGATTTGCGAATCTGTGAATTAATAGAAAAAATATTAACTACGTCTGGGAATATCACAGTAGTTATAAAAAATTTAGAGAAAGAAGGATTAGTAAAAAAGAGTCAAGATCCTGAAGATAAGAGGTCATTTATAATATCATTAACGGGAAAAGGGAAAGAGGTTATAGAGCAAATCTTACCTAATCATATTAATAATATTATAAGTATTTTTGAAGTCTTAAGTGATGAAGAAAAAACTACTCTAAAAAATATATTAAAAAAATTTAAAAATCAATAAAAAATAATTTTTTTAAATAAATATCACTAATTAGTGATAAGTTGAGCGTAAAAGTGGATTATAAATTTAAAATGAAGGAGAGAATAATAATGACAAAGATTAGAACTATAGAACGTATATTTAAAGGACCAGAATCTCATATGGTTGGAGATGGATTTAAAGTATCACAATACTTACCGGCGGCAGTTAATGATATGAAGCGCTTATCTCCATTTTTATTATTAGATTATCATGCACCACACTATTATGAGCCATCATCAATTAGATTAGGGGTTGGAGCTCATCCTCATCGTGGTTTTGAAACAGTAACAATTGCTTATGAGGGAAAGGTTGAGCACCATGATAATAAGGGAAATCACGGAATTATAGGTCCTGGAGATGTCCAGTGGATGACTGCTGCATCAGGAATTATGCATAAAGAATATCATGAAACAGAGTTCAGTAAAAATGGTGGTACTCTTCATATGATTCAACTTTGGGTTAACCTTCCTAAGGATAAGAAGATGATAGAGCCTAAATATCAACCTTTATTAAAAGAAGATATGGGAACATTAAAGCTTGATGCTGGTAAAGGTGAAGTTAGCATTATTGCTGGTGAGTTTAATGGTATAAAAGGGCCTGCTAGTACTTTTACTAAAATGAATATTTATAATGTAAACTTAAAGGCTTATGGAGAAATTACTCTAAATGAGCCAAGCAGTTTTAATACAGGGATACTTGTTTTAAAAGGAAAAATTAAAATAAATGAAGATAAAGTATGCGAAGAAAAAGATTTTATTTTATTTGATAATATAGATGGAAATATTTTAGTTGAATCAATTACGGAAGATGCATTATTTGTTGTTTTAAGCGGAGAGCCAATAAATGAACCAATTGTATCATATGGTCCATTTGTAATGAATACAATAGAAGAAATAAATGAAGCATTTGAAGATTTTAGAAATAATAAATTTGGTACTGAAATCTTTTAAGGAATAAAAACTAATTTACTTGCACAAAAATTTTAGTATTATATAAAAATTAATAGCTATTTTAAATGGAATTTCCTTTAGTTGTATTTACAGAATTTAATAGAATATATTAATGATCAAGACGTGGTATTCTTCGGGATACTACGTCTATTTTTATTTTTTGCTTCTATTGCATATAGGATTTTGTAAATAGTTATAGATTTTTATATTGCAGAGACTTACAAATTTATTTATTTGACTTTGGATATAATATGTATAGAGCCTTATTTATTATGCATAAATTATTCTAATGGATGATAAAATTATTAAATTAGGTGCAAATATTGTAATGATAATGAGTATCATATACAATTGGAACGAATGAATAACAACGAAAGATAATAGATAAAGAATAGATGGAGGTATACTATGAAGAAAAATTTTTTGAAGACATTAGTGATTTCCTGTGTGGCGGCTGTAATGCTTGTGGGATGTGGAGTTAAGGACAGTCAAGGTGAGAATAAGTCAGCAGAAAATACTGTAATAGTGACAGATGTAAGAGGTGAGGTGCAAATCCCAGCAGAGCCTCAAAAAATAGTAGATTTAAGTGGTAATAGTGATATTTTATCAATTTTAGGATATAAGGTTATAGGAACTGCCAACAGTGATGCTTATGACTACACTAAGTTTCCTTCATACCTAGAGGAAACTTTAAAGGGAGCAGAAATTTTAGGATATAGCATGCAGGATACTATGGATATAGAGGCAGTTATGAACTTAAACCCAGATTTAATAGTTATATCAACAGTTCAAGAGAAAATGTATGACCAATTAAGTGAAATTGCCCCAACAGTTATGATTCAATTAGAAGCTTTAAATTGGAAAGATGACATTAAGACTTTTGCAAAGGTATTTAATAAAGAAGCTGAAGCAGATAAGTGGTTAGCAGATTATGAAGAAAAGGCTAAGGAAACAGGAGATAAGATTAAATCAGAATATGGAGAAGATACAACCTATCTTTCATTCCTAGCAAGCGGTGGACAGTTCTTTGTGTTTGATGGTGCAGGTTTTGGTAGCGTGTTATATGAAGATATGGGCCTTGCTAAACCAGAGGGAATGCCAGAGCAGAGTGATATCAGCCTTCCAGTTGTGACTTACGAGGGACTGGCATCAATTAAAACTGATTATATCTTCTTAATAGCAACACCAGAGGATTTAGCACAGCTTGAAAGCAATGCAATTTGGAATAGCTTACCTGCAGTTAAAGAGGGTAAGGTTGTAGTGTTAGATTCATCACCATACTTTAACCAAGGTTATAGCTCAGTTGGAAGAGAATTATTAGTAGATGAAATAGGTGAAATGTTAAATGAAACAAAGTAAGAAACATACAACAGTATTTGTAATTTGTAGTTTGTTACTTCTAATGGGAGGACTGGTTCTAGCCATAAGGCTGGGATCTGTCCATATTAATTTTGGACATATTTTGGACAGTATCTTTAATTACAGTGAAAACTTAGAGTTAATGCTCATTAGAGATGTTCGTATTCCAAGGGCACTTTCTGTATTATTTACAGGAGGTATTTTAGGAGTAACAGGTGCAATGATTCAAGGTGTTACAAGAAACCCTATAGCGGAGCCGTCTATATTAGGTGTAAGCCAGGGAGCAACTTTAGTGATAGCTGTTTTTTATGCAGCGGGAATTGCAATAAACACTAAGAATGTAATGATAGCTTCCTTTATAGGAGCACTGATAACTGGAATTATAGTTTTAGGCTTCATATCAAAAAAGGCAAATAATAATTCTATTGCAAAGATACTTTTAGCAGGAACGGCTATGAGTACATTTTTTATTTCATTAACTACAGTAATAGGATTATTATCAAACCAATCGCAGATGATAGGTTTTTGGGTGGCTGGAGGTTTTAGAAATGCAACCTGGGCAGATTTTAGACTGGTATTTATTGTAGGAATTATAGGACTTATTATAGCGGTTTTATTATCGCCAAAGATAAATATATTAAATCTTGGAGATGATGTTGCCATTGGACTTGGAGAAAATCCTGAAAAAATAAGATTTATTACTCTTATGGTTATGATACCAATGTGTGCAGCTGCGGTGGCTGTTGGTAAGAATATAGCCTTTGTTGGGCTTATAGTTCCTCAAATCGTTAGAAAAGTCTTAGGGGAAGATTATAGAAAAAATATACCATGCTCTTTTTTACTTGGAGCAGTACTTTTAACCTATGCAGATATTGCAGCGAGGATGTTATTCAATCCTTATGAAACTCCAATTGGAATATTTACAGCATTAATTGGAATTCCATTTTTTATATCAGTAGCTAGAAAGGAGAGGGGATAATGAAGAAAAAAAGATTTAAAATAGTTTTAGTAATTTTATTAGCTTTATTAGTTGCCTCCTTTGCAGTTACATTATGCTGGGGAACCTATAAGGTTTCTCCTTTTGAGGTTTTAAATACTCTTCTTGGCAATGGAACAAAGCTTCAAAATACAGCAGTATTGAATATCAGGCTTCCAAGACTTCTAGTTGGAACCTTTGTGGCAATTGCATTATCAACAGCAGGAGCTATACTTCAGACTATAACTAAAAATGATTTAGCGGATACAGGAATCATAGGAATAAATGCCGGAGCGGCAGTGGCGGCAGTATTATTTATTACATATCAAACAGCAGACTATTATAGTGAGCTTGGGCAACTTTCAATCTTTGTGCTGCCATTTATGGCCATAATAGGAGCAGGGGTTTCTGCCTTTGTAATATATATGCTGTCCAGCAGAAAGGGTATAAGACCTAAGAGGCTTTTATTAATAGGAATTGGGTTAAATGCAGGTCTTAATGCCTTTATATCCTTCTTTACCTTTAGAGGTGGTGTTGGAGACTACAACAGAGTGTTGATTTGGACCTCAGGAAGTCTTTGGGGAGCAGGATGGAGCTATGCCAAGGTTATTATACCAATAGTAGCTTTAATGTTTATATTAGTTTTATTAAATCATAAAAAGCTGGATGTTTTAAACCTTTCAGATGAGTTGGCTATATCTTTAGGATTAAACCTAGAGAAGGAAAGAAAGAAGTTCTTAAGCCTTGCAGTTATATTAGCAGGAACAGCCACAGCCTTTGCGGGCAATATTGGATTTTTAGGACTTATATCTCCTCATATCGCAAGGAAGTTGGTTGGACCTTATCATAAGAATTTTGTTGTAGTATCAGGAATAATAAGTGGTATAATAATTCTTCTTGCAGATGCAGTTTCAAGAAATCTATTTTCTCCAATTGAAATTCCAGTGGGAATAACAGTATCAATATTTGGAGTACCATATTTTATTTATTTAATGATGAAGGAGAAATAATTATGGAAGCTATTAGTGTAAAGAATTTAGGGGTAGCCTATGAAAACAATACTATAATTGAAGATATGAGTCTTTCCATACCAAAGGGAAAAATCAGTATAATAATTGGAGCAAATGGATGTGGAAAGTCAACATTACTTAAGACTATAGCAAGAATTAACAAACCTAAAAGTGGAGATATATTCATAAATCAAAAAAATATAAAGCGAATAAAGGAAAAGAATATAGCAAAGGAAGTTGCCTTTCTTCCTCAAGGACCAGTTTGTCCAAGTGGACTTACGGTGAGAGAGTTGGTTGCCTATGGAAGATTTCCTCATCAAAAAATCATAGGTGGACTTAATAGCCATGATAAGGAGATTATTGATTGGGCAATAAAAGAAACTGGACTTAGCGAGTTCGCTGATAGAGAAGTTGAAAATTTATCTGGTGGACAAAGACAGAGAGCTTGGATTGCCATGACTCTAGCCCAAGAAACAGAAATTATAATGCTGGATGAGCCTACAACTTACCTAGATATGTCCTATCAGCTTGAGGTACTTGAGGTTCTTGAAAAGCTTAATAAAGAAAAAAATATAACAGTAGTTATAGTGCTTCATGAGCTTAATAATGCCTGCAGATTTGCTGATAATATAATTGGACTAAAAAAAGGAAAGATTATCTGTGAAGGAAAACCAATAGATGTAATTAATAAGGATACCTTAAAAGAAATATATGGCATAGAGGCTAACCTTAAGAGAAGTGAAAATGGTGAATATCCAGTGTGTATGGAATATGAACTTTTTAGGGAGGAATAATGAGAAATAAAAACTTTATAATAATAGTAATAGGGCAGATTATTTCACTCTTTGGAAATGCAATTCAAAGATTTAGTATGTCCCTATATTTACTGGAATTCACAGGGAGTACAGCGACTTTTGCTAACATATTAGCAATATCGACCATACCTTATATTATATTTGCGCCTATTGCAGGAATGCTTTCTGATAACGTGAATAGAAAAAAGATAATGGTATACTTAGATTTATTCTGCTCCATATTAATTGGAGGATATGCTGTTATATTACTTCAGGGAAGAGACCATGAAGTAATAGTTGCAGCAGTTATGTTTATATTATCCATATGCTATACCCTATATGGGCCAGCAGTAGTATCTTCAATTCCGCAAATAGTGGAGGAGGATAAACTTACTTCAGCCAATGGAATAATAAATCAAGTGAGTTCAGTGGTAAACTTTGTAGGACCAATTCTTGCAGGAATTCTATATGGATTAGTTGGGATAAAGTTAATAGTGATAATTAATGCAGTAAGCTTCCTAGTATCAGCTGTAATGGAATTATTCTTAGATATTCCAGATGTGATTAAAAGTGAAGACATGGTTTGTGATACAACCTCAAAAGAAGAAAAGAAAGTATTATCCATGGATTTTGTGAAAAAATCCTTTGTGGATATGAAGGACAGCTTCCTTTATTTAAAAAGGGAAAAGAAAATTGTATTAGGAATCATAGCCTCCTATGCCTTTTGTAATATTTTCTTAGTACCAATATTATCAATAGTTGCCCCATATTTTATAAACATATTACTTGGACTTCCTTCAGAAGTTTACGGAATAGTAGAAGGAATATGTGTCCTAGGTATGATATTAGGAGGTCTTTGGATAAGTGTAAAGCCAAAGCTGTTCTCAATAAAAAAAGTTCACTATACTTATATTCCTATGATAGCAGGGGTTATATTAATGTCCACCTTAGGATTTATAAAATTAAATAATTATGCCTTAGCAGGAATTTTTGCATTTAGTGGTATGGCAATTATGCTATCATTATCTTTATCAAATGTACTGACTCTAACCTTTATACAAAAGGAAGTTCCAGGACATATGCTAGGACGTGTATCAGCCTTTTCAACAGCAGTGGCAACTGTAAGTGTTGCGCCTGGACAATTATTATTTGGACAAGTAATAGATATGGGAATCCCATTAGGAGTAATCCTATTAGTAACGGCAATAATGAACTTTGGACTTTTGCTATTTATTAAGTGGAATGTAAGAGAATTAAAATAGAGATTTTAGTTTGTTTAATTTTTAGACTTTGTTAGATTAATTTTAGGTATAGAGATAAAATAAATGGAAGGAAAATATCCTTCCATTTATTTTATTATTTTGCATTGCAATGTGTTATGTTTAAGATTAGGTAAGATTCCGTAATCCTTGTATTTTCCCAATATAATAAAATTAAAATAAATTGATTTTCAAATTAATCCTTTTTCTTTGAGGCTGCGACTATATCTTGAAATCTACTCATTATATACTCATAGTTTTTCTTATTATGTGGTAATAGACATTGAGAGCAATCCTTTATACCACTTTCACCGTATTTTGGGTTTCCTCCACAGTCTGGCCCAAGAGCATATAATGGGCAGTAACAGAATAAGCAGTTAAACTCTTCAGGTTTATTAGTTTTGTGACAAGGAAAGAATTCACATTCCTTATGATTAAAAAACTTATAATTTTCGCTCATGATTAACCCCTCCAATATATTAAAACTTAAAATTATTATACTATATATTTGTAAAATAATATAAGATAAATAATCTATGGTTAGAGATATATGTGATAAAATATACTAAAATGGTAATAGAAAGGATGATTATTAAAGTGGACGAAAGATTTATAAGATTGAACAATGAAATAAAAGTACCGGCTATAGGTATTGGTACATATAAAACAGGAAGTGATGAAGAGACATCGGAGACAGTTAAATATGCTTTAGAAGCAGGTTATAGACATATTGATGCAGCATCATTTTATGGCAATGAAGCTGGTGTTGGAAGAGGAATAAAAGAAAGCAATGTGAAAAGAGAGGATATATTTCTAGTAACAAAGCTTTGGAATGATGATCATGGCTACGATAAGACAATGGAAGCTTTTAATAAATCCTTAGAAAGATTACAAGTGGATTATTTAGATTTGTATCTTATCCATTGGCCTACTGAGCTTAATGCTGAAACCTGGAGAGCTTTTGAGGACCTTTATGAATCAGGAAAAGTTAAAGCTATTGGAGTATGTAACTTTAAGGCTGGTCACCTTGAAGAGTTAAAGAAAAGTACAAAAATTATGCCTATGGTAAATCAGGTAGAGGTACATCCATTTAATACAAGGAAAAAACTATTGGAGTATTGTAAATCTAATAATATCCAGATGGTAGCTTGGAGCCCAATAAGTAGAGGAAGAATTTTAACTAATGAATTGTTAATGAGTTTATCTGAAAAATATAACAAAACAATTACTCAAATAGTTCTTAGATGGCACTTTCAAAATGGGATCGTACCAATTCCAAAATCCTCAAATGAAGCAAGGGTTAAGGAGAACTTTGAAATTTTCGATTTTCAAATTTCTAAAGATGATATGATGCTAATTGATTTGTTAAATGAAGATAAATCTGTTACAACAGGACCAGATAATACAACCTTTTGGAAGTTTGAAGATTAAGGTGAAAGTAATAATATAGATAGTAAGCGGATAAGAGAATATTTATCCGCTTACTTTATTTATGATAAAGTAATTTCTTATAAGGAATTAGGATTAATCTTTTTTCACTAGTAGTTTTATGCTAAGAAGTTTCACCACAGAAATAGCTAAGATTTACTTATTCTCTTTTATAGTATTATAAGGTTAATTTAACCATTTACATGTAAATACATATAATAGAATAATGAAAAACAAAAGCGAGATTTAAAAGGAGTTTTAGTATGTTTAGTTTATTGCCATTAGGATTTTTTAATACAAATACAAATACTGGAGCATCGCTGCAAAATATTATGCAAAATTTTTTTAACACGGATTTTACTTCAGCATTAAATTCAAGTGAAATGTTTAGGGCCACAATAAAAGAAAGGAATGATGACTTTATAATTTGTGCTGAGCTTCCAGGGGTTAATAAAAGTGATATAAAATTTGCATATAAGAATAATTATTTTACTATTGCAATTATAAGAAGATCTGGTGCAGAACAAAGTGGAAATAATTTTAGAATAATTCAAGGATGCTGTGAACGAACTTCAAGAAGCTTTTATGTGGAAAATGTAAATATTAGTTTGATTAAGGCTGGGTTTAAGGGAGATATGTTAATTATTAAGATTCCAAAGAAAGGGAAGTTTATTGAAACAGAGAGTAAGGTATTGATAAAATAAATTTACTTAAAAATAGGGGCAATGAAAGATGACTAATATAAAGAAAATTTAATTGAAATGGTTAGAGAAAAGAATTATAATATGCTGGACAGTAGTTTACCTATAGCTCTTTAGACGATTTTAGAATAATAAAAGATGATTTGGTTAGGGAAAAACAACTGTATAGGATAGAAGATTTGTACCATATTTAGTATTCATTGAACGGAATTTAGTAGGTTTGGATTAAGTGCTGAGGAAGCCTTAAAAGCAGGATATTATATTAAGGGTGCTGATGTTTAGAAGGAGGTCCTTAGTGGATAATATTAATTTTTTCATTGTTTTTATAGAAGGTGTGTTATCGATTTTCTCACCATGTATATTGCCAATACTGCCAATTTATTTAAGCATGCTATCCAATAGCAGTGTAGAAGAAATGAAAAATTTAAAGTTTAAGAGTGTTGTATTAATTAAAAATACTATCTTTTTTACTTTAGGAATATCAACTACATTTTTTATTCTAGGTTCATCCTTAAGTGCTTTAAGTTCATTTTTTAGTAGAAGCAAAGATATTATAATGATTATTGGTGGTATTGTAATATTATTTATGGGTTTATTTTATTTAGGAATAATAAAAATAGATGCTTTAAATAGAGAAAAAAGATTTAATATGGAATATAAGAATATGTCGCCTTGGTCAGCATTTGTATTAGGGTTTACTTTTAGTTTTGGATGGACACCATGTATTGGTCCTATATTAGCATCTGTACTTGTAATGGCATCTAGTTCTAACAATATGCTGACCTCAAATTTATTAATTTTGGTTTATACAATAGGTTTTATTATGCCATTCATGCTTTTATCCTTGTTTTATAGTAAGCTTTTTAAAAGATTTGAGAGTATTAAAAAGTATATGAATGAAATAAAGAAGTTAAGTGGAATAATTATTCTTCTTTCAGGATTAGTAATGGTTGTAAATGGTTTTGGAAATATCAACTCACAATCAATAGTTAAGAGGGATGAGATAATTCAAGGCTCGGAAAGTATTACTGATGAAGAAAAACCTCAAGTTGACTTAAAAGAAACTTCAGAAGAAGAGCTTATGAATGGAACTATAGAAAATAATCATAAGGAAGATAATGAAAAGATTTCACCAATAGACTTTACTTTATATGACCAGTTTGGTAATAAGCATATCCTTAGTGAGTATAAGGGAAAAACTATATTTGTGAATTTTTGGGCTACATGGTGTCCTCCATGTAGAAAAGAAATGCCACATATACAAGAACTGTATGAAGAATATAATGAGAATCAAGATGATGTTATAATACTTGGGGTTGCCTCTCCGAAGCTGGGAAGAGAAGGCTCTGAAGAGACCATCAAAGAATACTTAGATGATGAAGGATTTACATTTCCAACGGTATTTGATGAAAAAGGTCCAATGGTTAAGGGGTATGGCATAAATGCTTTCCCATCAACACTTATAATAGATAAGGAAGGGTATATAACTAGATATATACCAGGAGCAATGAGTAAAGAAATTATGAAAAGCTTAATTGAAAGCGAAAGATAGAATCATATTTTAGAATTTATAGAAAACCTGTCTGAATTGACAGGTTTTATTTTATTAGAAAACCCAGCTTTAGATGTGTAGTTCCATAAAGCTTTTAGCGAGAAATCCCAAATAAAAAAACTCCTTCTGATTTTTAATTGTGGTTTGGTAATTACAATTAAAATTAGAAGGAAGCATTGGAAACTTTCCTAGTAGTATCACTAGCATTTGGAGTTGCTTGCTATATTGCAGGTATTCCAGAATGAAATTATTGATGGTTTTTACTTTATGGTGTGAAATAGTCAGTATTCATCACGTATAGGTTAGAAGTGAAGGATATATTATTACAGAATACATTAGGATAATTATAAAAAATATTTTAGTGAAAAAGATGAATAAGAACTTACGTTCTTGTCAAAGATTGAAATATCAAACCAGAACATAGGAGGAATTAATCATGAATAAAGTATCATTAATAGGAAATGTAACTAGGGATTTGGAACTGAAAAGTTATAATGAAGGACATGGAGCTTATGTGAGATTTACATTAGCAATAAATAATTATAATAGCAAAACAAAAGAATCCAGTGCTGACTTTATTAATATTGTTGCATTTGGCAATAAAGCAGAGGTGTTGAGTAAGTACGTAACTAAAGGACGCAAAATTGCTATAGACGGAAAGTTAAATACGGGAAGTTATGTCAGCGCAGAGGGAGAAAAAAGATTCACAACGGAAGTAATATTGAAGGATTTCTATTTTGTAGATTATAAAAAAGAAAGTGTTGGTTAAAGGTAAGTGGTCTAACAAAAATATTAATATAATATTAAATATAAAACTATCCCTGAAAGGTATTTTGGATACTTTTCAGGGATTTTATATATGAATTATAAATTTAGTTATTTTCTTTTATCTAGTCCATAACCGCCGCGAGTACCAGCAGATTCTGTTGTAGTTATGAAGGTTTTAACGTTAAGACTGTTTAAAGATGATAGAACTTCTTTTTTTCTTTTTCTAGGAATGTATGCAATGAAGATTTTATTATTGTCTTTTTGACCACAAGAATCTAGAATTGTAAAACCTACTTCTAATTCTTGTAGTGATTCCACTATTTTTGTGAAATCATCTATGCTACAAGTTATGTTTAATGTGGCAATACCAATGGCTATTTTTTCTTCTAATAAGCTGCCTAGGAAAGTTCCAGCAGTGTAACCTAGAACATAAGCTACAGCTTTAAGTGGATCTTCAGTTATGGAGCTTAACACATTGCTGGCTAATACAATCCATAAAGAAATTTCGAAAAAGGCTATACAAGCACCTTTACCTCTTTCGCCTTTTGATATAAATACAATTCTGATAGTGGAAAGGGATACTTCAATTAATTTGGCAATAAAAATTATTAGGTAAATCATATACTGTTCAATCCTCCTTCTTGTGTCACCCATAGGGGGGGTGTTAAAGGTTATTTTGCTACAAAAGGTAGCGTAAGCGTAAAGGAATAATATATATTACATATACAACGTTAGAAGGTGATTATCCTTCTTTAATACAACAAAAATTATGATATAAAATTATCAATAACATGCCGAAAAAAAATAATATTTCATGTAAGAAAATGCTATAAAATTATTAAAATTCATGTAAAAACGTAGGCAAACCCATAAAATATAGAGAAAAGCATGAAAATAATAGATGAAATACGGTTGACTTTGTTAAAAAATTATCTTAGAATGGATTTAGAAAAAATATTATTAGCAAACGATAAATACCAATTGTTTTAAGATTTGCTAAAGAGGAATATTATTTTTAGGGGGATTCATATGAAGAATTTAAGATTAGTAAGTTTAGTAATGGCGGCATCAATGGTGTTTGCAGTAGGATGTTCAGCTGCAGGTTCCAATGGTGAAAGTGCTAAAGAAGGAACATTCAGTGCTAAGGCAAATGGTTACGGTGGAGAGTTAACTGTAGAAGTTGATGTTAAAGATGATAAAATATCAGATATAAGATTAACAGAGAACCATGAAAGTTCACCAGTAATAAAGAGAGCTTTCCCAGTTATAAAAGAGAGAATAGTAGAAGCCCAATCACCAGTAGTTGATAGTGTTTCAGGAGCAACGTTCTCATCTTATGCAGTAAAAAAAGCAGTTGCTGATGCTATGAAGGAAGCTGGAAAAGACTTCGGTGAAATTACAATGACTACTCAAGGACCAGAAGTTGAAAAAAAAGAATTAGAAACAGTTGAAACTCAATTAGTAATAGTAGGAGGGGGTCCTGCTGGTTTATCTGCTGCAATAGAAGCAAAAGAAAATGGGGTAGAAGACGTAATATTAGTTGAGAAATTAGATATATTAAGTGGTAATGGTAAGTTTGATATGAACTTCTTCGATATGATTAACTCAGAAGCTTCATTAGCTAACGGAGTAGAAGATTCAGTAGAGAAGTTTGTTGAAGAAAAGAAAGAATCTGCTTGGGATACAGAAGAGCGTTTAATAGCACAAGCTGAAGGTGCAGCAGAAGTTGATGGATGGTTAAGAGGCATGGGAATTGAACTTAACTACAACTATGGTGGAAGAAACCACATGGCAGAAGCTGATGCATATGCTGGAGAAGAAATTCAAGATGGATTAGAAGCTAAGGTTAATGAACTTGGGGTTGATGTTAGAACTGGAACTAAAGGCCTTGATTTAATAATAGAAGATGGAAAGGCTACTGGAGTTAAAGTTGAGTGTAAAGAAGGTACTTATGATATAAAAGCTGATGCTGTTATAGTTGCAACAGGTGGTTTCTCACACAACAAAGAACTATTAGCTAAATATGCTCCAGGTGCTGAAAAAGTAGCTACATCTAACCAAATGGGTGCTACTGGAGACTTCATACCAGTATTCGAGAAGCATGATATTGCAATGGATAAAATGGATAAGTTAAGTATATTCAAAACTATAATCAGCGGAAGAAGAGATTTAACAGGTGCTGGAGATGGATTCATATTTGTTAATAAAGCTGGGGAAAGATTTACGGATGAAACAGTAGGTGGAATGGATACAGCTAATGCTATCCTTGAGCAAGAAGGAGGAAAAGCATACTATATCTATGATCAAAAATTATATGATTCAGCTTATAGACTTAAAAAGCACAATGATTTAGGATATCATTTCAAAGCTGATACTTTAGAAGAGTTAGCAGAAAAATTAGGTATTAATGCTGAAAACTTAGTTAAATCTGTTGAAACTTATAACAAGGCAATAGATGGTGAAATAGCTGATCCATTCAGAAAGAAAGAATTTAACGCTGATAAAAAATTTAATACTGAAGGACCATTCTATGGAGTTCAAGTTGAGTCTGCTATCCACATGACTAAGGGTGGGGTAGTTGCTGATGAAAAAGCTCAAGTTTTAAATAATGCTGGAGAAGTAGTTGAAGGATTATATGCAGCTGGAGAAGTTGTTAATACAAGTGGAGCTTACAGTGCCTCTGTAATATTTGGAAGGGTTTCTGGAGAAGAAGCTGCTAAACATATACTAAAATAAAGAATATAAAGAATAAGTAATATATAATTGTACTATATAGGAAGTTCATCTATTAACTTAGTTTAGTAGATGAACTTCTTTATTATTAGAATAAAAAGTGTGGAAGTGTGGAAAGCGTTTATAAAAAATATTTAAACTCATTAAAAGTAATTTATAAAAAATATATTTAATTATGTAATATTATTACACAATAAAAATGATGGAACCTTAAATTGAGAACAGTTACATATATGAATAATAGGAATTGTAAATATTTAATTGTTGAAATTTTTTCAATTTGCTTGTAAAATAAAAATACACAATTTGTCGAAAATGCGTAACTATTAATAAATAACTAGGGGGGAAACAAATGAAGAACAAAAGTAAAAAAGGTTTCTTGGGTACTGTTGAAAGTATCGGTAACAAGTTACCACATCCAGCAATAATTTTCGTAATATTAGCAGCAATTATAGCAATAGTATCACATGTGTTAGCAAGTATGGGAGTATCTGTGACATATACAGGTCTAGATAGAGCTACAAATGAAATAAAAGAAATGACGGCAACAGTAGTAAGCTTATTAAGTCCAGAGGGAATTAGATTCATGTTTACTACAGCAATATCAAACTTTACTAAGTTCGCAGCATTAGGAACTGTTTTAGTAGCCTTACTTGGAGTTGGGGTTGCAGAAGGGACAGGCCTTATAGGAGCTTGCTTAACTAAGTTAGTTACAAGTACACCAAAAAGATTAATAACATTAGTAGTAGTTTTTGCTGGTGTAATGTCTAGTATTGCATCAGATGCAGGATATGTAGTGTTAATACCACTAGGAGCAGTAATTTTCTTAAGCTTTGGAAGACATCCTTTAGCAGGGATAGCAGCAGCGTTTGCAGGTGTTTCAGGTGGATTTAGTGCAAACTTAATGTTTGGACCAACAGATGCACTTTTAAGTGGAATAACTACAGAAGCAGCAAAGTTATCAAGCAATCCAGTAGTGGTCGGAATTACTGATAACTGGTATTTTATAGCAGCGTCAGTATTTGTAATAACAATATTAGGAACAATAGTAACAGAAAAAATAGTTGAACCTAGATTAGGTAAATACAAAGGTGAAATAACAGAAAAAGTTAGTACCCTTACATCTGAAGAGAAGAGAGGGTTAAAATTTGCAGGAATAGCTTTATTAATTACTGCAGCAGCAATAGCATTATTAGTAGTTCCAGCTAACGGCGTTTTAAGAAATCCTACAACAGGAGAAATACTTAAGTCACCATTCATGGACTCTATAGTTATAGTAATAACAATATTATTCTTAGTGCCAGGTATTGCATATGGTTATGGATCTGGTACGGTTAAGAAAAGCAGTACTGTTGTAGATTTAATGGGTAAGAGTATGTCAACAATGGGTGGGTACATTGTATTAGTGTTCTTTGCTGCTCAATTCGTTGAATACTTCACATATACAAATCTAGGAACAGTAATCGCATCTAAAGGGGCGGAATTCTTAAAAGGTATTGGTTTAACAGGACTTCCTTTAATAATAGGATTTGTTTTTGTTGCAGCATTTATTAATATCTTCATGGGATCAGCTTCAGCTAAATGGGCTATCATGGCGCCAGTATTTGTACCAATGCTTATGGAATTAGGATATTCTCCAGCATTCACTCAAATGGCATACAGAATAGGAGACTCAACAACAAATATCATATCTCCATTAATGAGCTATTTCGCTCTAGTAGTTGCCTTTGCTCAAAAGTATGATGATGAGTCAGGAGCAGGTACAATAATTTCAACAATGTTACCATACTCAATAATATTCCTTATTGGATGGTTAGCTCTATTAATAGCTTGGTATTTATTAAGATTACCACTAGGACCTGGAGCAGTAATAGGAATGTAATATTAGTTTCTTTGTGGAATTAGTTAATAAAAAGAATATATTATATTTCAAATTAAGTTTATTGGACAAATAGTACTTCTTAATTTGAAAAGAAGACCTAAGATATACAGTGTATGTCTTAGGTCTTTTTATTATGATATGAACTTTGTATAAAAACACGGTCATCAATTGGACATTTTTCTGCATTTACAGATATATTTCATAATTTCAGTTGAAATTTTGCAAAATAAAGGTGTAAAAAGAAGAATAAAAGATTATAGTCACCCAACATAATTTCCAATTAATGCTATATAATAAAAGTAGCTATTATAAGGAGGGGATATAATGTATAAACTTTCGAAAAGTAAGCGTAAACTTTTAAGTCTTTTTGTTGCTTTTACAATGGTATTAGGGCTCATATATAGGCCCTATAATGTTGTATGGGCAGAGACAGCTTCAGAAGCTGTTATATTAGATGAAGGCTTTACGGGAGATAAGACTCAGGTATTTGCGGGAGAAGGATGGATACTTGGTCCAACTAATCTAGGTGGGTATGATAGTGCTGGTAACTATGGAGTTGCATCACCATCAGCAAAATTGGATGGAACAGGCAAGTTCATTGAGAGTCCAAGTTTTTCATTAGGAAGTGATGGGACTTTAACATTTTGGGCGAAAGGGCAGAGTGGATTAGCCAATTCAGAGTTATATGTTAAAGCATTTAAAGATGGGAATTGGGATACGCTAGATACATTAAGTGCAGAGAATGGTAAATTAGCTGCAAATAGAGTAGATAGTGTGACTGTTGTTGTTCCAAAGGAGTATACAAAAGTAAGGTTAGAATATAAAAAAGGGGCAAGTAATGTCTCTATTGACGATATTAAACTTGTAGGTACTGAGAGCGGTTCAGGTCCAGTAGAAGGTTCTGTAATATCAATTGCTGATGCAAGAAATGTAACTAGTACAGTTAAAATAAAAGGTATTGTTACATTCAAAGAAGCTTCAGGTACTTTAAATGGTTCAACAGCATACAATTATGCAATTCAGGATACAACAGCAGGTATTGCTATAAGAGGAATTGATAATTTACAAATTGGTGATGAAGTAATTGTAGAAGGAAAAGTAACTGAATTTAAGGGATTAGTACAAATACAATATACTGCTATTGAAAAGAAATCTTCTAATAATACTTTACCAGAACCAAAGGAAGTTAAAATAGAAGACATAATTGATAACAATGGTGGAGAAAAATATGAATCTCAAAGAGTTAAGTTCATTAATGTTACAATAGGGGAAATAAATACATCTGGAGATACAACAATTATTGATAAAGATGGCAAGACAATAAATCTTTATAAAATACCAGGAGTTGAAGGAATAACTACTAATGATAAAGTTGATGTTATTGGAGTATGTTCGGAGTATGACTCATATCAAATAAGAGTAGCAGCAGCTAGTGATATAGTAAAAACTACAGTAGAGCCTGAAGTTGATATTGAAGGTCCAGAACTTACTGTATTCTCACCAGCAAGCTTAGCAACTACTAATGTAAGACCTACAATTAAAATAGGTTATGGTGATCCATCAGGAATTAATAAGGAGACTTTATCCTTCCTAATAGATGGAACGGAAGTTAAATCCGCTTGTGAAGTTACTGATAAATATATTATCTATACTCCAACTGAAGATTTAGCTATAGGAAGCCACAACTTAAATATTACTCTTAATGATACTTTAGGTAATGTGGGCAAATTAGAAGTTCAATTTGAGGTTAAAGAAAAGGTTAATGTAGATGGATTAAACATATATTTTGGACAACTACATTCACATTCAAACATCTCTGATGGAGCAGGCTCTATCGAGGATGCATATAAATATGCTAAAGAAGCATCAGGCGTGGATTTCCTAGCAGTTACAGATCACTCTAACTCTTTAGATAATGATACAAAAGCTTCAATGGCAGATGGATCAATGAGTACTGAGTGGGTATTAGGACATAATACGGCTAAAAAATATAGCGATAATAAATTCCTTGGAGTATATGCCTATGAAATGACTTGGTCAAATGGAACAGGTCACATGAATACATTTAATACACCAGGTTTTGAAAGCAGAAACAAGGATGGATTAAAAAATTCTGATGGTAAGGCGTTAGAGAACTATTATAATATTCTTAAACAATATCCAGCTTCAATTTCACAGTGGAATCACCCAGGAAAAACTTTCGGGGACTTTAATGACTTTGCGCTATATGATCCTCAAATTGACAATGTAGTAAATTTGATAGAGGTTGGAAATGGTGAAGGGCAAGTTCATGGAAGTGGATATTTCCCTTCTTATGAGTTTTATACAAGGGCTCTAGATAAGGGCTGGCATGTTTCTCCTACAAATAACCAAGATAACCATAAGGGTAAATGGGGAAATGCCAACACTGCAAGAACTGTTGTTTTAGCAGATGATTTAACTGAAGAAGGCTTATATGATGCCTTAAGAAATATGAGAACCTATGCTACTGAAGATGAGAATCTAAGTATAGTTTATACATTAAATGATGAAGTAATGGGTTCAATGCTTAGCGATAAGCCATCAGAAGTTAATATTAAGGTAGATGTTAAAGATGCAGATAATGAAAACATTGGAGAGGTTTCTGTTATTGTAAATGGCGGAGCTGTTGCAGATTCAAAAGAAATAAATTCTAATGAAGGTGTTGTTGAGTTTACTTTACCAGCAGACTACTCTTACTATTACATTAGAGTTGAACAGACAGATAAGGATACAGCAGTTACTACTCCGGTATGGGTTGGTGCAGTTGAAAAGGCTGGTATATCTAAGACTGAGACAAGTACTACTATGCCGTTAAAGGATGAAGAATTAACAATAACTACTTCATTATATAATAACGAAGATTATCCAATGACAGTTAAGAGTATAGAATACTCTATAGATGGAAATGTAATTAATACCTCAACAGAATCATTTGATGTGAATTCATTAGGAACAAAGGAATATTCATTTAAGTATACACCAACTGTAGCAGGTAGCTTCAATGTAAATGTGAAAATGACTACAGTTATTAATGGTGTTGAAAAGACTTATACAGGAGTATTAAAGCTTGAGGTTAAAGATCCTTCTATAATCTCTAGAGTCGTTGTTGATGCTACTCACTTTAATGATTATGTTGCTGGATATTATGCAAATAGTATGAACAACTTTACAAAGATAGCTAATGGAGAGAATTTTGATGTTAAAATTGAAAGAAATAAAATAACTGATGAAGTTTTAAAGGATGCACAGTTATTGATTATATCAGCACCAGCTAAAAAGGCTGCAACTGTAGACGGAGTTTCCTATACGCCACAAACCTTCAGTGATGAATTTATTTCAACAGTGAAGAGATATGCAGATAAGGGTGGAACAATTATAGTTACTGGTCTTGCTGATTATCAAGATGGTACCGGGGAGTTTGCTTCATCAACTCAGGTTAATAAGCTATTGACTGCTATAGGAGCAACAACTAAGATTAACAATGATGAAGTTGTTGATGATGTAACTAATGGTGGTCAATCATATCGGTTGAAGTTTAAAAATATAAATACTGCATCACCATATCTAAATGGAGTTGTAAGTGACCAAGAATATAGCTTTTATAGTGGATGTTCTGTTGCTTTAGATAAGGCGGCAGTTGAAGCAGGAAAAGCTCATTGGCTGGTAAGAGGACATGACACAACTTACTCCTTCGATTCAAATAAAAATACTACAGGGGTATCAGTGCCAAAAGGTGAAGTGGTAGCTTTAGCTTCTGAAAAGCTAGCAAGTGGTGCAAATATATTTGTAGCTGGAACCGTATTTATGTCAGATTTTGAAGTACAAGCGACCTTAGATAACTATGGGGACTTACAATACTCTAACTACAATATAATTATGAATGTTCTTGATTCAGTTAAGAAAGAAGTTGTAATAACTCCAATCTCAGAAGTAAGAAAAGCACCAATGGGATCTATATTCTCTATTGAAGGTTATGTAACAGCTGGAACTCAGTCAGGGAATGCTTTCTTTGATACAATATATGTTCAAGATGAAACAGCAGGAATTAATATATTCCCAGTGGCGGGTGTTGACCTAAAGCTTGGACAGAAAGTTCAAATTGCAGGATCAGTTAGTGCTTATGAAGGTGAAAAGCAATTAAATCTTGCCAGTATGACTGTTCTAGAAGAAGTTAAGATTATGGAACCAACAAAAATGTCAACTAAAGATGCTACTTTAGAAGATAATAAAGGGTTATTAGTAGCTGTAACTGGAGAAGTTATGTCCATGGGAGAAAACAATTCTGGTTATATGATACTAAATGATGGTACAGGTGATGTTAGAGTATTCTTAAATGGATATGTAGGCTCATCTGATGGAAGTATAGAAGTTGGCAAATTTAATAGCAACATTAAGGTTGGAGACACTGTAACAGCTGTAGGACTAGCATCAACAGATCCAGAAGGGCCAAGAATAAGAGTAAGGGATTCTAAGGAAGTAAGTTTAGTTAAGTCTAGAGAGTCTGAGATTACAATTCTTCATACTAATGATTCCCATGGAAGAGTTAAGGCTGATAATTCAATAATAGGTATTGATACAATTTCAGCTATTAAGAAATCAATTCCTAATTCATTATTAGTAGATGCTGGAGATACATTACATGGTCTTCCATTTGCAACTTTAAACAAAGGAGCAGATATAGTTAACTTAATGAAGCTTGCAGGCTATGATTTAATGTCACCTGGTAATCATGACTTTAATTATGGATATGAAAGACTTATTGAACTTGCATCACTTGCAGCTGAAGGAGATAACGGATTTAATATAATTTCAGCAAACGTATTGAAGGATGATAATGCAATTCTATTACCAAATAAAATAAAAGAAATTAATGGTGTTAAGGTTGGTTTCTTTGGACTAACATCTCCAGAAACCACCTATAAGACAAATCCAAGTAATGTTAAAGGTTTAGAATTTGCTGATCCAATATTAACAGCTAGACAACAGGTAGAAAACCTGAAGTCTCAAGGAGCGGAGGTTATTATTGCGCTAGCGCATATTGGAACTGATGAAGCAACAGAAATTAGGAGTGATATGATAGCAGAAGCTGTAGAAGGCATTGATGTAATTATCGATGGTCACAGTCATAGCACTTATCCAAATGGATTTGTTACAAAGAATGGAACATTAATTGCAAGTGCAGGTCAATATGAAGGAAATCTTGGAAAGGTATCTATAGTATTTGATAATGATACTAAGGAGGTAAAGGTTAAGGATGCATCTTTAATTTCTAAGGCTGAGGCTTTAACTTATACTCCAGATTCAGAAGTTACAGCTGCTATTAAAGCTATTGATGATGAACAAAGTATAGGATTATCAGAGGTTGTTGGTAATAACCTAGAACTTTTAAATGGAGTAAGAGCAGATGTGAGATCTAAGGAAACTAACTTAGGAAATCTTATTTCAGATTCAATGCTTTATGAAACAGGAGCTCAAATTGCAATTAGTAATGGTGGTAATATTAGAGACAATATTGATGTTGGAGATATAACTAAGGGAGAAATTATTACGGTTCTTCCATTTGGAAACTATATTGTTACAAAGTATCTAACTGGTGCAGATATTAAAGAAGTTTTAGAATTTGCAGTAAGTAAGTCTCCAGAAGTAAATCCAGCTTTTGCCCATGTTGCAGGTATAAAATTCATCTATGATGAAACTAAACCAGTAGGAGAAAGAATTATTCAAATAACCATAGATGGACAGAAGATAGATATGTCTAAGAAATATCTTGTTGCTACCAATGACTTCTTAGCAGTAGGTGGAGATAATTATCCAGTATTTGCAGGAGTGCCAACTGAAAATGAATTTGGTGCTATGGAAGAGGCTTTAGCAAATTATATTAAGTATCTTGGAGATGTTAATTATAAGGTAGATGGCAGAATAACTAAAGATACTTTTGAAAATGTTGCGAATAAAGAGGCTGTACAGGATGTAGTAAATTTAATAAATGAGTTGCCAGAGAATGTAACATTAATTGATAAGGATTTAATTGTAGCGGCAAGAAAGGCTTATGACAGCTTAACAGAAGATCAAAAGGCTTTAGTAGAAGAAGCTATAGTTACTAAACTTGTTAATGCTGAAGAAACAATAAAAGCATTAGAATTAGATAAGGCAGCAGCTGAAGCTGTTAGTAAGATGATTAATAAGATTCCGGATAAGGTTACTTTAAAGGATAAAGATTTAGTTGTAGAAGCAAGAAAAGCTTATAATGCTTTAAATGATGCTCAAAAAGAGCTAGTATCTAAAAAGCTAATTGATAAGCTGGTGAAGGCTGAAAAGGATATTAAGAATCTTGAAGAAGCAGCTAACAAACCAGAAAAGCCAAGTAAGCCAGGGCTTCCACAGACAGGTGATAGTCCAGTTAAACCATTCTACATTGGGGTAGCAATAGTATTAATAGGACTTGGAGCATTAGTATTTAAAAAAAGAAATAATACTGACAATAAGGCTAAATAATAAAATTCAAATATAGCTAGGAGTAATTGTTTTACTCCTAGCTATTACAGTTTTATGAAAGATATTATAAATGAGCAAATATAAATAATATATAATTCTTGTTATAATTAAAAATTAATAGGTCTCAAAGATTTGTATATAAAAGACTAAAATTAAAAGTTGAAAACATTTAAGTTTTTATTTTCTTAAAATATACTTTACAATTATAAAAAAATAGTTTATAGTTTAATTCAACTGACAAGTGAATAAAAATTAGATAGAGGTTGCGGGATTTAATAGTATGTTTGTAGAGATAAGCACAATGAAGCAAACAGAAAGGAAAAACCGCCGAAGTGTATAACTGATGCTTTAAGGTTATATGCTGGGGTTATGTATAAGATACATAACACTGTCACAAATCAAATTTGTGGGGAGCTATTATGACAGATATATTTTTGAAAAACATATTTTATTAATGTTTAAAAGTATGAAATGTAGTCTTGAGTCATAGTACTCAAGACTTTTATTTTTGTGATTTTTCTTAAATAAATCATTAAAATTAAGTCTAACAAGTTGGAAGTGTGGAGAACTATCACTAAAGATAAAAGAAGTTAGACAAAGGTATTAATTTGTTTCTTAGGTCTTGAGTGATAGCTCAAGACCTTTTTTATTAAATAAAATCAAGTTAGAAGGCGCCATTAATATTGAATTTATTGAAAAAGTTATATTTCAACTCATTTGCTTCACCAAAAGTTGTCAGAATTATATAATTAAAGGAGATGAAGGTATGTTAAATTTATCAAAATTAAGAGGTAGACAAGCATCAAAGAGATTTGGTGATGAAATAAAGATACCGCATACAATAGTTATAATATTTTCGATAATTTTAATAGTTGCAATTGCAACATATATAGTGCCGGGAGGAGCTTATGAAAGAGTTGTAAATGAAGCTGATAAAACTGTAGTTGTGGATGGATCTTTCCAATATGTAGAGAGTCACCCACAGGGTATATTTGAAGTTCTTCAAGCACCAGTAGAAGGAATTGTAGGAACTGCAGAGATAATAGCTTTTTTATTTATTGTAAGTGGTGCATTTAACTTAATAATGAGAACAAAGGCAATTGATAGTGGTATAGCTCGTATAGTTCAGTTATTTAAAGGTAAAGAAATATTAATAATTCCAATTGTAATGTCTATGTTCTCCTTAGGTGGAGCTGTATTTGGAATGACAGAAGAATCCATACCATTTATAGCAATGTTTGTTCCGTTATCCCTTGCCATAGGTTATGATAGTATTGTTGCAGTAGCAATGAGTTATTTAGCTTGTGTTGTAGGATTTAGTTCAGCAATGTTAAATCCATTTACAGTAGGAATTGCGCAATCTATAGCGGGAATACCTATATTTTCAGGGGTTGAGTATCGTACAATCATATGGGTTGTTATTACAGTAGTGTCTATAGCTTTTGTAATGATTTATGCTGCAAGAATTAAGAAAAATCCAAAGTTAAGTCTTGTTTATGAAAGTGATCAGGAAAAGCGTGATAAATTAGTTAGTTTTAGTGAAATGAAAGTTGATTTTAAAAATTCACACAAGGTGATTTTAAGTTTAGTTGTAATTTGTATGGCAGTTATTGTTTGGGGAGTATTAACACAAGACTTCTGGATACCTCAAATTGCAGCTGTATTTTTAGCAACGGGAATTCTAAGTGGATTTATTGGTGGACTTGGTGTTAATGAAATGGCAGAGGCATTTATTGAAGGGGCACAGGGGATGATTGGGGCTGCTATAATGATAGGCCTTGCAAGGGGAATTGTTGTTATAGCTGAAAATGCACAAATAATTGATACGTTTTTATACCAGTTATCATCAATAATAGGCAAACTTCCATCATTGTTAGCCGCATATGTGATGCTTCCAATTCAAATGTTTATTAACTTTTTTGTAGGATCCGGATCAGGACAAGCAGCTTTAACAATGCCAATTTTAGCTCCATTAGGTGAGTTAATTGGAATAACACCACAAACTACAGTCTTAATATTCCAATTTGGTGATGGGTTCTCCAATGCAATGTTTCCAACCTCAGGAATATTAATTGCATGTTTAGGAATTGCAGGAGTTCCATTCACTAAGTGGTTTAAATGGATATTTAAATTACAAGCTATTTTATTTGGTTTAGGTTTATTGTTTATAACACCAGCAGTATTAATGCACTGGATGTAATAAGTGAATGTCCAAATTTTAGTTTGGTAACATGAACTTACTCCTTCAAATGAGTAAGAGAAGGAGTTTCCTTTAAGTGAATGTCCAAATTTTAATTTGGTTAACATGAACTTACTCCTTCGAATGAATAAGAGAAGGAGTTTCCTTTAACAATATAAATGTCAGAAAACTTAAAATAAATTAAAAAATAAGGTTAATATTTTAAAATGAAAGCAAGGGATTATAATGAGTGAACAACTATTAAAAGTAGGTCAAGAGGTTAAGGAACAATTACTAAAACAAGGACAAGAATTAAAAAAACAGCTTCTACAAGAAGGATTAGATATTAAAGCACAGCTTTGTAGCCTAAGTGATTATATTTATGAGCATCCTGAGCTAGGAAATGAAGAGTATGAGGCAGTAAGGGTACTTACAGAATTTTTAATGGAAAATGGATTTCAGGTTGAACAACCATTTTGTGGTATGGAAACTGCCTTTAGGGCAACTTTTGATAGTGGAAAGCCTGGATTAACTGTTGGGTATTTATGTGAATATGATGCATTACCAGAAATAGGACATGGCTGTGGTCATAATATGATAGGAGTTATGTCTGCTGGAGCTGGAGTAGCTTTAAGTAAAATATTACCTCAAATAGGTGGTAAAGTTATAGTTTTTGGTACACCGGCAGAGGAAACTAATGGGGCTAAGGTTATTTTAACTGAAGCAGGAGTTTTTGATGAACTTGACGCAGCAATGATGGTTCATCCATCAGGTGAAACTAGCGAAAGTGGTTCAACCAATGCTATTTATCCAATGGAGTTTAGATATAAAGGTAAGACTGCCCATGCAGCATCTTGTCCTGAGCTAGGGATAAATGCTCTTAACAGTGTCATTCAATTATTTAATGGAATAGATGCATTACGTCAGCATGTTACGCCAGATGTAAGAATCCATGGAATTATTACTAAGGGTGGGGTAGCAGCTAATATTGTGCCTGAAGAGGCTGTAGCACAGTTTTATGTAAGAGCTGCCAAAAAGGAAACTGTAAATGACTTAATAAATAAAATAACACATATTGCAGAAGGAGCTGCTTTAATGACTGGAGCTACTTTAGAAATAAGCAAATTTGAATTGGCATATGATAATTTGGTAACTAATGAAACTCTATCACAGGCATTTAATGATAACCTAAGATTATTAGGAGTTACAGATATAAAAGCAGGAGAAAGAAGCGCAGGTTCGAGTGATATTGGAAATGTAAGTCATGTGACACCAACTATTCATCCATATATAGGTTTATCAGACTGTGAACTTGTAGGACACAGCCGTGAGCTGGCAAGGGCAACAACAACAGATTTTGCCCATGAAAGGTTAATGGCAGCGACTATGGCATTAGCTTATACTGGTTGTGATGTTTTAACTCAAGCTATTACATTAAAATAACAATATATATAAATAAAAGGCAGATTTTAATACCTGCCTTTTATTTACAATTAAGAGATAATTTATTTTTTTGTATCAATTATGTTTTGCACTAATGCCTTACATCTCCCACATGCTGAACCAGCGCCAGTGATTTCAGCAACTTTTTCAGTTGTATCTGCCCCATTGTTTACAGCTTCAAGTACTGTTTCTAGTGAAACATTTTTGCATCCGCAAACTGAAGCAAGAATTTTTTCAATCTCACTTGCACATCTGCCACAACCAGTAGAAGCGCCAGTGATTTCTTTAATTTCATCTAAAGTACGTGCACCAGCAATCATAGCCTTTCTTATATCAATATAACTAACATTCTTACATCTACAAATGATTCTATCTCCAGCCATTATTAAAACCTCCTAAAACAATAATTATTTCTTGATAATCATTATTATAAATTGATACTATTATAAAATCAACAGTTTATAATTAAGTTACAATATAGAAATTAATATTTATAAATTTTTGAATAAGATATATGTATGGCTGAGTTAATTTGAGTAGATTGAGAATAATGGACTGTGAATTATACTAATATGAATGGATACAGTAAATAAATATAAGGTAGTATTAGGTTGGTAATGATAGTATAACTATATTGGAGGGAGTATGGTATTGATATTAGCAGTATTAATAATGTTAATAGGTGTATTGACTATGTTTCTTATCTATCCAGGTAAATGTACCGAAGAACAAAAAAAGATGTTAGTTGGTATAAATCATGCCCACAGAGGATTGCATTCAAAAGATAAATCTATTCCTGAGAATAGTATTTCAGCTTTTAAGTTGGCAGTGGCAAAGGGATATGGCATTGAGTTAGATGTTATTCTTTCGAAGGATGGAGAAGTGATGGTTTTCCATGATGATACTTTAAATAGAGTTTGTGGTATAAATGGAAAACTTGAAGATTATACATTGTATGAACTTAGAGAAATGAAGTTATGTAATAGTAATGAAAAAATACCTATGCTTTATGAAGTTTTAGAAATTGTAAAGGGAAAAGTACCAATAATCATAGAAATTAAATCTGGCAATAGAAACAAAGAGTTATGTGAAAAAGTATTAAAGTACATGAGAGAGTATTTAGGACCATATTGTATTGAAAGCTTCAATCCTTTTATAGTTGCATGGTTTAGAAAAAATGCACCGGACATTATGAGAGGACAATTGATTATGAATAGAAAGGATTATGATAATATTCCTAAATGGATGGGAATTGTAATGGGAAATGCACTTGCAAATGTAATTTCAAGGCCACAGTTTATTGCTTATGGAACTAGTTCAAAAAGTTTTTTACTTAAAACTTCTGAAAGGCTTGGTGCGATGAAGGTGGTTTGGACAATAAAAGATGATGTAGATTACAAGAAGTATGAAGATGAAAATCATGCTGTTATTTTTGAGTTTTATGAACCAAAGGTTAGGTACAGATAGAAATTATATAAAACCTTTATATAAAAGAAAAAAATAAATGCGCTATAAAAAAATATAGATAATGAATAACAAAAATTAAAATGCAGATAATAGGATTGGAAAGCTAGATCGCCATCAGAATTAATAGAAAATGTATAAAGTAAATAGTTCTTTATTTAACGTTAACTATTTTATTCAATTAAAAGGATTTAGAAAAAGCAGAAAGACTCGAAACTTTCTGCTTTTTTATGTGCAATATATTCTTTATAAAATTAACTTTATTCAATTGATTTAAGCAATGCTTTAATTTCGTCAAAAGTAGATGCTTCAAAGGTCGGTTTTATATTCTTTAGGTTTTCAACTTTATTTGGATTATACCAGCAGGTATCGATCCCAAAGTTTATTCCTCCCTGAATATCAGAGGTCAAGCTGTCACCAATCATTAATACCTTAGATTTATCACGGTGATTAATGTTTTTTAAAGCTAATTCAAATATTTCCGGATTAGGCTTGGATACTTTAACTTCTTCAGAAATAACAATGTCCTGAAAGTAATGGGCAATTACTGATTTTCTAATACGTTTGTTTTGAACCTCAGTAAGGCCATTAGTTACAATTGATAGTTTGTAAGTATCTTTTAAATCTTTAATTAAGTCTTCTGCACCTTCTAAGAGAAAGGAACCATCACCTAAATGTTTCATGTAAGCTTTAGCTAATTGATTTTCATCAAAGTTCATATTTATTGCATCACAGAATCTTTTGAATCTATCTGTTTTAAGTTTTTCTTGGGTTATAAGGCCTTCCTCAAATTCTTTCCAAATAGCAGTGTTAATATCTTGATATATTTTAAAGTGATAGTTAGCATCATAGTCAATACCGAGCTCCAATAGAGTATTTTTAAAGGCTTCTCTTTCTGATTTTTTAAAGTCAAAGAGTGTTTCATCTGCATCAAAAATTATAATTTCGTATTTCATATTTTATCCCCCGTAGTTAAATTACGTTTTGTTAAGTTTAACTTTATTAATTATTTTAGCATAATTATCTAGGGAATCCTATGAAAAGTTTAATTACTTAATAAACTATTTTATCAATTATTAGATAGTGATATGGTTAATCTATTTATGGGTAGCTATATTCTTTCTAGTTATATATGCACTGGTTTTACAATATTTGCAAAGGCGAATAAAGAGATGGGCGTATCATAGAATTAGATATTCTATGATACGCCCTCTTAATTTGAATTATTACTTTATATTTAGACGAGTATTTTTATTTATAGATGCATGTGAATAATTATTTTGTGTATTTTACCAGAAGCAGCTGCCTAAGCCACGGCCAAAGCCACCACCAAGGCCACCACAGCCAAAGCCACCGAATAGTAATAGAAGAATTAGCCACCAGTTATTACCAAAGCCGGAGCCAAAGTTGTTTCCGCATCCAAAGTTAGAGCCTGAATTGCATCCGAAGGATGATGAATTGGTGCAACAGCAATTTGTACAACAGCTACATTGACCATTACATCCACAGCAACATCCACAAGAATTTCTATGCCTACTCATATATATTACCTCTCTTTATTTATACTCCTATGGGAATGTATTGGAAGTAAATGAAATTGTATTGGACTAAAGGTCCTTAAATGTGATTAGAAATATACATTAAATATATAAACATACATTCCTAATACCATAATATTAAAGATTTAAAATTTAGGAACAGTTTATATAAAATTATTTAAAAAGACGAGTTCTAGTAATGATCACTCTAGAACTCGTCTTAATGACTAAGTTAGTTCAGTATTAATAAGGAAACTTCTCCTAATTTTATTCGCATGGTAAGTTCAATGACCCAAATCATAGATTTGGACTTTCACTTATGATAAAGTCAATATTTAATAAATATTGACTAGATTATTCTTAGAAGAAGAAGAATCCACAGCCGAAGAATAATAATATTATTATAATCCACCAACTATCAAATCCGAAGCCATCATTTCCATATCCGTATCCATATCCATATGGAGCGCCATAGTTATATCCGTAATTATAGCTATTGTTACATCTGCAATTAAAGCCATCATAGCTATTAAATCCATAGTTGCCCCCGTAATTATAGCCATCGTTACATCCACAATTAAAGCTATCATAGCTGTTAAATCCATAGTTGTCTCCGTAATTAAAGCTATCATAGCCGTTAAAGCAATTGTTACATCCGCGATTATATCCACCGTAAGACATATATAGTACCCCCAAATTTATATTTACTCTAAGAATGGTCTTAGCATGAGGAAGTAAAACTTGGATGTTTGTCCAAGAGTTACAACCTAGGAATATATAAGCTTATATATATTTCTAATATTATATTATTAGAAAGTTTAAATTTTGGAACGGGGTAATAAAAATTTTGTTTATTAAATAATATGGATATAATAAATTATTTTATTTGGTGTAATAATCTTTTTTAAATTCATTAAATTGAAGTTCAATTTCTGGATTTTTTTTTATAAATTCATTTAACAAGTGTAGATTTTCAACTGTATTGCTGCTAATTATATGTTCTATAAGTTCAGTTTCAATCAATACGTCCTCATCTGAAGTAATAAGTTTTAAAAATTTTTCTATGGTATTATGTCGCTGTAAAAGAAATTGTCCAATTTCTCTTCCTAAGTCTGTAAATTTGATTAATCCATATCTTTCATAGTCTATTAGACCTAATTTACCTAACTTTTGCATCATTTTTGAGGCAGAGGAATCTCTTACATTTAATAAATCAGCTAGTTTACTTAAACGAACATATTCATCTCCATTTAAAGTACATCTATATATCATTTCAACATAATCTTCCATAGAGGCAGTAAGAAGATTTTCATCATAGGATTTTTGCTCATATCCTCTTGCAGTAAAAAATTCATTATTCATTTAATCACCACACAATTTTTTTATAATTTGTAACATAAAAAATATATTATTCATATGTTAGAGTAGGGAAAGAAAATTTCCCTCCTCTAAAAGTTATATTCACTAAAAGGGGAATTTAGAACCAAGGAATATAGTGTAAGTAGATATAGGTTAATTAAGAGAGTTATATAGGGTAAAAAGGAGATATAAATATGATTAATATTATGGAAAGAGAAAAAAATTTAATGTCATTAAATAATTTGCCTTTAGGTGGAAAATGCAGAGTTAAATATCTTATTTCTGATGGTTCTATAAGAAGAAGAATGCTTGATTTAGGATTAATAAAAGATACTGAAATTGAAGCTTTAAGTCAAAGTCCTTCAGGAGATCCAGTAGCATACTTAATACGAGGAGCTGTAATCGCTATTAGAAAAGAAGATGCATCTAAGATATTTATTGAGGCTATTTAAATAACTTTAAAGGCGGTTTCTTCGCATTTTATTTTATGGAGTAAGTTGGTTACTTACTTATAAAAATAATTAGGTTTTGTAATTTCAAATTCTCAGGAAAAGCTGGGAATTTGAAATTTAAAGTATTTAGTTAATTAACAGTTTTTAAGGAGGCAAATATGGGATTAACAAATCAATCAACAGGAAGTAACTCCATAGATAAGGAATTAAATATAATACGCACGGATACTACAGATAAGGTAATTGCTTTAGCCGGTAATCCTAATGTTGGAAAAAGTACAATTTTTAATAACTTAACAGGATTAAACCAGCATACGGGAAATTGGCCAGGAAAGACGGTAGCAAATGCTCAAGGAAAATATAAACATAGAAATAGAAACTTTATTTTAGTTGATATTCCAGGAACTTATTCCTTGATGGCTAATTCTGTAGAAGAAGAAGTTGCAAGAGATTTTATATGCTTTGGAAATCCAGATGCAGTGGTTGTGATTGTAGATGCAACATGTTTAGAGAGAAATTTAAATTTGGTATTACAAACTATTGAAATTACTAATAATGTAGTGGTATGTGTAAATCTAATGGATGAAGCTAAGCGAAAAGGAATTAATATAGATTTGATAAAGCTTTCACTTTTATTAGGAGTTCCAGTAGTGGGGACAAGTGCAGCTAAGGGCGTGGGCTTAAAGGAGTTAATGGATGCAGTTTATGATTTGACAGACGGTAAAACTCCTATAAGTCCAATAAACATAAAGTATGATGATATTATAGAGGAAGTTTTAGTTTCTATTGAAGAAGGAGTTAAAGAGGTCATAGAAAAGAATAAGAGTATGGAAGTAGAAAATGAAAACTTAGATAAGCTTAGCTCAAGATGGCTTTCATTAAAGTTACTAGAAGGAGAATCACAATTACTAATATCCTTAGATAAGTATCTTGGATTTAATTTGTCCAAGGAAATTACTGTATTAGAAAGAGCTAGTGAAGGGAAAGAAAAGCTAAAGTTTTATAATATTGATAGTGATATTTTTAGAGACGAAATTGTAACCACAATAGTAAGAAGAGCAGAGAAAATAGGAATTAAGGTTGTAACTTATAATAGGTCTAAATATAGTTTAAGGGATAGAAAAATAGATAAGATTTTAACCTCTAGGACTTGGGGAATACCTATAATGATATTACTTCTAGGGGTGGTATTTTGGCTAACTATAACTGGAGCTAATTATCCTTCGGGATTGCTATCAAAAGGTTTATTTTGGATAGAGGAAAAGCTTAGTCAATTTGTTATAGGCGTGGGTGCCCCAGTTTGGGTGGAGGGACTTTTTATAAAAGGTATGTATAGAACCTTAGCTTGGGTAGTGGCAGTAATGCTTCCGCCAATGGCAATCTTCTTTCCATTATTTACTCTTCTTGAAGATTTAGGATATCTGCCTAGAATTGCTTTTAATTTGGATAACTTTTTTAAAAAGAGTTGTGCGTGTGGAAAGCAAGCACTTACAATGTGTATGGGATTTGGATGCAATGCGGCGGGAATAATAGGATGTAGGATTATTGATTCACCTAGAGAAAGACTTATTGCTATAATTACTAATAACTTTGTACCTTGTAATGGAAGATTTCCTACACTTATAGCAATTATAACTATGTTTTTTGCTGGAATGTTTGTGGGCCCAGGGCAATCAATAATTTCAACAATAATTTTAACAGGTGTAATTCTTTTAGGTGTATTTATGACACTTATAATTTCTAAAATATTATCAAAGACAATTTTGAAGGGAATTCCTTCATCATTTACCTTGGAATTACCACCTTATAGAAAGCCCCAGATAGGAAAGGTAATAGTCAGATCAATTTTTGATAGAACACTTTTTGTGTTAGGAAGAGCTGTAGTAGTTGCAGCACCTGCAGGCCTTGTAATATGGATGATGGCAAATGTAACTGTAGGAGACATTAGTATACTCAGTCATTGTGCTAACTTTTTAAATCCTTTTGCAAAACTAATAGGACTTGATGGATATATTTTAATGGCATTTATTTTGGGGTTCCCAGCAAATGAAATAGTTGTACCTATCATTATTATGAGTTATACAGCTACAGGAAGTCTTATAGAGTTTGATAGTTTAATGCAGCTTAGACAGCTTTTAATTGATAATGGGTGGACATGGCTTACAGCAGTAAATGTTATGTTGTTTTCCTTGATGCATTGGCCATGCAGCACTACATGTTTAACCATAAAAAAGGAGACTCAGAGCTGGAAGTGGACGGGACTTTCTTTTATCATACCAACAGCTACAGGTATAGTGATCTGTTTTATAGTTACTTCTGTAGTAAGGATTTTAGGGTTAGCATAAAAAGATAAAGACAGATAGGTGATGAGCAGCCTTCAAGTTAATAAAATGTGGGGTTACTTAGCATTTATCTGTCTTTTTAAATTTATTTAATTTACATTTACTTAATAAGGATTTATTTATAAGAAAATAATCGCCAAAGCTCTTTTATATTATTTAATTCTTCGTGATTATTAGGTAAATCATTTAACTCATAAGCAGATACTGGATAATGGAAAATAACCTTCCAAGCTAAATGATCACAGATATAATCCATTTGATCAAAAATTAGTTTATATTGAGGGTCATCTATATCATTAGCTCCTACTGCCACTACAGCAATTTTTTTATGCTGATTTTTAAATTTACTATCTTTTGAGTACATTTTATCAATAACTATTTTTAGTTGTGATGAAACGCCCCACCAATAAACAGGGGTTCCAAAGAGAACCACATCTGCATCATAAATTTTATTTATAATTTCTTTGCTGTCATCAGGAAGAACACAATTTCCTTCATTTCTTTTGCAGCCATCACAGTTAATACAGCCAGAAAGTCTCTTAGTTGTAACATCACAAAGTTCTACATCAATTTCTGGACAATTTTCTTCTACACCTTTAATTATTGTATTTAAAGTAGTTTTAGTATTTCCCCTTAATCTGGGACTTCCGTTTAAAACAAACATTTTCATAAATAGCACCTCTTTAATTTACTAAAATATTATGTATCATTTTAGTAATATTCTTTTAAGTAGAAAATTAGTATATATTACTTCTTCTATATTTATCCATTATTTTCCTCTTTATGATTATTGAAAGAAATTATTATAAAGAAGTGTTAAGGTTAAAATTTTATAAATCAGTAGGTGCTACATTCTCTTTAATTAGTTTAATAAAGGTATCTGGTGTAACAATTTTCACTTTAGGATTGTTATTTAATTTATTTACTACATCTTGAACATTATCCATAGTGTTGCTCCATACATGGACATAAATAAAAGTGTAGCAATCTGGTGAGGTTATATCTGTATAACCTAGTTCAATTCTTTTATTAATGTTATCAATTACCGTAACCCCATCTTCTAAACCACCCCAGAGTAAATCGCGACAAGCTACTATAGGTTTACTATTGGACCAGGTTATTTTTCCTTCATAGCTATTATTTCTTGCGTAATTTAGATAGAAAAGACCATTAATATTTTTATGGCAAGTATATTTATCCCATAGATCTTTTCTATAAAGAGCATCATCATCAAGGATTAGCACATTATGTTGATCAACTTTTTCCATATAATTATTTAATATTTTAGTGTAGCTGTCTAATTTATGTAAAGGGAATTTGCTAGGATACATATAACCATTTCCAGAGGGTGGAACTAGAAAGTTATCGTTGTATTTAGAAGAACAAGCACTTTCATAGTATTTATTAAAAACTGTAGGTGCTAAATAATAGAGTGAAGGACTTAATGACCATCCTAAGTTGAAGTTTCCTCTGTAGGGAGAACCATACCAATTTTTAGCGCTATAATTACTACCTAGAAGCCATTGTAGGTTGTCTCCATCAGACATGATAAAAGTTACATAGTGAACACCATCTTCCCCAGGGATATCAGGGATAGATTTTTGAGTTTGTACGCAGAGTGGATATGAACTTAGTACGGATAAATTATAAGACCAATCAGCTGCAATTACATCTACACCATAGGTAGAGGCTATTGATACATTGGTGTGCTCATCAGGCCCCCATCCAAGACAATGTGAATTATCATTTAAGGAGCTGAATATGTTTTTCCTCAAAGAGTCATCTTTTACATCATTCTCATAAAAGACTAGGGCTTTTGCAGTTATTGCATAATCCCTTAAAGCCATGGTTTTATCAGGTGATAATTCTATAACAATGGAGTGATTTAATCCAGAATCCCATAGGTTATTATAGGCCCAGTATTTATCTGTATTTCTGCAGTCTTCAATTAAATTAGATATACCATAATTAATTACTTTAGCTTCTAAGGATTCATCAATAGCAACAGCATTTTTTAATGAAGCAACAGTACAGGCATTATTAATTGAAGGTGATGTTGTACCATTGTATAATACATATCCATCTACAAAGGAGCTAAACTTGCTTACTAACTTCCAAGGGTCTTTAATGATCTTGTATTTAACTTTATAATTACTTTTTAAATCATTAAGCCATGTTTCATAATCAGGTTCTTTAGGACTGGTAATATAAATTTGCTTATCAGATTGAGTAGCTACAATGCCTTGCAATGTAGCTACCATAGTTTGTTCTGCTGAAGTCATATCACTTTCAGATATAACATAAAGAAATTTAGGGATTATTGAGTTTTTAGTATAAGAGTCATAGTTATTAGAAGTGACACAGGAGTAATTTAATACGGAATTTAGTTTGCCTGAATCTAAAGAACACTTATCATCATAGCATCCATTTTTATAATCGGTATAAAAGTTGTTTAAAAAGTCATAGTGTTCACCTGAATAAAAACTTGATGCGCTTTTAGGACTGATTTTTGACAAAATCACTTGACGAGTAATAATGTCATAGAGGCTTACTTCATTATAGTTTTTCATGATATCATACATAATCATAAAGGTAGTTGTTCTTCCTATACCTTCTTTGCAATGAAAGTGAAGCCAAGAATCCTTAGGCTGGTTATTAACGAAAGTTATAAAGTAAACAACCATATCGTCAGTTGGCAACTTACCATCCGTTACGGGTACACGAAGGTAACCTATGGATTTATCCTCGGTTAATAAGGCTTCATTTTGTACCTTCTCAGGAATAATGACTTTTTTAGTATTATAAAGTGTTAAAGGTTCATTAATTTGAATAGATTTTAAGTCTTCATTTTCAGTTTTAATAACTTGTTCTAAAGTTAGACCTGCATTTGCATTATTTTTTTCATTTTTAAAGCTTACTGCAGTTCCATTAATAAAGCCATGGGACTCCTGCCTTAGATCGACGGCTATAATGCTGTGCTCACTTCCTATAGCATCTTTAATTAAATTAAGAGGTATTTCAGCAAATTGACTACTTCCAGAAATATTTAATTTATCAAGACCAGATAAATTTAAATTCATTCCATCTGGAATATCTACCTTATCTGTACATTTTCTGAAATGTTTAGGAAGTTTTTCAACATTTGCAGCATCCTGAACTAAGTGTACAGTATCTCCGGTGACTTCTAACAGATGTGACATTGAAATTGCATCAGGGTAATATCTAATAGAAGTAAAAGAACATATAAGTGTTAAGATAATAATAAAATAAAGCTTTAATGTTTTTTTCATTTTTATACACCTCACATGATGAAGTTAGTTTATATTTAATATAGTTAGAAAAGAGAAGGATTTTTATTCTGGAAAATTGATAGAACCAATTGGAATTATTTAAATAAAAGTTATATGAGTGAAAACCCTATGTGTTGATGCAAACACATAGGGTTTTCATTTGATTATTTTTTGTACAGTTTCAATAAATTTTTTTACTGCTGGAGTAGCATTTTGTGTTGAGCGAATTGCTATTCCAAGGGTTCTGAAATATTCTTTGGTTAATCTTTTTATCACAACATGGTCTGGAATTCTTAAAAGAAAAAGTTCAGGCATAAGAGAGACACCAAGATTTTTGGCTACCATTGCTAGGATAGCTTCATCTCCTTTTACACGGTACTTGATTTTAGGTAAGAGATTTTCTGCATGTAGCACACGCCACATATCTTCATCTGAACCCTTATAAGGAACTATAAAGGGATATTTCACTAATTCTGCAGGTGAAACAAAAGGTTCCTTACAAAGAGGATGTCCCTCAGGTAATACAGCGAATATTGGATCCATCTTAAGCGAAATGAAGTCAAAATCACTTGGTACAGGTGCAGAAAGAAAACCCAAGTCAATTTTACCATCATTAAGCCATGTGCTGATCTCACCATGATCTCCTTCAAATAGCTGCAATTGTATATTAGGATATACTTCCTCAAAGGTTTTAATTATGGTTGGTAACCAATATACTGAAACGCTGTAAAAGCATCCGATGCGTATAGTACCAGATTCTATTCCATTTATTTTGTTAACACTTTCTAGCAACTTTTCTTCACCAGTTACAATTTGTCTTAGATAAAAGATTAATTCCTTTGCATTTTCAGTAGGAGATACACCGTCCTTATGGCGAATGAGCAGAGGAAATCCAAAATCCGTTTCTAATGATTTAATCATGTGGCTAATACCTGGCTGGGTATATCCTAATTCTTCAGCAGCTTTAGTTAAACTTCCATACTCTATTGTAGTAAGAAGTGCTTTGTATTTAGTTATGCTCATGGATAACTCCTTAATATAAGAAAATTTAATGACTATTATTACAAACATTCATTTTATTTATATATGTTTTTATAATAAGATATTATAGGCGAAGAAACAAGTTAAGTGAGGGGGAGCTAAGGTGAATCTAGAGAATAATTTAGGAACTGATGACATAAAGAAACTGGTGTTTAAAATTGCTCTTCCAGCAATGTTTGCTCAGTTTGTTAATGTACTATACAGTGTTGTTGATCGTATTTATGTAGGTAATATTCCAGGTATGGGAGAACTTGCTTTAGCAGGAGTTGGGATATGTGCTCCAATTGCTATGTTGATTTCAGCTTTTGCATATTTAATTGGAGTTGGTGGTGCACCACTTATGAGTATTAAAATGGGAGAACAAGATAATAAGGGCGCAAAACAGATATTAGCTAATTGTTTTGGAATGTTGCTTATTATATCAATAGTTATAATGATTTTAATGCTTGTGTTTAAAGAGTCTTTATTATATTTATTTGGAGCTAGTGAAAATACGTATTTTTATGCCAACCAATATTTCACAATATATTTAATTGGAACTATATTTGCTTTGTTGGCGGTGGGAATGAACCAATTTATTTTATGCCAGGGATATGCAAAGATTGGAATGAAATCCGTTATTATTGGAGCTGTGGTTAATCTAATACTAGATCCAATCTTTATTTTTGGATTTAAAATGAATGTGGCAGGAGCAGCCTTAGCTACAGTAATAGGACAGTTATGTTCATGTTTATATGTATTGCAATTTTTGTTTAGTAGAGATGTACATATTAGAATAGAATTTAGTGGATATGCTTGGAGTATAATGAAAAGAATCTTGGCTGTAGGAGCAACACCATTTTTAATTATAGCTTTTGATAATATACTTTTAATATCAATTAATGCGGTGCTTCAAAAATATGGAGGTTCTTCTAATGGGGATATGCTGGTGGCTTGTGCAACTATACTTCAGAGCTTTATGCTAATTATTACAATGCCTTTAGGTGGAATTACAGGAGGAACTCAGACAATTTTAGGTTTTAATTATGGAGCGAGGAACACTAAAAGAGTTCTTGAAGCAGAAAAATACATTTTCCTCATTTCAATATGTTTTGTTGGTATTATGTTTTTAATTGCTCAAACAGTCCCACAGATTTTTGTTAGGATTTTTACCAGCAATCCTGAGTATATAAAGCTTTCTACATGGGCTATAAGAGTTTATACCTTAGGTCTATTTGGGGTTGCGGTTCAATATACAGTAGTTGATGGTTTAACGGGGATGGGAATAGTAAATTTATCAGTTTCTCTATCCATGTTCCGTAAATTAATATTCCTTTTATGTGTTTTCATAATACCTATGTATTTTGATGTTAAGAATGTTTTTTTTGCTGAAGCTATTTCAGATGTAATTGGCGCTACAGTAACTACATTCATCTATTTTACTATGTTTAAAAAGATACTGCATAAAAGAGGACAGGAAGTTCCTATGGCAGAAAAGGAATAAATTACCAATAAAATATTAAAAAATATAATTGACAATAGGTTTATTAAATGATACATTAAGAAAAAAAACAATCCCTTTAAATTGATTCGGGAAATCAGTAAGGAAGTTATAATATACTTGAAGAATTGTATTCAGTAACCACAGATGTTGTTTTATGACATCTTGCCTGAAGTTAAAAGATTTAATTATGTCAGTATAGCCTTCCTTTCAAATAGGAAGGCTTTTTTATTTAACAATTTTAAAGGTATATTAGAACCTTATGTAGTTATTTAGGGAAGTGAACTAATAAGGAGAAATGAAAAATGATAAGAAAAATCAAAGGAAAAAATAACAGCAATAATCTAGCAGTGAAGATGGCAATAGCACTTTTATTAGGATTAGCAGCTGGTTTAGGATGTATAGTTTTAAGAGAAAATTTAATAGCAAATGGAAATGGTTCATTATGGACAAGTATAAATAACGTTCTATTTCAAGATATATCAGTTGAGGGTGCAACAAGTGCAATAGGTGTATTTTACATATTAGGTCAGTTATTTGTCAACTCTTTGCAGCTTGTAATTGTTCCAATGGTATTTACATCTATAGCATTAGCTATGTGTAAAATAAGTGATACTAAAAAATTAGGACGTATTTCATATAAAACTATATTAGGATTTTTATCAACATCTGTTTTTGCTTTAGCCCTTGCAGGAATAGTTGGTTTTGCAGTTAAGAATATGGGATTATTTACGGCAAATGTATCTAATGTTACAGCACAAGCAGGCGTTGCAAGTTCAACAAATCCACTTTTAATTATAGTTAAAGCAATACCAAACAATATTACAGCGGCTTTTTCAACAAATGGAAGCATATTAGCAGTAGTCTTTGTAGCAGTTGTATTAGGTTTAAGCATTAATTCTTTAGGAGATAAAATTAAGATTTTAAAAACCTTATTAGAGGAAGTTAATTCGATCATAACAGTATTCCTAAGTTTTATAATAACTAAGTTTGGGCCAGCAGCAATATTTGTATTAATAACAAGAACATTTGCTATATACGGTGTTGAAAATTTAAAGCCGGCATTAGTATATGTAGTAACAACAGTATTAGCTTTATTAGTATTTTTAGTATTTGGATATGCAATATTTATTGCAATAGGTGCAAGAATTAACCCAATGATGTTTGTTAAGAAAATAGGTAAGGTAGCTTTATTTGGCTTCTCAACATCTTCTTCAGCAGCAACATTACCTTTAAATACAAAAACAACAACAGAAGAGCTAGGTGTAAGCGAGGATATTTCATCTTTTGTATTACCTCTAGGTATGACAGTGAACATGAATGGTACAGCTATAATGCAGGTTATAGCAGCAATATTTATTGCTACAAGTGCAGGATATGAAGTAACGATTGGGAATATAGTAGTAATTTCATTACTAGCATTAATTGCATCCGTTGGAACACCAGCAGCTCCAGGTGCAGGTGCGGTAATTCTTTTCACTGTATTAACTGGAATGGGATATAATAATGATGCAGCAATATTAGCTTATTCATTAATTCTTGCAATAAACAGACCTATTGAAATGCTTGTAACCTCTTTAAATGTAGTAGGGGATGCAGCAACATGTGTAGTAGTTGCAAAATCAGAAGGTATGTTAGATGAGAAGGCTTATTATAGTGAAACAGTTGCAGATGAGAACATAGCTTAGAAGAATTATAGTTAATATAGAAAAAACTTACCCAGTATGTTATTGGGTAAGTTTTTTTATTACTTAAACTTTTTTGGGAATTGCTTTATTATTCCATCAATAAGTATGTCTGCAAAGTGAATCATGTGGTCTTCACCTTTATCATAGGCAGAGATATCTGCTTTCCAATCTTTACTTAGTCTAGCTACAACTTGGTCTGTAATGAATTGTAGATGTTTATGTAACATGTCTTTTAATGTTTTATTTGAGTAATTAGGATTTGCACTGCTTAAAAAATCAGCAATTTTATCTGCGTTCTCATACCATAATTTATTATATTTATCTAGGTCAGATTGGTTTCCATTTTTAGCAGCATCAACAACTTTAGCAGCTAGTTCTATGTGTTCTCTTAGTAATTTAGTAAGGGTGTTCCCGGCTTCATCTCCATAGATGGGTTTAATTGAATTTCCAATATCATCTTGATTTTTAAGAAGTCTTTGTGCCACATCATCTTTATCTTCAAGGGATGCTAATGCGCTTATAATATAGCTTCTAGTCCATGAAACATGGTCAATCCAAAGTTCTCTTTCTGCCATTCTTAAGTCACAGGCAGCTTTGCTGCGGTATTATCGCTAAAAGTTGAATTTTCTGTAGCTAGAGTTCTAGATGGAATTAAGATGAAAGTAAATAAGAGAAATAATAACAATGAATTTCTTAATGATTTTTTCACTTGTAAGCTCTCCTTTATATATAAAATTCAAGTTTAGTTTATTCAAAGGTGGAGAACAATATACTTCAATAGGATATTTCAGGTATTGAATTCGATATTTAAGTACATGCCTAAATAGAAAATATAGTAAAAGGAATATTCTAATTGTTATAAATTTTCATAGTAAGTTATATGAAAAATATATTATAATCATAAATGAGTATAAAGAAGTATGAGGTGTTTTTATGAGAAAAGTTTTTAAGTTAGGAACTTATGAGATAGAGTTTAATGAGGAGTTTGTTAATTACAATAATTTAAGAAAAAGATTTTTAGATTTATCTATTGATGCCTATGAGAAGTTTAAAGCTTTATATAAGAATAATTGTTTAAATATTGATGATGTACATAATAAGGCGTATGAACTAGGATGCCAATGCATTTCAAGTAATATCGATGAAGCTATATCGATTATGATTTCTTATGGCTTAATGCATATAGATAAAAATGGATTTATTGATAACTATTATTCCAAATTCTTTACATGGGAAGATGATTTTGAAAATGTAGATATAAGATATAGGGAAATAGTTCTTACGGCAGAACAAGAGAAAGATTATCGAGAAGAACGAAAGGCAGCAAGAGGAAGATGGCAAGGCGGTGGATTTGGGCTTAGTGGTGCAATTGGTGGAGCTATGCAGGCTGGGGCAATGAATGCTGTAACAGGAGCGGCTCATTCAGCTTTTAACCTTGTTGGAAATATGGTTACATCGGTGGGTATGAATTCAAAAAAAGAAAAGCTTTTTATAGATTCTTCTACGATGGATGACTTAGCGCAAGGCATTATGTCAAATGTTTTTCAAATTCATTATGCTGTGGTAGATGCGTTAATATGTAATAACAATAGTTTTGTTGCAAGATATCCAGATGAGAAAAATATTGAAATGTCAAAGGCACTTTTAAATAACTTGAAGACTGGATTAATTCCAAAAGAAAAGGAAGAAGAGATTATTAGAAATTCTGTATATAATAATCCTTATAATGAAGAAATTTATCTTTATTTATTAAAAGCATTTGGTGATGAAAATAGGGGTATAGAACATATAACAGGATTTTTGAACTTAAATATTGAAAAAGAGATAAATAGTCTTATTGAGGAATATTTTAGGGGATTATCTAAGGACACAGAAGAGGTAACATTTAAATCTTTAGAGGAATTTAAAAAGTTTGCTGAATCAATAAATTTTGCAGATATATCAAAATATCTTGATGAGTTCGAAAGAATACTAAAGGAACATGACATTAATATTAGAACTGTTGATGACATTTTATTTGAAACTAGGGAAGAAGCTGAAATAGCAAGAGGTGAATATGATGAAATAATGGAAATAAGAAAAATGGTTATTGCTAATTCTGAAAAGACCATTAAGGCAGCTATAGAAGCTATAGAAGCAAAAAGTTTTAAATCCATTATTAAAGATAAATACCTGAAAGAATTAAATAAAGAACTTGAAGAAGCGATTAGATTTGAAGATCAATTATTTTTGAATGATAATTATAGTATATCATCTATAAATACAGAAGAAGATGCTGATAAGGCTATTGATGAGCTTAAAGGGATTGTTTTAAGAAGTATGGATTTAGTTGAAAAAAGAGCCGAAGAGATCCAGAAAAAAAGAGTTATTATAATTGAGGAAGCTGATAGAGAATTTGTGGATGCTTACTTTAATTCTGTAGTAATTTTAAATGAAAGTGATGTTGAAAGAGAAGTAAGAAAGATTCGAAATTTAAATGTTAGAACAGAAAAGGTTAAGGAAGAAAAAGCAAGTTATGTACTATTAAAAGCAGAAAAAATAATTAAAAAGCATAATTTACTTTTAGAAAAAGCTTTGAAATATGAAATAAGGATGGCTTCAATTAAAGTTGAGAAGAAAAGTGATAAAAAAGGAGTTTTTGGGTTTATTTCTAAAGCTATAGAAAAAGGAGCTAATATTATTGATGAGCTTCAAGAGAAAAGTGAAAAGGAAGCTTGGAATTTTATAACTAATAATGGTGAAAGAACTATAGAAGAAATAAAAAATAGGTAAAGTTTTATACTCGGCTTAGAATAATTGTATTTTTCTAAGTGGACAATCATCAACAGTTTTATTTAGTATATCTTTTGGAAGAGTTCATCCTATACTATTAGTTATTACTGATTCAAAATTAAATAAAGATATTGCAGAAAAATATTTAAAGAGTGAAACAGAGATTATTTAAAACCAACATAATAACAACAAAAGTACGAACAAATACACAAAAATCTTTGAAAGTAGAAAGTGCTTATTATATAATGGTTTTAGTAAGATTATAATGTTATTAAAAATTTAAAAGAATTATTTAAATAATATTGAGGAGGAAATAAAGATGGAAAAAAGAATAATTGCAACAGAGAATGCGCCGGGAGCTATAGGACCATATTCTCAAGCAGTACAAATAGGTGAAGTGGTATATACTTCAGGGCAATTACCAGTTAATCCTGCTACAGGATTAATACCTGAAGATGTAAAGGAGCAAACAAAACAATCTTTAGAGAATGTTAAAGCTATTTTAGAAGCAGCTGGAACTTCTATGGATAAAGTAGTGAAAACTATTGTATTTATTAAGGATATGAATGATTTTGCACAGGTTAATGAAGTTTACGGACAATTCTTTGAAGCCCCATTCCCAGCAAGAAGCTGTGTTGAGGTAGCTAGATTACCTAAAGATGCAAAAGTTGAAATAGAAGTAATTGCTTTAGTTTAATATTATTTTAATTAATATTAAGAATATCATCTAATTTTTATAAAATTAGATGATATTTTTTTATGTAAGTATAGACCACGTTTTTTAGACTGTATTTTTAGTCATATCTTAAGCATGATAAATTTAGTTTTAATGTTAAATTTTTTCCACATGCAAAAATATTATTTAAATGTATTATTTACAGTATGAGTATGATAAAGTAGAAAAGAAAAATAAAATTTAGAAATGGGGTTTAAAATGAGGAAAAATGAAATTGATTGGATAAGAAATATAGCAATATTAATGTTGTTTCCATATCATACAGCAGTAATATTTGATAATATGGGCTCTTTTTTTATTAAGGCACAGTATTCTCATAAATTAGCAACTATATTTATAGCTAGTACTTTTTTTGGTATATGCCTTTATTATTCTTTTTAGCAGGAGCTTCTACTTACCATGCTTTTGGGAAAAGAAGCACTAAGGCTTATATACGGGAGCGATGTGTAAAGTTATTGGTGCCTTTAATAATAGGAATATTAACTGTAGTACCTTCACAGGTATATTATGCCCTTAAATGGAGAGGCGAGTATACGGGGAATGTTTTCGAGTTTTATAGAAACTTCCTTTTTAGATTTACAGATTTTAAAGGTACAGATGGGGCGTTCACACCTGCACACCTATGGTTTATCATGTTCCTGTTTGTAATAAGTCTTATGGCAATACCCATAATAAAGTGGATAAATACAGAAAAGGGTATAAGGTTTATAGATGCATCAAAAAGGAAATTTTTAAACCATAGAGGATTTTTTCTTGTATATGGAATTTTTATGATTGCTGAAATAGTTCCAAGACTAGGAGATAAAAGTTTAATGCAAAATCTTTTATTATTTGTCTTTGGATATATATGTTACAGTGATGAAGATTTTATTAATAAAATAGATTTAAAAAGAAGAAAGTGTTTAATTATTTCTATTATCGGAACAATCATATCAGTAACTGTGTATATCATAGTTTCTAAATTGGTTCAACCAAGAATGGCTTTAGTTATTTTAGTGATTTGTACAAATGCTATAGTTATTCCAGCAATATTATCTATAGTTGGGTATGGAAGAAGGTTTTTAACAAAACACAACTGGCTTTTAAAAAAGTTGAATGCCCATAGCTTTTATATATATATTCTGCATCAACCAATTTTAATAGCGTGTGCTTATTATATATTACCTTTGAATATGGCAGGAGTTATTAAGGTTTCATTGATTCTTATGCTAAGCTTTATACTTACATTAATTGCATGTTTGATTTTGAATAGAATTTTAAAGGTTGTTTCAGTTTTGATAAATAGGGTTATTGAGTTATTTGGTAATATAGTAGGAATTTAAAAATAAGATAAATAGAAAAAGGCATTAGAAGTAATTTTAATGCCTTTTTCATATTTTTCTATTCTTTAATATCAATTGCATTTACTGGACATTGATCTCTTCCGTCTTTAGCGCCCTCTTGAAGATCAGCTGGAATATCTCCAGAGATAGCCTCAGCTTTATCATCATCATTGAATGAATAAACTTCAGGGCAAGTTCCTACACATGCACCACAAGAAATGCAAGTATCTTGGTCTACTATAGCTTTCATATATTTGTTCCTCCTTAGTTGATATTTAATAACGTCCTTAGTATATACAGTTATTAAATTCGTATGCACCTTATTTTTGAAGAACTTGAGTTTCATTTAGGGGAATGGGTAAGATTGATATAAATTAACTTTGCAATATAAATACATAAATTATATGTATAAAGAAATTAAATTAGAATGGAAATTGTGTAAGAAATTTTTACAATCTTCTAGATTTCTAGATAGGTTCTTTGAGTATAGAAGTAAAATATAATAAGGTTTTAGTTATATGTATTGAAGATTAAATACATATAATGTAAAATGTATGTATTCCAATTGTAAAATTTACAATATAATGAATAAATATGTAAATTGAAAATAATATTTATATAAGGGGGGATTTTATGAAGAAGATTCTATCAGTAATGGCTTTAACACTAGTAATAGCACTAAGTTACGGTATAGGATCAAATCTATTTTTGAGATATGGGGATAAGCTTAAAGTCGCTGAAGCACTAGAAAAACAAGAGAAAGAAGAACCATGCATATATTATGATACATTCTTTAATGAATTAAATCCCGAACAGTTATTAGCATATAACAATGGTATTTTTATTGCCACTGATGATAAAGTATATGAATATAATATAGAAAAAAGTGCTTGGGTTAATCTTGAAGTTGGCAAGCCTACAGAAGTTACTATGGGAACCTTAAAAGGTTTGAATTATAGTTCAGTAAAGAATGGGTTTGTAATTAAAGATTATAAAAAGGTTATAGTTGACATAAATAATGACGGAAAAAATGTATATGAGTTAAATAAAACCAGTGAAGGAGAATACTGTTGGGATAAAATAACAGAGAATGGTAAGTTCTGTAAGATTGCAGAAGATAATGCAGATGAATATGAAATAATAAGCTTTTATAATGAAGTCACTAACGAGAGCAAAATTATAACTGATAGAGCTGAATTTTATATTTCAGGAAATAATCTTTATGCACTTGAAAAAGATAAGGATCCTCAACTTATAAAAACATATGAAGAAGCCAATGAAAAACTTAATATTGTGAAATTGGGAAAAGAAGTGTTTGTATATGGAGAGAACCTTGGTGTAGAAAGGATTGTAAGTTCAAAACATTTTAATAGTGAAAGTTATCGTGGATATGCCATTGGAGATTTTAAATTTTCTTCAAAAAGATTAATAACAGATATAGCTTCGCCAGATGATGGACATACATTGTTTGTTATTGATAGTGAGAATAAAGTATATAAGATAGTGTTATCAAATACTTGGATTCCTAATAATACAGAAATAAGTGTAATGACGGAAATGTATTGTAGTTCAAATGAAGTTGAAAAAGTAAAAGAAGTTTCGGTAAACAGTAAAACTTTTAAGATAGTTAAAAATGATGAATGGGGAAAATCATATATTACTGTAAATGATAAGATTTTAGAAGAAACAATAAGGGATAGCTACCAATATCCAGATCAAATCACAAGATTTAGCTCAGTTGATGATTATATTTATTGTTGGAGCAATGTTTCGCAGCCAATAAGAGTGAATATACGGGATGAATCTGTTGAATTTATGGGTCAACGAGCTATTTTTAATAATATTAGTAATCTTAATGAGAAAATTATTAAAGATGTTAATGGTAATATTTACTTAGTTAAAAGAGATAAAAGGGTCTATAGACTTCTTGAAAAAAATAAATTTTATAATAGTGGGTTACAAGATAAGGTAAGTGATATTAAGATAATGGATGATCAATGCTATGCAATTAGTGAAAATGGATTGTATTTATTTAATTCCAGTGGGCAGTGGGAAACTATTATAGAAGGGGATATAAATAATAATTATAATGAGCAATTAATAGTACTTGGGAATTCTTTATACGCTTTATCAAATGAAAGTCTATATAAGTTAAGTGAATCTAAAGAATGGAATTTAGTTGAAAGTAAAGTGAATAAAGGATTGACTTCAATTTACCATGTAGATAACGAGGAAAATAAGGTGTATTTTGTAGCAGAAGAAAAAGGTAAGTATTATGTTAAAATATTAGAATATGCTCAAAATCAATGGAGCAAGACTAAAGTATTACCATCGATTAATGGTATAAAATCAGTAGCAGTTGAGGGGATAAATATATATGTTGGCACTCAATATCTAGCTGATGGGGCAGCCTATGTTTATAGAAATTGTACGTGGACATCAGTTTTACCACAACTAAGCATTGAAGAGTGTGGAACATTAAAAAATTCTGCATTGATTAAAGAAGAGGATAAGGTGTATTTTCAAACAAGTGAGAAGGGAAAAGAAGCATACGAAATATGGCAGCTAAAGGATGGAAATGCATCTAGAGTTGAAAACTCTAAAGAACAGGAAATGATAGCAGTTAAATTAAATCAAGAAGATGAAGTATATACAAATCAAATGGGAATTGCGTATGCTTTGAAAAATGGAAAAGTTATGAGAAAGGTAATGTAGTGTGAGTTGGTATTTCGGGAGGAAACTTATGAGAATAAGTATCCTCCCTAAGTTTTTAAGAAAGTAAAAGCAACAACCTCTTTATTTTTTCTTCAAGATCATTTAGTATTATAAACTTAGATTCTCTTATTGATTCTTTGCCGTAAGTAAATAATAGAATAGTAGGGCAGATGAATACAGAGTGCTCAGCACCTATTTTAGGTGACTCATCAATATCAACATACACTGAAGTGACATTAGGATACTTTAGCATCATACTAGCTGCTTTACAAAGCAGATCATTACTTCCTCAAAATTTTTTACTAGTAAAAAAACATAAAAGTATGGGGGTGGTATTTATTAAGTTGCTTAATTCGTTTGAAGTAGTTAATTTATCCATGTTAAATCTCCTTAATATTTTATAAAAGTTTTTGAAAAAATATTTATGTTTATAAGAATATTTTCAAATGAAAAGTATAGTATATATAAACATTTAAATTTCTACTCAAAATATATTATAGCTGAATATTTTATATTGATTAAAGGGTTTGGAATATAATTTCAATTTATACTTGAGTATTATAATTAACTTTTATGTTTATTTGAAGATATATGTTTTAAGTTTAAAGTATTAACCATATAAATAAGTATAAATATATTTTGAGATTTTGGAGGAGAAGTAAGGGAGATGGAAAAATTAATGTATTGTACAGATTGTCACAGAATATTTAGAAGCTCAGATAATTGTGAGTATTGTCATTCTCATAACATAAAAGAGTTGAAGAGGGGTACTTCTATCAATGTTATTGGAACTAAATTAAAGGGAAAGGTATATAATTATAAGAGTGACCTTGTAAGTGTTATTATTCTTACTGAAGACCACCAAAGAGTTATAAGGGTTTATGAAGCTAAGAAAATAAGAAAAATATTATAAAAGCTCCTTTCACATTAAGCGGAAATACAATAGGTGTTTCCGCTATTTTTATATTTCTAATTAGAAAGCAGTAATTTAGTGAGTACCATATATGTACAATCTAAAATTACTGCCTACTTTGTTACTCATTTATAAGAAAATTAATATCGAAACTTCCAACATGATTTACCGCATTTATCTTTATTGTGTATCTAGTTCCCCCTGCAAGAGAAAGAGAAAAAGAACCAGTTGGAATTGAAGATTCTTTATAAGTTAGTTCTCCTGTAGCATCTAGAATTGATAAATCTAAATTACCACTGGTAGAAATAACATTTATTGAAATATCACAGGTTTCACATTGATCAAGATCGATGATTTTACTTCTATAACCAGTAAAAGTATTATAGGACATAGCCATTGAAGTAGGGGTAGCTTCCTCTGAGCCAGATATGAGAACTTCTTCTTTGACTGGGGATTTTATTTGAAATTTAGTTTTACTACATCCTGTTAAAATTAATACTAAAATAATTAAAGAAAGGGTAATCCAAATAAGTTTCTTCATTTTATCACTCCTATGTAAAAAAGCTTTATAGGTCATACATATGAATTTAAAAGTAAAGATATTACTATATGATTTGATTTAGCATTAAAGCTAGGAGAGGGATAAATTAAATAATTGTTGGGAGAGTAAATTGGGAGAAGGGGCAATACTGGAAAAGGAGAAAGCCTTGAAGATTAAATACTTTTAAATAAGGATTTAATAACCTCCAAGGCTTAATAGATATACAGTTACCCCTTGGGGTATACCGTTACCCTAATAGTATTATATGATGTAAAAGGTGAATTATGCATTATGATATTGGCTATAACTCTAAGATGGATATACAAATGAAATAGAAAGTTAATGTAATAAGATGGAGATAGGTGGAATAAGATAAAAGTATCTAAATAATTATATTTAAAATTACTATTTTGAAGTAAATTCCATCTAATATACATTCGATGGAGAAAGTTCGTGTTAATCAGATCATAGATTTGGACACTGAGTTGTAGTAATGGAATGATGGAGGGACTTAAGAATGAAAAAAGTATCCTTGGAAAATTTAAGGTTTAGACGTGTATATAAATTTATAATTTATGATAATGCAGAGCTGATTGGTAATATTGTTACAGTGAAGGAAAATATGATTTATATAGATAGCAGTTATCATGATGAAAACTATGCTTTAATACAGGGGTTTCATGTTGATGGAATTGACCATGTATATCAGATTAATGAAATTCCAATAAAAAAGGATTATAAAAATATTGAAGTAAAATGTGAAATGCATTATCCAAAGGATATAGTTCCGGATGGATATAGTATTTATGAAAGCTGTGAAGTTGATGGAATAGCCATTGGATGTATATATGAGTTTGTGTATAAGGGGATGGCTGTTAAAGGGAAGGTTATAAGTGTTAATAGTAATGATGCCGATGGAAAGATGTACGTTCTTTGTGATATGGCATACAATGAAAAGAAAATTTGGCTTTATGTCTTATTGGATTATAGATTTTTGACTGAATTCGAGATTCAAGATGAAATTCCAATATACAAAGTTGAGAATTTTGATGAAGAAATAAGAATGTTATAAGATAATTCGATAAATATAAAAATAATGTAATTATTTTTAATTTTCAAAAATATAGTAACATATTTTGTAAAAAATATTGTTATTCAATCGATTACATTATATAATATAAAATATAAAATGCATCATGGCTACATCATCAGGGTTTTTATTAATAAACTAATAAATAGAAAGTGGGATGGAGATATGACTAAGTTTGGTGAACAACTAATTAATGAAATTCAAGGGTTAGAAAAATATATTGGAAATGATGGCGTAATTAATATTTGGCCAGCTGAAAAAGAGGAAAAGTTAAAAGTTCTAAGATATTTAAGCACCAAGTTTGAGCATGAAAGAGAGTATACAGAAAAGGAAGTAAATTATATAATAGGAAGATGGCATAGTTTTGGAGATTACTTTCTTTTAAGAAGACATTTAGTAGATTATAACTTTTTATTTAGGACAGTTGCTGATGATTTTAAATATTGTAGAGACAATATTTATTAATATATAGCTTTGATTATTTGGATGTAACGAAGTAAAGAGAATAAATCTTAATTTTAGGGATTTGTTAGTGATGTCTGCATGACAATTTAATAGACATTTATATAATAAGTTTTAGAAAAGTAATAGAATGGAGGGTGATGAAAATATAAATGGGGATATATGAAGATGATTTTTTTATAAATAGTGATAAGATTGATATTTATGAGATAAATCCACTTAACACACCAATGGATCTATTGTTGATGGCCGATCCATCTTTTAATAATATAAATTCATATATAAGGGACAGCAGAGTATTGGTTGCTAGAAAAAAATCAGCAATAATAGGTATAATTGTGTTTACGAAGAGAACACAAGATGTATATGAGATTATGAATCTTGCTGTAGAAGAGAAGAATAGAGGAAAAGGTGTGGCTAAAAGATTATTAAAGATCGTTGATTCTAAAATGGAGCCACTTGGAGCAAAAAAACTTATAATTGGCGCAAGAAACTCTTCTATTGAGAAGCTTGGATTATATCAAAGGTTTGGGTTTAGAATTAGTAAAATCGAAAAAGATTACTATTTAACTAAATATAAAAATGAAATATGGGAAAATGGCATTCTGTGTAGAGATAGGATAATTTTTGAAAAGGAATATTAAATAGTGAATATAATTACAAAATGAAAGAAATCTTGAGAAATTTGTAGAGGATTTCTTCTTTTGTTTTAAGTGGGAAACTAATGAGGAGAGAATTGAATGAGGATAAATAAACTGCTTAGTAATTTTGGGCTATGCTCAAGAAAAGAAGCTAATAGATGGATTGAAGATGGAAGAATAGTGGTTAATGGTGTATTATGTACACCAGGACAGTGGGTAGAGTTAACAGATGAAATATTATTAGATGGCAAACCCATTGAAGAAAAAAAGAAGATATATATTATATTAAATAAACCAGCAGGAATTACATGTACTGCTGCAAGCAATGTTAAGGATAATATAATTGAATTTTTGAATTTAAAAGAATATATTTTTCCTGTTGGTCGGTTAGATAAGGAATCAGAAGGATTAATATTAATGACAAATGATGGTGAGCTAGCTAATAGAGTTTTAGAAGCAGAAAATAATCATGAAAAAGAATATATAGTAACAGTGGATAAAAAAATAGATGAAGAATTTATTAAAGGTATGTCTCAAGGAGTAAAAATATTAGGTGTAATGACAAGACATTGTAAAGTTGAAAAGATGGACGACTATACCTTTAAGATTGTTCTTACTCAAGGATTGAATAGACAGATACGAAGAATGGTAAGGGTTTTTGGACTAAATGTAATAAAACTAAAAAGGGTAAGAATATTATCTATTAAATTAAATGATTTGGAAGTGGGAACATGGAGAAATTTATCAGAGATAGAGGTTCAAAAGCTAAAAGATAATATATTTTAATTAAAGGTCAGTAAAATATGAATAGCCTCCTGTCAAGTAGACGTGGAGGCTGCTCACAAATTGCTGACTTTTTAATTTATATTAATATAGATAAATAGCGTTCACCACTATCTGGAAGAATAGCCACAATGGTTTTACCAATATTTTCAGGACGGTTTGCTAATTCCGTTGCAGCAAATATTGCTGCACCAGAAGAAATTCCAACTAGAAGACCTTCTGATTTTGCCAGTTCTTTTGTAGTATTAAATGCATCTTCATTAGAAACAGTTATTAATTCATCATAAATATTTGTATTTAATGTTTCGGGAATAAAACCTGCACCTAGGCCTTGAATTTTATGGGGTCCAGGGCTACCACCTGATAATATAGGAGAGGATAAAGGTTCGACTCCAACTATTTTTATTAAAGGATTTTGATTTTTTAGATAAGCTCCAGTTCCTGAAATTGTACCTCCAGTACCAATACCAGCTACAAGGATATCAATGTGTCCTTCAGTATCCCTCCATATTTCTGGTCCTGTGGTTGTACTGTGAATTAAAGGGTTTGCTGGATTTGAAAATTGTCCGGGAATAAATGAATTTGGTATTTCATTAGCTAGTTCTCTAGCTTTAGATATTGCCCCAGACATTCCTAGTGAACCTTCTGTTAATACTATTTCTGCACCGTAGGCTTTGATTAGATTTCTTCTTTCTATACTCATTGTATCAGGCATAATTATTATGGTTCTATATCCACGAGATGCAGCAATAGCTGCAAGACCAATTCCGGTATTTCCACTAGTAGGTTCAATAATTACTGAATCTTTTTTCAGTATGCCTTTAGATTCTGCATCATTGATCATTGCAAAGGCAATTCTATCCTTTACGCTACCTGCTGGGTTAAAATATTCCAACTTAGCTATAATGGACACTTTAAGTTGATTTGAATTGGAATAACTTGAGAGTTGGAGAAGAGGGGTATTACCAATAAGTTCTGTTAGGTTTGAGTAGATTTTTTTCATTTTAATTCCTCCTTAATTGAACATCCAAATCTTTTATTTGGTAAATATGAAGTTAAGTGACACTCAAAATCTTTGATTTTGTAAGTTGAACTTACTAAGTGGATCACTCCGTTGAATGAGTATGAAAAGGAGTTTCCTTAATTAAATAACAAATTCTATTACTGAAAGGTCAGTTGATGTTTTTCTAACTTCCTTTGCAGGAATACCGACAACCGTTGAATTTTTATTTGTGGATTTTAATACTACTGCATTAGCACCAACTTTAGTGCCATCAGCGATATATATATTTCCTAAAACCTTTGCTCCGGCACCAATCACAACATTATGCCCTACAGTTGGATGTCTTTTACCTTGCTCATTTCCTGTTCCCCCAAGTGTAACACCTTGATAAAGAGTAACATTGTTGCCGATTTCACTGGTTTCTCCAATAACAACTCCCATTCCATGGTCAATAAACAACCCTTTTCCTATAGTTGCGCCAGGATGAATTTCTATTCCAGTAAAAAATCTTCCTAGGTTTGAGATTGATCGAGCAAGAAAGAATAAATTTTTTTTATATAGTCTATGGGCAAATCTATAAAAAATTATAGCTTTAATATGAGGATATAATAAAAGAATCTCTAATTTATTTTTTGCAGCAGGGTCAGTTCTAAGGACAACATCCATATCATAATTAATTGAATTAATAAAATTTAGCATAATAATTCCTCCATATATTTGAAATTTGGGGTATAAAAAAACGCCTCTAAGATAAAAACTTAGAGACGGCATATATCCGCGGTTCCACTCTATTTGACTATAAATAATAGCCCAACTTAATTCAAGTACATTCATACTCTATTAATATAACGGTTAAAACCGCGATAGCCTACTAAACTTCGGTATCGAACTCCAAAGGGCACTTCATAGGTAACTCCAATAAATATCATTCCAGCTATTAGATATTCTCTCTGTAATTTCGTTACAAACTACTTTCCTTTTTCAATGTTTTTATAGTTTAATATTATATTTTATTTTATGCATTTACCTTTAATTTGGAACTGTGTAAAAAATATTATTTTTATTTTTTATTTAGCTAGAAAAGGATCTTAATGCATGTTTATCAATGAAATCAATAACATTTCCATAAGATGATAAAATAATTTGGTCGCTACCATCACTACATTCTGGACACTTATGAGAAATAAGTTTTCTGAAGGTGCTCCATAGATCCTTATACACAAATCCGTTTTTCATATGATCAGATTCACCTTTTAAATGGAATAGATGAATTTTTTCTTTCATTTCTTCAGTAAATGATTTTTCTATAAAAGGTATAACCACACTGCCTGTTGGTGAACATTCCATACCTACTGTAAATACAACAATTGTTTTATCTTTAAGTAGATTGAAGTTTTTTGTGATTGTAGAGATTCCTTCAATAGCGTGATTATATATTCCACCGCCGTAAACAATGATATCATAATTTAAAAGCGTCTCTACTTCAATGTTACAACATTCTATTAAGTCTGCACCAAATTCTGCAGCTATCCATTGAGCATATGTTTTAGTATGAGCATATTTAGATTTACATGCTACTACGACCATCCTACACATTTTAATTAGTCCCCCCGAAAATTACACAAGTTCATAGTTATAATATTAAATAAACACTATATATGTGTCCATCTATAGTCACTTAAAGTATTATAGTACATGCACATACTTATTACAATATTAATTAAGGCTGTTTTAAGTAATTAATAAGAATGTGAACAATTTCATAAATTTTTCGTTAGGTTATTTAAAATTACCGCTATGAATATTCTGCTTTTTATGACAAAGAATATTAAGGAAACTTCTTCTCATATACATTTGAAGGAGTAAGTTCGACTAACCAAATCTAAGATTTGGAGTCTCACTTAAGGAAACTCCTTCTCATATACATTCGAAGGAGTAAGTTCCAATGACCAAATCAGAGATTTAGAGTGTCACTTAAGGAGGAAGTATGCTTGATAAGGTAATAAGTAAATCAAAAATAAATGTTCACTCCATGATAAGGCATGGATCAGTGGCGGTAATAACATTGTTCATAGTAGGAATGCTCTTTGGAGTGAAAAATGTTATGTTAGCATTTCCTATTGCTCTTACGTCAACAGTTATGGGAAGGCAGAATTTTCATGTTAAGACTGTGAGTAAGTCATTAAAGATAATTGCATTAGATGTAATTATAGTTATAGTAGCTCATGTTTCATCATTGAATTTATATTTTGGTATACCTATAAATCTTATTAGTATATTCTTAATAATGTATACTATTGTTTCACCTTATGATTTAACTTTCTATAAGCCTTTTTTAATGTTATTTATATTTACTCAATATGCAGCTGTTCCAACATCTGAATTGTATCTTAGGATTATGGCAGTGATATTAGGAATTGGTATAGTTATTCTGGCTAGTGTGGTAAAGAAAGTAAATGAGAAATCGATTTTAGGAAATAGTTTAACAGGAGTATTAAGAGATATTAAATTACAGCTAGAAAATATATTAAGAGGCTCTTATGATAAAAAACTTCAGGAGAAATGCTCCAGATCCATGAGAGATTTGGCATATAAAATATATGTTACTAGATACAAGGAGTACTTAACTACTAATCTAGGAAAGATTCAATTTAGAATTTTTATTTCTAGTGAATATTTAAATTTATGTTTAGCAGATGTGAATACAAAATTTGAAAGAGGTATATTACATGGAAAAGATATTAGTGAGCTAATAGGAATTATTGAGAATATTTTAGAGTACAAAGAAGGAAAAATTCAACTTGATATGATTAAAAAAAGGATTCAAACATATAGAACTTTGAATTTAAATAAAGATGGGGACAATAAGTATACTCATGATTATATAGATGCTAGCAACATGAATTTGTTAAATGCTCTGGAAAATCTCACTGAAGCTATTGGAGAATTAAATGATTTAGGATATAAGGAAATAAACAAGGTTTACAATCAATGGGAAAGAACAGACATTGATAGACCTAAGGTGGTTTTTAAGGAATATTTTGATACTAACAGCATAAGGTTTAAATTTGCATTAAGGATGGCATTAACGATGACTATTGCTTTATTTATTGGAGAAAGGTTAGGTTATTATAAGGTTATATGGGCAATCATAACAATTATGTCTATTATGCAGCCTTATTATGAAGATACAAAATCAAAGGCTAAAGATAGGATTGTGGGAAATATTTTAGCAATTGTAATTACAGGTGTGATAATAAATTTAGCAAATTCACAATGGGTAACAATAGGAATACTTATAATTTCGCTATATTTATTATATGGATTTAAAGAATATTATAAAATATCTCTTTTTGCAGGGATGGCTTCTATGTGTATAGCATCATTAAACCAAAATATTAACGTATTAATATTTTACAGGGTATTATATGTGATTATAGGTGTGGTAGCTGTTATTATTATAAATAAATATATTTTTCCTTATAGACTTAAGGATGGAATTAATGCAATTGTTAAGAAAATTCTTCGATTAAGGGTGCAACTTATAAATGCTGCAAAGGAAGTGGATAAGAATAAATTTAAAGAACATGAAGTGAGAGATTTAGTAATTCATTCAACATTGCTAAGTCAAAAGCTATATTTAAGAAATTTGCAATGTGATTATGATGGAATTAATGATTTCATTGATAAAAATAATCGTGTTGTAATAGGAATCGCATATAATACTTTACGATATTCTGAAATAAAAGGAAAAGAAAATAAAACTGAATAGTTTTGGTTTTACAAGGAAGTTCTTCAAATTAAAATAAAATGGCAAAATTTAATTTAAAGGGTTTCTAACATATACTCAGAATATTTTCTTATGATATACTTGAAGAAGTGGTTGAAATTGGAGGGATAAATATGAAAAAGATAGTATTAGCAGGAGGGTGCTTTTGGGGCGTTCAAGAGTACTATAGCAGAATAAAAGGTATATTAAGAACCGAAGTGGGATATGCCAATGGAAGAACGGTTAACCCTACCTATGAACAGGTATGTAATGATAATACTGGATTTGCAGAAGTATGCTATGTTGAGTATGATGAAGAGGTTATTACGATTAAAGAGGTTTTAGATAAGTTTTGGGCTGTGGTGAATCCTACTTCTTTAAATAGGCAGGGAAATGATGTTGGAAGTCAATATAGATCAGGTATATATTATTTTGATGAATTAGATGCTCAGGCTATTAAAGAAAGTGTTAATGAGCTTCAGAAAAATTATGAAAAAAAGATAGTAACTGAAATTAAACCTCTAGAAAATTACTTTAAAGCAGAAGAATATCATCAGGATTATTTAAAGAAAAATCCTAATGGATATTGCCATATTAATTTAGGATAGTAGATATTTGAGGTGATACAGTGGGATGGAAAGAAGAGATTAGTAATTATATTACTTATAATGAGCAAGAGGAAAAAGATAAAAAGTCTATTATTTATGCTATAAATACTTTTGATAATTTACTTACAAGAGAAAATACTTTAGCTCATATGACTAGTTCCGGATATATTGTTAATAAAGATAGAACCAAAGTTTTAATGATTCATCATAACATATATAATACCTGGGCATGGACAGGTGGTCATACAGATGGAGATAGTGACCTTCTAAGGGTTGCAATTAAAGAAGCAATAGAGGAAACTGGAGTGAAAACTATAAGGCCTATAACACCAGAAATTTTTTCATTAGATGTTATTGAGGTGCTTGGGCACGTGAAGCGAGGGAGTTATGTTTCAGCACATTTACACTTGAATGTATGTTATTTATTAGAGGCTGATGAAAATGATGAGCTTATTATAAAAGCAGATGAAAATAGTGGTGTAAGATGGCTGCCAATAAATGAACTTCACAACTATAGTTCAGAGCCACATATGGTTAAGCTATATAATAAATTTAATGAAAAGATAAGGTTAAATTGGAGTTAAGCTGTAGGAGTATTTGAAGTAAGTGGTGCTTTTAAAGCGAGATATCACTTAATTTTGAAATTTAAAATATTTCTTGCAAAAATCAAAGTATTTGAGGTAAATTTAAAGAGAAAATAATGAAAATTTGTAAATTAGTTTAAATGAAATGAGGTAGTTTTATGAAGAGGTTTATTAAAATTTGTACAAGCTTACTGTTAAGTTCAGTTATTTTGGCTGGATGTTCATCATCTACCAATAGTGGGAAAAGTAATGATAATAATGAGAGTCCTGTTGAAAAAGTTAATATCAACATAGGTTCTTTAAAAGGGCCAACTACCATGGGAATGGTGAAACTTATGGAGGATTCAGAAAATGGAGAAACTGATAATAATTATATAGTAAATATGACTGGAACAGCTGATGAAATTGTAACTTCAATGGTTAAGGGTGAAATAGATGTTGCAGCAGTTCCGTGTAATCTTGCTTCAGTTTTATATAACAAAATGGAGGGACAAGTAGAGGTTGCTGCTATTAATACTTTAGGAGTACTTTACATAGTTGAGAATGGAAATGAAATAAATTCTATTGAAGATTTAAAGGGAAAGACATTATATAGCACAGGTAAAGGGACAACACCTGAATATATACTGAATTACATTTTATCAGAGAATGGGTTAGATATTGAGAAGGATTTGACCGTTGAATATAAATCAGAGGCTACAGAAGTAGCAGCCATTTTGGCAGAAGATACTAACGCTGTTGCAATGCTTCCACAACCTTTTGTTACAACGGCTCAGGCTAAAAATAATAAACTTAGAGTTGCTCTTGATATGACAGAAGAATGGAACAAAGCGCAAGGAAATAAAGGAAGTGCTTTAGTAACAGGTGTAGTTATTGCGAAGAAGGAATTTATAGAAAAAAATCAGCAGGCCTTCGATAAATTTTTACAGGATTATAAGGCCTCAACTGAATTTGTAAATTCTGATGTTAATAGTGCAGCAGGGATGATAGAAAAGTATGGAATTGTACCAGCAACTGTCGCTGAAAAAGCAATACCACTTTGTAACATTACATTTATAGATGGCAATGAAATGAAAGAAAAAATTCAGGGTTATTTAAAGGTTTTATTTGATCAAAATCCTGCTGCTGTTGGTGGAAAATTACCAGGTGATGATTTTTATTATAAAAAATAATGAGTAAATATCATTTATATTTTTTATTTGTCACAAGGGAGAGTGAATATGGAAAAACTAAATTTTAATAAAATTATACGAAGAAGTTTTGCCGTATTATTTTGGGTAATGCTGTGGCAAGTTGTAAGTAATGTTGTTGGGAAGGAGCTACTCATTGCTTCCCCATATTCAGTTGTTAAAAGTATTATTAAATTATGTGGTGAAGGTAGCTTTTGGAATTCGTTATGGTTTACCTTCATCAGGATATCTTTGGGTTTTATATTAGCAATGGTATTAGGTGTGTTTATGGCTGTGATATCTGGAAAAAGTATCCTGATAAAAGAGGCATTAGGTATACCCATGTCAATAATAAAATCAGTTCCGGTTGCTTCATTTATTATTATTGCTTTAATTTGGATTAGTTCTAAAAACCTAAGTATATTTATATCATTTTTGATGGTTTTGCCTATTTTCTATACCAATACATTGAAGGGAATCGAATGTGTGGATAAACAACTGATTCAAATGAGTGAGGTTTTTAAAATTGGAGTAATAAAGAAGATTAGATATATTTATATACCTGAAATTATGCCTTATTTTATATCTTCAGCTACAGTGTCTTTAGGACTTTGCTGGAAGGCTGGAATTGCGGCAGAGGTTATAGGAATACCAACGGGATCCATAGGAGAGCAGCTATATCAATCAAAAATATTTTTGAATACTAGCGAATTGTTTGCATGGACTGTTGTTATAATTATCATTAGTGTGATTTTTGAAAAGGCATTTATGCTTATGTTAAGGAAAATGGAGGAGAAGATTTACTGTTAAAGGTAAGTTATAAGTAATTTTATGGCCATAAAAATAAAAAATATAAAAAAGGCATTCAATAATAAAACAATTCTAACAGATATCAATTTGATTTTTCCTGATAATAGTATAAGCTGTATTGTTGGTCCATCAGGTTGTGGTAAGACAACTTTATTAAACATAATACTAGGACTTTTAAAGGCTGATGATGGAGAGATTGAAGGTTTAGATGGAAGAAGTATGTCTGCAGTTTTTCAAGAGGATAGGCTTTGTGAAGGGTTTACTGCCTATGCAAATATTAAACTTGTATGTAATCCCATGTGTTCTGAAGAAGTGATTTGTGAGAATCTTAAACAAGTTGATTTAAAAGATGCGGCCTTGAAGAAGGTATCACAATTAAGTGGCGGAATGAGAAGACGAGTTGCTATAGTGAGGGCTGTTATGGCAAATTCAGATATTATGGTAATGGATGAGCCTTTTAAGGGATTAGATGAAAAAACAAAGAAAAATGTAATTGATTATGTGAAGAGAAATTCCAAGAATAAAATTGTTATAATTACAACACATAACTTAGAGGAAATAGAGATGTTAGAGGCTACATTAGTTAATATGTAGCCTCTAATTAATTTAGATTAGAATTAAAGTTATAAGATTGACAATGTGGATAAGGTTTATTGTGATATATAAAAGTAAGATTAAATTTAAGGTTAAGTTTATACGTCTTAAACCTTTTGATGAGGAAGTTTTAGATCTAATTATGAGGTAGAGTAAAATCAAAATTGTAATTGAAAGTTTTACGCATATGGTTAAGGGTAAGTTATAAATAATTTTAAATGCAAGGGGATTCAATTCTATGAAGAACTCAGAGTTTTTTACTACAAAAAACCAAGTGAAAAATATATCTGTTATGTTAAGTAAAAAGATAATCTTGCATTTCATTAAAAGCTTTTTTAGTAAAGTTTTAGTTTTACTTTCTTTAAAATATTGATTGGTAAAAATCAGCATAGGATACTTCAGGGTTATTAATGCTGAAGAGGTATTTTCTTCTTTAAAATAATCAATATTTAAAGAGCTTTTATTTGAAGATATAGAAGCAGTTTTGTTTTGAATATTCATTTATAACACCTCTTTAATATTCATTTGGTATATGAAAATAATAAAGTATAAATTTTATACTATAGAAAATAGAAAATTTCAAAATAAACGGTGATGTTTTATTATATTAAAAAAGAATAATATTATGTTCGTTTTACATTCTTTTCATGAAATTTGGATTTTATACGTAATGAAAAATAAAAAACCTACCTCTCAGCTAAAAGGTAAGTTTTTTTATTTAAATAATTTGTCCAGTCTTTCCGTATTTCTTATTATAGTAATCTTTATTTTTAATAATAGCATTTAAAGCAAATAAAAATGCATTAACTTCACTTATGGTGTTATATAATCCAAAACTTATTCTTATCATGCCTGGTTGTAAATCTTTCTCAATATAAGCCATTTGCTCTACCAGTTTCTTAGGTAGATTAAGAAGGCGTTGCATATAAGGATGAGCACAGAAGCAGCCACTCCGTACAGCAATTCCAAATTCAAAAGCTAAGGCTTTTGATACAACTGAGTGGTGCATTCCTTCAATATTAAATGGAATTATACTAACTTTATTATTGAGGTTTTCATAATTCCCATATAGTATTACTGAATCCATTTTCATCATATTTTCAGTAGCATATGCGGTTAAGGCTCTTTCGTGATTTTCTATTTCATCCATACCAATTTTAGATAAAAGTTTTATGGATGAAGCTAATGCAATAGAACCAATAACATTAGGGGTGCCCGCTTCTTCCCTATCAGGGGAAGGAGCCCATATAACTTTATTATGGGTAACGTAACTTATAGTTCCACCACCAACATGTCCTGGAGAAGTTGAATTGAAAAACTCTTTAGGACCAACTAAAACTCCACATCCAAAAGGTGCATACATTTTATGACCTGAAAATGCTAAAAAATCAATTTCTCCACCAGCGATATTTTGTCCTAAGGAAAATCTTGAATGTGGCACTAGTTGAGCACCATCAACTAGTAGTTTTACTCCAAAGCCATGAACAATCTTAGCAATGTCATGAATAAAGTTTTTGGATCCAGTTACATTAGAAGCTCCGGATACAACTACCAGTGAAATTTTATTTCCATAAATATTTAATTTGCTTATTAGATCATTTATATTTAGGCACCCGTTTTTATCGATATCTATATATTTAACATGAAAATTTTTGCGCCAAGGGAGATCGTTTGAATGATGTTCCATAAATGTTGAAAGTATTATTGAATTTTTATGGTCATAAGCCCATATTTCTGCTAGTTTATTTATGGCTTCAGTACAGTTTTTAACATAAATAATGTCACAGGTATCTTTATAATCATCAATAAATTCTTTTACTATAAGTCTGGATTTTTCATACATTAAAGTAGAATATCTTGATCTATATCCCTCGCCTCTATGAATAGATGAGTAGTAAGGAGAAAATTTAATAACATCCTCAATTACGCCCTTAAATGGAGGCGTAGTAGCAGCATTATCAAAATTAATTTCTATGCTCATGGTGTTATTTTTTAAAGGTATTTGTTTTTCAATCCCGTAGATTAGCTTTCTAAAGGAGCTATCATTAAAGCTACTCATTTTATACCTCCTAAACATAATGTTATTATATAGTATTAAGCTGAAGTTTTAATGGTGAAAGATTTTAAAATTTACATAAAAGATAGTTGACAAGAATACTCGGTTTTGCTAAAATCAAATCATAGTAAAGTACTCAACATTAAGGAATGATTTTTATGAAATTATCAACAAAGGGACGATATGGAGTTAAAGCTATGGCAGACTTAGCTATTAACTATGAAAAAGGACCAATTTCAATTAAGAGTATTTCGGGAAGACAAAACATATCAGAATATTATCTGGAACAGCTTTTTTCAACTTTAAGAAAATCAGGACTTATCAAAAGTATAAGAGGTTCAGGTGGGGGCTATATCTTAGGAAGAGCTCCTAAGGATATAAGTGTCTACGAAGTTTTAGAGGTTCTAGAAGGACCCATTGAAATATCAACTTGTCTAGATAGTAATGAGTGTAACAACGTAGAATGTTGTGCAACAAGAGCGGTATGGAGAAAAATTAAGGACAGTATAGATTCTGTTACCTTAGCTATAACCCTTCAGGATATAGTAGATGACTACAATAACATTGCGATAATTAAAGGAGTGAACATAAATGAATAAACCAGTTTATATGGATTATGCAGCAACAACTTTTACAAAACCAGAGGTAGTGGAGGAAATGATACCATATTTTACAGAATTCTATGGTAACCCTTCATCAATATACTCAATTTCAAGAGAGACTAAAAGAGCTATAGATAAAGCAAGAATGAGAGTTGCTAAAGCTTTAAACGCAGATCCTCAAGAAATTTATTTTACAGGTGGTGGATCAGAGGCTGACAACTGGGCTATTAAGGGAATCGCTTTAGCGAATAAAAATAAAGGAAATCACATCATTACATCTAAAATAGAGCATCATGCGGTTCTTCATACTTGTGAGTATTTAGAGAAAAATGGTTTTGAAGTAACATACTTAGATGTAGATGCAGAAGGATTTATAAGATTAGAAGATCTTAAAGCAGCAATAAAACCAACTACAGTATTAGTAACAATAATGACTGCTAATAATGAAATTGGTACTATTCAGCCAATAAAAGAAATCGGAGAAATATGTAAAGAAAATAAAATTTTCTTCCATACAGATGCTGTTCAAGCAATTGGACACATTGAAATGGATGTTAAAGATATGAAGATAGATGCTTTATCATTATCAGGTCATAAAATCTATGGACCGAAGGGTGTGGGAGTTTTATATTTAAGAAAAGGTATAAAGATTCATAACTTAGTTCATGGTGGAGCTCAAGAGAGAAATAGAAGAGCAGGAACAGAAAATGTAGCAGGAATAGTAGGTCTTGGTAAGGCTATAGAACTTGCAATGGAAAATATGACTGAAGAGAGAGCTAGATTAACATACTTAAGAAATAAATTAATAAAAGGATTACGTGGAGCAGTTGAGTACTCTAAGCTAAATGGACCTTCTGGAGATAGAAGACTTCCTGGAAACGTAAATATTAGCTTTGAGTTCATTGAAGGAGAATCAGTACTTTTAATGTTAGATGCTAAAGGGATATGTGCATCAAGTGGAAGTGCTTGTACATCAGGGTCTTTAGATCCATCTCATGTACTTCTTGCAATAGGACTTCCTCACGAGGTTGCGCATGGTTCACTTAGACTTTCTATGGGAGCTAACACAACAGAAGAAGAAGTTGATTATATAATTGAAACAGTACCAGCAATAGTTCAAAGATTAAGAGATATGTCACCATTATATGATAGCTTCATAAATGGGAACGGCAAAAATTTCTTTGAAAAATAGAATTTAAAATATAAGTATGAATGAAATATAGTTTTATAATTGAGGAGGATAATTATTATGATATATAGTGAAAAAGTAATGGATCATTTTACAAACCCAAGAAACGTTGGAGAGATTAAAGACGCTAATGGTGTTGGAGAAGTTGGAAACGCAAAGTGTGGAGATATAATGAGAGTTTATCTAAAGGTTGAAGACAATGTTATTGTTGATGCTAAATTTAAAACTTTCGGATGTGGTTCTGCTATTGCTTCTTCAAGTATGGCAACAGAGCTTATTAAAGGAAAAACTGTAGATGAGGCTTGGAGCCTTACTAATAAAGCAGTAGCAGAAGCACTAGATGGTCTTCCACCAGTAAAAATGCACTGTTCAGTACTTGCAGAAGAAGCTATACACAAAGCAATCAATGATTATAGAGCAAATAATGGATTAGACATGTGGGATTATGAAGAACATGATGATATCCATGATCACGTACACGGAGAAGAATAGGTGATATAATATATGAAGAAAAAAGTTGTAATAGGTATGAGTGGCGGAGTTGACAGCTCCGTTGCTGCCTATCTTTTAAAAGAACAGGGATATGATGTTACGGGAATAATGATGAAATTATCTCCTGATAACCCAGAGTATGCTGAAAATGAAGGTGGCTGTTGTTCTCTTTCTGCTGTTAATGATGCAAGAAGAGTTGCTGACGTTCTTGATATACCATTTTATGTTATGAACTTTAAGGAACCATTTAAAAAGCATGTGGTAGACAACTTTGTTGAGGAGTATTTCAATGGTAGAACTCCAAACCCATGTATTGAATGCAATAGAAAAATTAAGTTTGATGAATTTTTAAGAAAAGTTCAAGGCCTTGGGGCAGATTATATAGCTACAGGACATTATGCTACGGTAGAACAAGATGAAAATGGAAGATATCTTCTTAAGCGTTCAGAGGATGACAGAAAGGATCAAACTTATGCTCTATACAGCTTGACTCAGGATCAATTAGCTCATACTGTAATGCCATGTGGACAATATTCTAAAACAGAGATAAGGGAGATAGCTGAAAAGATAGGGCTTGAAGTGTTTAGAAAGAAAGATTCTCAAGAAATATGCTTTATTCCAGATAATAATCATGGTAATTATATAGCTAGATTTAGTGGAAGAGAAGTTGTACCAGGTAATTTTGTAGATAAAGACGGAAAGATTCTTGGAAAGCATAAAGGTATTGTTTATTATACTATAGGTCAAAGAAAGGGCCTTGGAATTGCCCTTGGTAAGCCTATGTTTGTCACAAATATTATTCCAGAGAGAAATGAAGTAGTATTAGGTGATGAGAAAGAGATTTTCAATACAACTCTTATTGCAAAAAACATAAACTTAATTCCTTTTGATAAAATAGAAGGAGAAATTATGGTTGAAGCTAAGGTGAGATATTCAGCTAAACCATCTCCAGCGAAATTAACTCAGGTTGATGAGGACCATATTAAGTTAGAGTTTGAAACTCCGCAGCGTGCTATAACTAAAGGCCAATCGGTTGTATGCTATCAAGGCAATTTAGTTATTGGTGGAGGCATCATTGATGAAGTTATAAAGTAAATTTATAACTCAATGTAGCTTTTTAATTTATACTTAATGAAATAAATATATGGTGGAGTTATATTAGTAAAAAACACTGAAAATCCAATGGTTTTCAGTGTTTTTTTATAAACTTAATGTTTCATTTTCTATTTCTTTTAACTTTTTAGGTGTTTCATTACATCTAAGCTTTGCATAATGAAGATATCCTATATATTCTATAAATCCTGCAAATTAAATTGTAAGAGATAATGAATAAATACCTTTATTAAAATAGAGGTTGGAAAAAGTTTCTTATAATGGTATCTTTAATATATAAGGAAACTCCTTCTCATTTTATTGGAAGGAGTAAGTTCGCATAACCAAATCAAAGATTTGGAGGCTTACTTAAGGAAATTCCTTCTCATTTTATTCGAAGGAGTGCTCGAAGAGTAGTTTGTGTTTCTAAATTAAAGATTTGGACACTTACTTAAGTTTGCATAACCAAATCAGAGATTTGGATGATCGCTTAAAAATGGAGGGGTGAGATAATGGAGTATAGTGATAAGGTGTTAGAGCATTTTTATTCACCGAGAAATGTTGGAATAATTCCAGGGGCAAATGGCATCGGTGAATGTGGAGATGCTAAATGCGGCGATATAATGAAAATTTATCTTGTTATAGAAGATAATATAATAAAGGAAGCTAAATTTATGACTTTTGGATGTGGTTCAGCTATAGCATCATCTAGTATAGCTACAGAGCTTATAATAGGTAAAACTATAGAAGAAGCATGGGCTATAACAAATGAATCTGTTATAGAGGCTTTAGATGGTCTTCCTTCATCTAAGATTCATTGCTCTGTTTTAGCAGAACAAACAATACATAAAGCAATAAACAATTATAGACAGTTTATGGGCTTAGAAATGTATTCTGATAAGTGGGAGTAATAATCTTTAATATTAAAATAAAGAGCCCTGTCCATAGAATAAACTTTATATAAAAAGGTAAGGATATAGGTAATATTGTTTAGGCAGGTGTGAAAAATGGCCAAAAGCAGAGACTATATATATAAGGATGTCCTTAATATAAATGGAGAAAAGATAGGGTATATAAAAGATTTACTTGTGGATTTTAATAAGTGTCAAGTAGTAGGCTTTAAAATAAATCCATATAAAATAATGAAAAAGAGTTTTAATGTTTTAAAGGAAGATATCATATATCAAAGAGAGCAGTTAATTGTTAAGGATACTGTAAAAAGTAAACTTATTGAATTATCCTCAATAATGAATATGTATGTAGTGGATAAATGCTCCAATATATTGGGAATGGTAAGTGAAATAATCTTTGATGATGAGGAGTTTATCATTAAAGGAATCTCTATTAGAGATTATAATTTGTGGAGTATGTTTAAAAATAGAAGGATTTTGTTACCTAAGGAACTTATAATTGGCGAGGAGTATATTTTTTTTATTGGAGAAAATCAAAGGATTACCATGGAATGTTTACCTATAATCGGCAATAGGAAGAGTCATTATAGAGATATATATTATGAAAAAGCTTAAAATAAATAAGCAGCTAATTATAAGAATAATACTCCTGGTTTTTACCTTCATTTTAGGAATATTTTTATTTAATGAGTACCCAATCTTTAAACAATTAATTGGTCTTGTAATGATATCATTTATTATAAGCTACAGTATGAGGCCCTTTCAAAAGCTTTTAATAGAACGAGGTTTAAATAGAAAATTAAGTTCAGTTATTGTTATATTTACGATAGTTGGATTTCTAGTAATGATAATTGTAGTTTTGGTTCCTTGGATATATAACGAAGGAGCGACATTTATAGATATTATAAGTAAAATTCAGGGTTACTATGAAGAGGTTACACGAAATTTAGTTACGGTATCTGGAAGTTCTTTTATGAAGGATATGGTGAGCAATTTTACAGATAAGATTCAAGTTATACTAATCAATACGGCTGAAACTTTTATTCAAGAAATTGTAGCTATTACTGATGATATATTTTTGATGTTTACTATACCAGTGCTTGTGTATTTTTTCTTAAGTGATGGGGAGGTTATTTCAGGAGGCATAATGAAATATATGCCTTTTAAAAATAAGTTTTCCATTAAAAGAATGCTAAAGCATATTGACAAGGTTATGGAAAGATATATAATAACACAATTTGAATTATGTGGTATTATAGGCGTATTAACCTTTATAGCATTGACTGTGTGTGGAATTAGATATGCATTTGTTTTATCATTATTAAACGCAATTTTTAATATAATACCGTATTTTGGACCTATTATAGGGGCTATACCCATAATACTCATATCCTTAATAACTTCTTCAAAAAAAGCTATGATTGTAACTATTTTACTTTTTATAATCCAGCAGGTTGAAGGGGATATAATATCACCTAAAATAGTTGGTGAGACAGTAGATTCCCATCCAGTAACAATTCTATTGCTGCTCATTTTAGGGGGAAGTATTGGAGGTATAGTAGGTATGATTTTGGTTATACCTATATGGGTAATGGGAAAGATTGCGGTAGGTGAGTTAGAATATTATTTATTTTGAAACTCAATTATTGACATTTTAAGCAATCATACATATAATTTATCTATAAGTTTCACTTATTTATTTTATTCAAACGAAAGCTTAATTTAGCATATTTATTTCAATGAGCAATATGTTGTGTTAAATTAACATTATATTTTAAAAATGAGTGATACTAAAGTTTAATAAGTTAAAATTACATAGTTAAGCAATGATAAGAATTAGTAATTATGGGAAGCCTTCAGAGAGAAAGTGGTTGGTGAAAACTTTCGGTGAAACATAGTGAAGCTGTCTTGGAGCTATGATTAATTAAGAGATATCAGCTATATAGTTGATATAATTAGGGTGGTAACGCGGATAAACTTTCGTCCCTTTTGAGGGATGGGAGTTTTTTTATTTTTTTTAGAATAAGTTTTTTAGTTCATGAAGAATAGAAAACTAGACTATATAAAGAATTAGGAGGAAATGAGACATGAAAAACATGGGTTTAAATGAAATTAGAGAAAGCTACTTAAAGTTTTTTAAGGGAAAGGAACATTTAGTATTAGGAAGTTTTCCTTTAGTTCCTAAAAATGATAAAAGCTTATTGCTTATAAATGCTGGGATGGCTCCATTAAAGCCATACTTTACAGGAATTCAAACTCCACCGAATAAAAGAATTGCTACATGTCAAAAATGTATAAGGACAGGAGATATTGAGAATGTTGGTAAAACATCAAGACATGGTACTTTCTTTGAAATGTTAGGAAACTTCTCATTTGGAGATTATTTTAAGAATGAGATTATTCCTTGGGCATGGGAATACATCACTGAAGTATTACAAATTCCAAAGGAAAAGTTATATGTAACTATATACTTAGAAGATGATGAAGCTTATGATATATGGACTTCAAAGACAGATATTGATCCAGCTAGGATATTTAGATTAGGAAAAGAAGATAACTTCTGGGAGCATGGGGCTGGTCCTTGTGGTCCATGTTCAGAAATTCACTACGATAGACAATCTGAACTTCCACAAATTAAAACTGCAGAAGAATTTGTTGAAGCTGGAGATGCTGACAGAGTTATAGAATTCTGGAACCTTGTATTTACTCAATTTGAAGGTGACGGAAAAGGAAATTATGAAAAATTAGCAAATACTAATATAGATACGGGAATGGGTCTTGAAAGAATAGCAACCATAATGCAAGGTGTAGAGAATATTTTTGAAGTAGATACTATGAGAAGTATTATAGATGAAATTGCTAAAATTTCTGGAGTAGGATATGGGGAAGATAAAAATCTTGATATATCAATAAGAATTATTACTGACCATATTAGAAGTGTTACATTCATGATAGGAGATGGAATACTTCCATCCAATGAGGGAAGAGGATATGTATTAAGAAGACTTCTTAGAAGAGCTGCAAGACATGGAAGAGTATTAGGTATTGAAGGAACATTCCTAAATAACCTTTGTGATGTGGTTATTGAATGCTCTAAATCAGCTTATCCAGAGCTTGAAGAGAAGAAAGAATACATTAAGAAGGTAATAGGCCTTGAAGAAGATAGATTCGCAGAAACTATCGACCAAGGGATGGAAATCTTAAAAGGATTTATAGACGAGATGAATGACTCAGGTATAAAGACTTTAAGCGGAGAAAAAACATTTAAGCTATATGATACTTTTGGATTCCCTGTAGAACTTACAGAGGAGCTTCTTGAAGAAAAAGGTATGAATATAGATTTCGAAGGTTTCCATAAGGAAATGGAGAATCAAAGAAATACTGCAAGAGCTGCAAGAGGAACTTCGAATTATATGGGTAATGATGAAGGAGCGCTAAATAATATATCAATGGATATAACTACAGAATTCTTAGGATATGAAACAACTTCATGTCAAGGAAAAGTTTTATCTATGATATGTGATAATGAGTTTATAAACTCAGCATCTGAAGGGCAAAAATTTGTAGTTGTTACTGATAAGACTCCTTTTTATGCAGAAATGGGAGGTCAAGTTGGAGATACTGGGGTGATTAAATCTTCAAGATTTACAGGAAAGGTTTATGACTGCAAGAAAAGTACTAGAGGACACATACTTCATTTTGTAGAAGGAATAGAAGGAATACTTAATGTTGAGGATGTAGTAGAATTAACAGTAGATGCAGATTTAAGAAACAGCATATGCAAAAACCATACTGCTACTCATATGCTTCATGAAGCTTTAAAAGAAGTCTTAGGTGATCATGTAAACCAAGCCGGTTCATATGTTGATGGAGATAGATTAAGATTTGACTTTACTCACTTCTCAGCAATGTCAGCAGATGAACTTAAAAAGGTAGAAAAAATGTTAAATGAGGAAATTCTTAAAGCTTATAAGATTTCTACTGATGTAATGTCAATTGAAGAAGCAAAGGCAAAGGGAGCTGTAGCTCTATTTGATGATAAGTATAAAGAAGATGTAAGAGTTGTATCTGTGGGAGATTATAGCAAAGAGCTTTGTGGTGGAACTCACGTTAAAAACTCTGGAGAAATAGGATTATTTAAAATTATTAGTGAGACAGGGGTAGCTGCTGGAGTTAGAAGAATAGAAGCTATAACAGGCGTGAAATCAGAAGCTTATGTAAATGATAAAGAAGAGCTTTTAAAAGAAGTAGCTTCAGTTTTAAAATGTGGTGAAAAAGATTTATTAAACAAAGTAGTGGGATTATTAGCAACACTTAAAGAAAAAGAAAAAGAAATTCAAGGATTAAAAGAGAAGTTAACTAGTGGTGTAGAGGATGAAATCCTAGCAAATTCTATAGATGTCAACGGAGTAAAAGTTGTTGCAGCAGCTTTAGATGATATTGAAGGTGAGGCTCTTAGAAATTTATGTGATAAATTAAGAAATAAAATTTCAGATGGTGTTGTAGTTTTAGGAAGCAGAGTTTCAGGAAAAGTTCAATTTGTTGTTATGGCGACTAAAGGAGCAGTAGCAAAAGGTGCGCATGCAGGAAAAATTGTTAAGGAAGTTGCAATTATCGCTGGCGGTGGCGGTGGTGGAAGACCAGACATGGCTCAAGCTGGTGGAAAACTTCCAGAAAAATTGGATGAAGCAATTTCTAAAGTTGGAAGTATAATAGAAACTTTAGTAAAATAGTATACTTTTTGTCTGCGTTAATGGTATAATATAAAAAAAGTAAGGTTAAGAGGGTGATTAAATGGATAAAGAAAATACAGTTCAGTTTGATGTGATGAAGGATAAGAAGGACATGACAAAAGTTATTTTGACTGATGTATATAATGCCCTTATCGAGAAAGGCTATAATCCAGTGAATCAGTTAGTTGGATATCTTATATCTGGTGACCCAACATATATAACCAATTATAACGGAGCAAGAGCATTAGTTAGTAAACTAGAGAGAGACGATATATTAGAAGAAGTTTTAAAATCTTATCTAGAAATAAAATAAAAATGCCTGTATAGGCATTTTTATTTTAAAGTTACACATAATAAAATGTATTACAATCATATAAGTGAGTATCTAGATTTTAAGTTTGGTTTATAGGAACTACACTTCTAATGAATGAAAAAGATGTTTCATTTTATTATGTGTATGAATTATAAAGGTAAAATATAATTAATCTAGTTAAGTATATAAGGAGAAAAGCATGAGAATACTTGGATTAGATGTTGGGGATAGAACTATAGGGGTTGCAGTAAGTGATCCGTTAGGGTTTACAGCCCAAGGTATAACAACAATAAGACGTAAAAGTGAAGAAAATGATATAGAAAAAATAATAGAATTCTGTAAAGAGTATCAAGTTGAGACAATAATATCAGGTCTTCCAAAGAATATGAATGGAACAATTGGAGAACAGGCAGAAAAGGTTCAAAGATTTTGTGCAGCATTAAGTGAACATACTGATATTGAAATAAAATTTTGGGATGAAAGATTAACAACTATGGCAGCCCATAGAGTAATGCTGGAAGCTGATATGTCAAGAAAAAAAAGAAAAGGCTTAGTTGATAAAATTGCAGCTACATATATTCTTCAAGGATACTTAGATAGCCTTAGTAAGTAAATTATTATAGATGATAAAAATGTGATTAATACATATTTTGTAAATTTGAATAATAACCACTTTGGTAGTGGTAGATTATAGAGAAAATTAATAAATTTAGGAGGACTAAAATGGACGAATTATTTGAAAACATAACACTTACAGATGAAGAAGGAAATGACGTTGAATTTGAGGTAATAACAAAATTAGATATCGAAGGTGCAGAGTATTTTATTGTTGCTCCAGTAGAAGATAATGGCGAAGATGCATTAGCATTAAAAGTTGTTGTTGATGAAGCTGGAGAAGAGTATTTTGCTACTGTTGAAGATGATGAAGAATTCAATATGGTTAATGAGGCTTTTGAAGCGCTATATGAAGAAGGATTAATAGAGTAAATCTGTGGATTTCACCTAAGATAGGAAGGGGTTGTAATTTATGTCAAATGAAAAAATAGAAAGCCTAAAAGCTTCCTTAAAGGAAAAAGGTTATAAATTAACACCTCAAAGAAGATCTATACTTGATGAAATTATTAAAAATGAAGGCAGCCACCTTACAGCTGAAGAAATATATGACTTAGTAAAGGTTAATTGTCCTGAAATTGGACTTGCAACAGTTTACAGAACTGTTCAGCTGTTAGAAGAAATGGGTGTAATATATAAGCTAGATTTAGATGATGGATGTAGCAGATATGAGCTTTGTGATGAGGATGAAGGTCATCAGCATCATCATTTAGTATGTCAAAATTGTGGTGCTGTCATTGAGGTTGAAGGTGATCTTTTAGAGGAACTAGAGCATATCGTAGAAAATAAATATAATTTTAAAATTAAAAATCATAGTTTAAAATTCTATGGAATTTGTGATAATTGTTCTTCCCAATAATATTTAGGAAGATATTTATATAAATTTTTTTGAAGTTAAAATTTAATTTGTAAATTAAACTCCTTAGAGAGCTAAGGAGTACATAATTATGCAGAAACAAGTTTCTAAAAATTATTGTATGTGAAATACTAAATTAAATTTCTTCAAAAAAGGGACAAAACAATTTTTAGCTTTCATCATAATATAATATTGATGAAAACTCAGAATCATTAGAAAAGGAGGGTAGAATTTTGAAAAAAGAAAAGGATAAAATAAAAATAATTCCACTTGGTGGATTAAATGAGATAGGTAAAAACATTACGGCTATAGAATATAAAGATGATATAGTTATTGTAGACTGCGGACTTAAGTTCCCAGATGATGAGATGTTAGGAATAGACGTGGTAATACCAGATGTGACCTATCTTGTTAAAAATATTGAGAGAGTTACAGGAATATTTTTAACTCATGCTCACGAAGATCATATTGGTGCACTTCCATATGTATTAAAGCAGATTAATGTACCTATATACGGAACTAAGCTTACACTTGGAATTGTTGAAAGTAAGCTTAAAGAACACGCTTTATTAGGCGTAGTAGATATGAGAGAGGTTAAACCTAAAGATATTATAAAATTAAACAATGTATCTGTAGAGTTTATTAAAACTAATCATAGTATTGCAGATTCCGTTGCAATTGCCATACACACACCACTAGGGGTTGTGCTCCATACGGGAGATTTCAAAATTGACTTTACACCTATCGATGGTGAAGTAGCAGATTTAGCTAGATTTGCTGAGCTAGGTAAGAGGGGTGTTACAGTGCTTTTAGCTGATAGTACTAACGTTGAAAGACCGGGATATAGTATGTCAGAAAGTATAGTTGGTGAAAGTTTTGAGAAGATTTTTCATCGTGCGAAGGGAAGAGTAATAGTTGCAACCTTTGCATCAAATATTCATAGGGTTCAACAAATTATTACTGCAGCAAGAAATTATGGAAGAAAAGTTGCACTTTCGGGAAGAAGTATGGAAAATATTATAGCTGTTGCAATTGAACTTGGATACATTAATATTGATGAAGATGCTTTAATTAGTATAGATGCAATAAATAAGTATCGAGATGATGAAATAGTTATGATAACTACAGGAAGCCAGGGAGAGCCTATGGCTGCACTTTCAAGGATGGCTGCTTCAGAGCATAAAAAAGTAAATATTCAAGAAGGTGATTTAGTTATTATTTCTGCATCACCAATACCTGGTAATGAAAAACTTGTTTCAAAAGTAATTAATCAGTTGTTTAAAAAGGGTGCAGATGTAATATATGAGTCATTAGCAGAAGTTCATGTTTCTGGGCATGCTTACCAAGAAGAACTTAAACTTATGCAAACTTTAGTAAAACCAAAATTCTTTATCCCTGTACACGGGGAGTATAGACATTTAAAACAACATGGAGAATTAGCTGTTAAGCTTGGTTTACCAGAAAAAAATGTCTATATAGGAGAAGTAGGAGACGTTATCGAAGTAAATAGATCTTCTATCAGAAAAGCTGGAACAGTGGTTTCAGGTCAGATTTTTGTAGATGGACTTGGTGTTGGAGACGTTGGGAATATAGTTCTAAGAGATAGAAAGCATTTATCTCAAGATGGTATACTAACAGTAGTAGTTACACTAGGAAAAGAAAATGGAGCTGTTATTGCAGGGCCAGATATTATATCTAGAGGTTTCGTATACGTTAGAGAATCAGAGGACTTAATGGAGAAAGCTAGAGAAGTTGTAAGAAAAGCCTTGGAAGAGTGTGAAGAAAAGAGAATTACTGAATGGCCGACTATTAAGTCAAGTATTAGAGATGCTCTTAGAGTATATCTATACGAAAAAACTAAGAGGCGTCCAATGATATTACCTATAATTATGGAAGTTTAATAAGTATAAATCTGATAGAAAATTAAAGTTTTAAGCTTCGGTAAAAGCTTTAACTGAAGCTTAAAACTTAATATATAAATGGAATAAAACTAAAACTTATACTATTTAGTTAGGAATATTATATGAAGGTAGCCACAAATATGATCTCCTGTATTCAATTAACAGGAATTAATGTTAAATCTATTCTATGTTGGAATTGAATAAACTTTTAATTGCATTGACTTTTATTCAACATAATATTAGAATTGAAATAGTTGATTTTAATTGGATACCTAAGTATCCAATTTTATTTTGTAAAAAATAAGACAGATGATAAAAAATGGAGGAATAATATGAATTTATATACAAGAGAAGACATAAGAAATATAGCTATAATTGCTCACGTTGACCATGGTAAGACTACATTAGTTGATGCTCTTTTAAGACAAAGTAAGGTTTTTAGAGAAAATGAAGCTGTTGAAGAAAGAGTAATGGACTCTAACGATCTAGAGAGAGAAAGAGGAATTACAATCCTATCTAAGAATACTGCAGTAATGTATAATAATGTTAAAATAAACATTATAGATACCCCAGGACACGCTGACTTTGGTGGAGAGGTTGAACGTGTACTTAAAATGGTAGATAGCGTTCTTCTTGTTGTAGATGCTTATGAAGGGGCTATGCCACAAACTAAATTCGTTCTTAAAAAAGCTCTTGAGCTTGGATTAGAACCAATGGTAGTTATAAATAAAATAGACAGAAAAGATGCTAGACCAGAAGCTGTTATCGATGAGATATTTGATTTATTCGTTGAGCTAGGGGCTAGTGATGAACAGTTAGATTTTAAAGTAATCTATGCATCTGCTAGAAATGGTGTTGCTACCGCAGAGCTTGAAGATGAGCCAGTTGATATGGTACCTTTATTTGAAGCTATTATCGAAACGGTTAACCCACCAAAAGGATATATTGATGAACCATTACAAATGCTTGTAACTTCATTAGACTATAATGAGTATGTTGGTAAAATTGGAATCGGTAAAATTGAAAGAGGAACAATTAGAAAGAATCAAACGGTTGCTCAAATAGCTTTAGATGGAACTAAGAAAAACGTAAAAGTATCTAACGTATATACTTATGACGGATTAAAGAGAGTAGAAGTCGAAGAAGCAAAACTTGGAGATATAGTTGCTATATCAGGAATTCCAGGAGTTCACATTGGAGAAACTATTGCTGATGCTGCATGTCCAGAAGCACTTCCATTCGTTGATATTGATGAGCCAACATTAAGTATGAACTTCATCGTAAACAACTCACCTTTTGCAGGTCAAGATGGAGAATTTGTAACATCAAGACACTTAAGAGACAGATTAATGAAGGAGCTTGAAACAAACGTAAGTTTAAGGGTTGAAGAAACTGATTCAGCAGATTCATTTAAGGTAAGCGGAAGAGGAGAACTTCATCTTTCAATTCTTATAGAGACAATGAGAAGAGAAGGATATGAGTTCCAGGTTTCTAAACCATCTGTTATATACAAGCATGAGAATGGAGAGCTTTTAGAGCCAATTGAAAACTTAACAATGGATGTACCAGAAGAGTATATGGGGGTTGTTATGGAGAAAATGGGACCAAGAAAAGCTGAAATGATCAATATGACAAGTGCAGTTAATGGTTATACAAGACTTGAATTTAGAGTTCCATCAAGAGGACTTATCGGTCTTAGAAACGAGTTCATGACTGAAACTAGAGGTAATGGTATAATGAACCACGTACTTGACGGTTATGAAAAATATAAAGGTGATATTCCAGAGAGAAGCAGAGGTTCATTAGTTGTTTTTGAAACAGGTGAATCAGTAGGATATGGATTATTTAATGCTCAGGAAAGAGGTAGATTATTCATAGGACCTGGAGTTCCTGTATATCAAGGAATGGTATGTGGAGAGTGCTCTAGAAATGAAGATATAGAAGTTAACGTTTGTAAGAAAAAACACCTTTCTAATACAAGAGCATCAGGTTCTGATGATGCATTAAAATTAGTTCCAGTTGCACCAATGTCTTTAGAGCAATGCATAGAGTTTATTGCTTCTGATGAGCTTGTTGAGGTAACCCCAAATAACATCAGACTTAGAAAGAAAATTTTAGATCCAACAATGAGAAAGAGAGCAGCTGCTTCTAAAAAATAATATTAATATTATAATTAATATATATCATGGGGGTGTAGTATGAAGAAGATATTAGGAATGATTGCAGGATCTTTGGTTGCAGTGCTTTTCATTGCCATTGTTTCATCCTTTTTTTACTATGGTTATGCTACTAAAAAACCACTTAAGGGTAAAGGTAAGGTTGAAGTAGTAGTAAACGAAGGAGACTCATTATACAGAGTAATTGAAAGACTTGATGACGAAGAAAAACTTAAAAATAGAGTATGTATGAATATATATATGAGGTTAAAGGGAACTTCTGCAAATATTTTACCAGGAACCTTTGAGGTTCCTGCTGATTCTTCTTTTGAAGAGATGGTTGCAATTTTGGAGCAGGAGCCAGAAGGAAGTGTACTTTCAGTTACAATTCCTGAAGGTTATGATATTGATAGAATAGGGGAGCTGTTTGAGAGTAAAGGGATATTTTCTAAAGCTGAATTTATCGAAGCAGTAAAAGCTTATCCAGTTCCTAGTTATATTCCAGAATCAACAGAAAGAAGATATGATTTGGAAGGGTTCTTATTTCCTGATACATATAAATTTAGTTTAGACGTATCACCTGAAGAAGTTATTAAGACCATGCTTAACGTATTTGAACAAAGAGTTGTAAGTATAGTTGGAAATAAAGATGATATATATAAGTATGTCACAATGGCTTCAATTATTGAAGGTGAAACTATGGCTGATGATGAAAGAAGTATAGTTGCATCTGTTATAAACAATAGGATTTCACAGGGAATGATGCTTCAAATTGATGCTACTGTTATTTATGCTTTAGGTGAGCGTGTAGATACAGTTCTATACAAGCATTTGGAAGTTGATTCACCGTATAATACCTATAGAAATTATGACTTGCCAGTAGGCCCTATTTGTAGCCCAGGTTTAGAATCTATTAAGGCTGCAATGAATCCAGTAGAAACGGATTATTTATTCTATGTATTGACGGAAGATGGAGTACATCACTATTTTACAAATGATTATCAAGATTTCTTGAACAAACAAGCTGAATTAGGATATTAAATTAAAGAGATAAGTTATAAGTTCAAGAGGGTTTTGGGCTTATAACTTTATATTGAGATTAAGATGTTAAATGGAGGAAAATATGAGCGGTATTACCTATGATTATATGGAAAAGTATCTTAGAGACCTTATAGGTGACTCAAAGGGTATAATAAAAGAACTGGAAGAATTTGCAGAAGCAAATGGAGTACCAATAGTGCAAAAAGAAGCAGCTAGGCTGTTAGAATTTATGGTTACAGTTAAAAAGCCTAAGAAAATATTAGAGCTTGGTACAGCCATAGGGTATTCCTCCATATTAATGGAAATAGCAGCAGAAAATAATGTTGAAATTACAACTATCGAAAGAGATGATAAGATGGTTGAATATGCAACTGAAAATATAAAAAAAGCAGGTTTTGAGGATAAGATAACTATCCTTCATGGAGAATGTTTAGAAATACTAGAAACTTTAGATGATGAATATGATTTGATTTTTATGGATGCAGGAAAGGGACACTACAGTCATTTCTTGCCACATTGCTTAAGAATGTTAGCAAAAGACGGAATGATCATAGCTGATAATGTTTTATTTAGGGGAATGGTTGCTTGTAAGGATTTAATGATAAAAAGAAAGATAACCATTGTTAAAAGAATGAAAAACTATATGGAAACCATATCCAAGGATGAAAATTTACTTACAACAGTATTGCCAATGGGAGATGGTATAGCATTAACAGTTAGGAGGAATGAAAATGAGAAGACCGGAACTGCTGGCACCAGCAGGTAACTTAGAAAAATTAAAGGCAGCAATCAATTTTGGTGCTGATGCAGTATATTTAGGAGGAAGCAAGCTTAATCTTAGAGCTTTTGCAGACAATTTTACTAATGAACAGCTGATAGAAGGAGTTGAATTTGCTCACTCTAAAGGGAAAAAGGTTTATGTTACCCTAAACGTATTTCCACATAATGAAGATTTAGAAGGGCTTGAAGAATATCTTGTAGAACTATATGAATCAGGCGTTGATGCTATCATAGTATCTGACCCAGGGATTATAATGATAGCAAGAGAAACAGTTCCTAATATGGAAATACACTTAAGCACTCAAGCTAATACTGTAAACTGGAAAACATGTGAGTTCTGGTATAAGATGGGTGTAAAAAGAGTTGTATTAGCTAGGGAATTATCTTTAGAGGAAATAACAAGTGTTCAAAATAAGATTCCAGAGGATATGGACCTAGAAATATTTGTACATGGTTCAATGTGTATGGCGTACTCTGGAAGATGTGTAATATCAAATTATATGGTTGGAAGAGATTCAAATAGAGGATCATGTGCACAACCATGCAGATATAAGTACCATTTAGTAGAAGAAAAGCGCCAGGGTGAATATTATCCAGTTATTGAGGATGATAGAGGAAGCTATATTATGAACTCTAAGGATTTATGCATGATTGAGCATATTCCAGAGCTAATGAGTACAGGAGCTTTATCATTCAAGATAGAAGGAAGAATGAAGAGTGTTTACTATGTAGCAAGTGTTGTGAAAGCGTACAGAGAAGCTATAGATGAATATATGAAGTCACCTGAAGATTATAAGTTTAATCCAAGATGGCTAGAAGATTTGAATAAACCTAGCCATAGAGAATATTATACTGGATTCTTCTTCAATGAAGAGAATAAACAGATACAAGAGAGTTCTGCATACATCAGAAGTTATGATGTAGTTGGTATAGTTAAGGCTTATGATAAAGAGACGGGAATAGCTACTATAGAACATAAAAACAAAATTGTCGAAGGAGATAAGGTTGAGGTATTAAGACCAGTTGGTTCAAATGCTGAAGTTACTTTAAATGACCTTCATGATGAAAAAGGAAATAAAATTCCAACAGCACCAAGTTCAAAGATGATTTATACTGCTAAGGTGGAAGCAGAACTTGAGGAAAATGATATTTTAATTAAGGCTAAGGAGGAAGTTTAATGAAACGTCCAGTTATAATTGGGATAACAGGAGGGACAGGGTCTGGAAAGAGTACCATAGCAAAGGAGATTTGTTCAAGCTTTGATAAAAATTGCATAGCTATGATACAACAAGATGCATATTATAAGGATCAAAGCCACTTGACCATGGAGGATAGAGTTAAGACAAATTATGACCACCCATATGCCTTCGATACTGAATTATTAGTTGAACACTTAAAGAGCTTAATTAAGGGGGAAACTATTGAAAAGCCTCAATATGATTTTGAGATTCACAATAGAAAAACCGAAACAATTACAGTAGAATCTAGAGAGATTATAATTGTAGAAGGAATTCTAGTTCTTGAAGATGAAGCCTTAAGAGATTTGTTGGATATTAAAATATATGTTGATACAGATGCAGATGTAAGATTTATCAGAAGACTTGTTAGAGATATTAATGAAAGAGGAAGAACAATGGATTCCGTAATAAATCAATATCTTGGAGTTGTTAAACAAATGCACGAGCAGTTTACGGAAAATACCAAGAAGTATGCAGATATAATTATTCCAGAAGGTGGCCATAACAGAGTTGCCATAGACATAATAAAAGGAAATATATATCAAATTTTATCAAAACAAGAATAAAATGTATGAAACACCTTTCTTTAGTCAAAAATTTACTAAAGGAGGTGTTTTTTCTTGAATTTAAATAATAAGAATGAATTTAAAAGCAAAATCAAAAAAAGAAATTATATTGCTTTTGGATGTATCATTATTGTATTCACATTTTTAATTGTAAGATTGGCATACTTACAATTAACTGAAGGACCTGACTTAGCTGTTTCAGCTAACAAACAATATTATTATGAGGAATATACAAATAATTTAACTTTTAATCTTTTAGATAACAAGGATGAAAATTTGTTTAATTATACCTCCAAGTATTATGTGGTTATTGATCCTATAACATTTTACACATTAAATGAGGAAAGTGCATTTGTTGATATGAGGAAAGTTTTATACATCTTAAGAGATTATGATAAAGACTACGATATATCTCAGCTTCAAAATGAAATGGACAAGGGAAGTAAAAAGTACGAGGTGGATAAAGAAACTTATAATAAAATAAAGGAATTAAACAAAGTTAAGGGTATTTATGCTTATGAGTTTTATGAGTATGATAAGGAGCAAAATTGGAATATCAAAAACATATTATCAATACCTGTGAAATACTCTGATAATAAAAAAATGAAAGATGAAGGAACCTTAGAAATGGAAATTTATAATTATGTTAAGGAGAATTATAAAGATAAAATAAGGTTTGAGAAGGATGTTAGTGAGAATATAATTAATGAAGCTCAGGTTATTGATGATGCTAATAAAAATATTAAAACGACTTTAAGTAAAAAAATCCAAGAAGAGGTTGAGAAAGTTCTAAGACAGGATGATTTTAAAGAGTATAATCAAATTGGAGCTGTACTTATGGAGAGCTCTACTGGGAAAATTCTAGCCATGGCACAAAAGGATGATTGGTTGTCTAATCCCAATATTGGAGTTACTAATAATGATGGTTATTTAGTTGGTTCTATCTTTAAAACTATAGTATATGAAGCTGCCCTTGAAAAAGAATTAGTCAATGAAAATGAAGTATTTGACATTTCAGATGTGAAAGTTTTTTCGGAGAGTATAGAGAAGAAAGATAAATATACAATTAAAGAGGCATATGTTGCATCATCTAATAAGGCTTTCAGCCAAATAGGTTTAAGAGTAGGTGTGGATAATATGTATAGACTAGCTAAGCTTCAAGGCTTTTTTGATCCTGTATTAGGATTACAAAGTGAGGCAGTGGGTAAATTAGAAGGATATGGTGAAAAGAAAAATATAGATATAGTAACTAATACCTCCATAGGCCAAACCACAAGAACAACACCTTTAGGCGCACTAGCTATAGCTAACACAGTTATTAATAATGGAATATATGTTAAGCCTCAGATTATTGATTCTGTGGTTCAAAATGATGGGAAAATCGTAAAACAATTTACAACTACGAATAATAGGGTAATAAGTGAATACACAGCAAGTGTTTTGAAGGATGCAATGTTATCAGTTGTAAATACAGAATTGGGTACCGGTGGAAATGCCAAGATTGAAGGTATTGAGGTTGGAGGCAAAACTGGGACAACAGAATATAATGAAGGTGAAAAGAAATTATCAGATGTATGGTTTACTGGATTCTTTAATTATAATGATAAATATTACACCATGGTAATATATATACCATATAGTGATAAAGTAGAGAAAATGTACAGTTCTGTAGCTTGCTCTATATTTAAAGAGATTGTAGAAGTTATAACTGAAAATAGGCTTTTAGATTAAGAAAATATAGTATTCCTGTAAACAAGAAAATAAAATTAATAAAATTTAAGTAGAAAAAGCACTTTTTCAGCTTTCCGTACATATTATATTAGTAAGCATTATTAGGGGGAGCATAAATGTTTTGCTTAAGTTGGCTTTTAAATATAATTAGCGAATATGCTTTACTAACGGGTTATGTTTCAGGAAATAATTCATTTCCGCAACCGCTGACGGAAGATGAGGAAAAAGAGTGTTTACAAAGGCTGAGGGATGGAGATCCTGAGGCAAAGGGAATATTAGTTGAGAGAAATTTAAGGTTGGTAGCACATATAGTTAAGAAATATACCTTTCCAGGAAAAGAAGTAGATGATTTGATATCTATAGGTACAGTTGGATTAATTAAAGCAATTGATTCATATAATATGGATAAGGGTACAAGGTTAGCAACATATGCTGCTAGATGCATTGAAAATGAGATTCTCATGCTTATAAGAAATAATAAGAAGACCAAAGGAGAGGTATATCTTCATGACCCAATTGGACTTGATAAAGAGGGGAATGAAATATCATTAATGGATATACTAAGTAGCGAAAAAGATTCAATCTTAGATGCAGTTGAGAATAAAATACAGGTGAAAAAGCTTTATCATGTATTAGAAACAGCATTACAGGAAAGGGAAAGGCGAATAATACAAATGAGGTACGGTCTTGTTGATGGAAAACCTAAAACACAGCGAGAGATTGCTGAAATATTGGGTATTTCTAGATCATATGTATCTAGAATAGAAAAAAGGGCTCTGAAAAAACTATTAAAAGAGTTTAATATGGGAGAGATTCTCTAGAAAAGCTTTAAAAAGCTTAGGAGTGAGGAGTATAAAAAGATAATAACTTTAAAGTGATGAAAAAATAAAATTTTCATCACTTTGTTTTATAATAAAGGTCATAAAGGTTAATGAAATTCTTGGAAAAAGCTTGAATTTATAGTAAACTGAATAAGGAGAATTTTAGATAAGGAGTGTTAGCGATGAGATTATCAAAACTTTTAGAGTATGTTGTAAATGAAGGGGGATCTGATTTACATTTATCAGTAGGAATTCCACCAGTGCAAAGAAAAAATGGTGAATTGATTAAGATAACTAATATTGACTTAACAGAAGAAGATATGATGAAATACAGTAAAGAAATTTTAGGAGATAATTATGCTGAGTATTTAGAAGTTGGAGAATGGGATAAGTTATATAGCCTTGAAGGAGTAGGAAGATACAGAGTTAATGTGTATAAGGAAAGAGGATACGACACAATTGCAATTAGAGTTATCCCCTACATAATACCATCCTTAGATGACCTAAAACATCCAGAAGTTATTAAGGAATTAACAAATTATAAGGATGGGTTAATATTAATAACTGGACCAACTGGAAGTGGTAAAAGTACAACAATGGCAGCTATGATAAATGAAATTAATATAAATAAGAAGAGGCATATTATAACCCTGGAAGATCCAATAGAGTATCTACATGCTCATAACATGTCCATAATAAATCAAAGAGAGGTTGGGCGTGATACAAGGAGTTTTGATAATGGATTAAGAGCAGTTCTAAGAGAAGATCCTGATGTAATTCTAGTAGGTGAAATCAGAGATTTAGAGACTATGTCAGCATGTCTCTTAGCAGCTGAAACTGGACACTTGGTAATTTCTACGTTGCATACTATAAATACATATAAAACTATTGATAGAATTATAAATTATTTTCCAGCAGAACAGCAACTGCGAGTAAGAAATCAGCTTTCCACAATCTTAAGAGGGGTTGTATGTCAAAGACTATATAAGAAGAAAGATAATAGTGGTAGAATGGCAGCCCTAGAAATAATGGTGAGTACTCCAGCTATTCAGAATTTAATAAGAGAGGGTAAGATTCACCAAATACCATCTATGATGGAGACATCTGCTAAATTTGGAATGCAGACAATGGAGATGGCAATGAATAAGATTAGTCACCTTATCATTAATGAATAATTTATCTGCTTATAATAAAATTTAAATAAAGTAGAAAACTTTATAAAAGTATAGCAGATATGAACAAATAGCAGTATTTTACTATTGTATTTTTCTTGAAGAGGTTTTATACTATAATTATAAAATTAATGATTTAATGGCATATTTATAATCTGAAAAGAATTTATAGACATGTTTCACCAAAGTTGTTTAGAAATTATTCCGCAAATTTGAAGGAATTTGAGCTTTTGTGTTGAATATAGCTTTGTAACACGGTAAACTTCTTTGGAAGTTAAAAATGTTGGGGGAATAGTAAGATGAATGATTACATTGTTGGGCTAGATATAAGTTCTTCAAAGATATGTGGAGCAGTTGGCAAGCTAGCCAGTGATAATAGTATACAGTTACTTGGTATTACTACATCAGACTACAGTGAAGTAAAGGCAGAGGTAGAAGGAGCTGATGTTTCTGCTACAGTAAATAGTGTAATAAGTCGATTAGAGGACATTGTTGGTGAACCTCTAAGAGAAGTATATGCATCTGTTCCTATTTCCATGTGTGAAGTTGTAAATACTAAAGGAGTTGTGTCGTTTCCTGCTTCAAAAGAAATTGACATAGAAGATGTAGTAAATGTAGGTGAAGTTGCTAAGTTTTGTGTTAACAAAAATCAAGAAATTGTACAAGTTGATATAGAGGAATACATAGTTGATAGGATGAGAAGTATAAGAAATCCTATAGGTATGAAGGCAACTATTCTTGAATCAGAGGGAAATGCATTTATAGTTAATAATAAATATGTTAATGAATATAAAAAAATATTAAATGATGCTGGAATCAAAGTTAAAGGCTGGATAGTAAATTCTATTGGCATGTCTAAAGATATTTTGAGTGAAGGTGAACTTCATAAAGGAGTAGCTTTAATAGATATCGGAAGCGCTAATTCTGAGGTTTCAGTATTTAAAGGTGACAAATTCATTGATTTCTTTTCAATACCATTAGGAGGAGATACAATAACAAATGACATATCAATTTGTTTGAAGTTGTCACGAGAAGAAAGTGAAAAATTAAAATTTAAATGCAACACCTTATTAAGGGGAAATTCTAATGAAAAACATACCATTAGAGTCACAACAGTAGGGAATGGGAAAAAGGAAATTGACTATTTAATGCTTGAAGAAATTATTTGTGAAAGAGTTAAAGAAGTTTTAGAATTAATTTTAAAGCGTTTAGAAGCCGAAGAACTAAGTACCCAAGTAGAAAGCTATGTGTTAGTTGGAGGAGGAATATCTCAATTTAGAGATATATTAAATATTGCTACTGAAATTCTTGGAAAACCTGTAAGAATTGGTGTGCCTGAATATGTAGGAGCAGCAAATCCAATTTATTCAACTGCCATTGGCATAATAGGATATGTTTTAAGTAAAAAATTAGATTTAATTGAAGTTGAAAATTTAGCATGTAATGTTTTAGAAGTTGAAGGCAAAAGTAAAGGCAAAAACAAATTTATGGTAAAGCTAAAAGGATTATTAAAAGGTTTTTCTAATGAGGAGGTAACAAAGTGATAGATTTCGATGTTCAAAACGAAGAGTTATGTAAAATTAAAGTAATAGGCTGCGGTGGCGGTGGAAATAACGCTGTGAATAGAATGATAGAGGCTGGATTAAAAAATGTAGAGTTTATTGGTATCAATACTGACAAACAAGCTCTATTTCTTTCAAAAGCAGATACAAAAATACAATTAGGAGACAAGCTTACAAGAGGTCTTGGAGCTGGTGCAAATCCTGAAATTGGGAGAAAAGCTGCAGAAGAAAGCAAAGATGAAATTACTGAAGCCTTAAAGGGTTCAGATATGGTATTCATTACTTGTGGAATGGGTGGTGGAACTGGAACAGGTGCTGCTCCAGTAGTAGCTGAAATAGCAAAATCTATGGGGATTTTAACCGTAGGTGTTGTTACAAAGCCATTCCCATTTGAGGGAAGAAAAAGAATGATCCATGCAGAAGGTGGAATTAACTCCTTAAAACAATCAGTAGATACTTTGGTAACAATTCCAAATGAAAGATTACTAGCTTTAGTTGATAAGAAAACAACTTTAGTAGAATCATTTAAAAAGGCTGATGATGTGTTAAGACAAGGTGTTCAAGGTATATCAGACCTTATTACTATTCCTGGTCTTATAAACTTAGACTTTGCAGATATTAGTACAATAATGGTAAATAAAGGTCTTGCACATATGGGGGTTGGAGTTGGAAAAGGTGATAATAGAGCACAAGATGCTGCTAGAGAAGCTATTTCAAGTCCTCTATTAGAAACATCTATTATAGGAGCAACTGGAGTTCTTTTAAATGTAACTGGTGGTTCTGATTTATCTCTTTTAGAGATTAATGAAGCAGCACAAATAGTACAAGAAGAAGCTGATCCAGATGCAAATATTATATTTGGTGCGGTTATAGATGAAAGCTTAAATGATGAAATAAGAATAACTGTAATAGCAACTGGTTTTGATAGTGAAGTTGGTAAGGTTGCAAATAGCGCTGCTGAGACTGTAATTAAGTCTACTGTTAAGGATGAGGCAGCGGCAACTAAAGCTGAGGGTCAAGCAACTAAATCAAATAGCGATGATTATACAGTGCCAACATGGTTAAGAAAAAATATGAGATAAGTATAACTTGAAGAAGTGGTAGGATTTAATTCCTATCACTTTTTTTATTGAATTTATTGAAGCTATCATAAATAAGTAAAATGAAATTTTTATTGTTTTATAGAGTTAAAGGGAGAAATGAAATATTAAAAAAAATAAATAAAATATTATTTGTAATATACATTACATAAAGTGAAAACCTAGGCAAATTTCATCGTAAAATGGAATAAAATCAAAGGAATAATTTTCAAATTAGTAGTACAATTTTACAAATTTTACCCAGAGAAGTATATATAATATTTTTTAGGGAGGTAAGGTCATGGTAGTTTACTTGGATGTACTTTTGTTAGAAAATTTTCTGATAAATTTATTTTTGTTGAGAACCACAGTTCAAACTATTAAAAAGAGAACTTCAATGTCGCGTCTTATAATATCGTCAATTTTTGGAAGTCTATATGTTGTAACAGTTGTAATACCATGGCTTGAGATTTTTACTGCAGCTCCTTTTAAGATAGCTATGGCATTTGTAATGATTTTTATAGTATTAGGGCATAGGGATTTATTAGCTTTAGTAAAAGGAAGTTTCATATTTATATTATATTCAATGCTTTTGGCTGGAGTGGCATTCTACTTGGCAATACAGGATAATACAGCCTTAAGTTCAGGATCTGTGATATATAGTTTTTCATATAAAAATATTATTTTAGCTTTAATGATTTTATATTTAGTTGTCAATAGAATTATAATGTACGTTAAGGAGAGGAAACAGTTAACAAGCTATATTTATAGCATAGAAGTAAGTATTAATGGAATAAAAACTAAGGTTAAGACTTTTTTAGATACAGGTAATGAGCTTAGGGAACCTGTAACTAATTTACCAGTGATAATAGTTGAAAAACGATTATTTGAAGAAATGAATCTTGAAAGTAATAATACTTATACCATTCCATATTCTGTGGTTAGTGGCTATGGTGGTAAATTAATAGGGATAAGGCCGGATAATATTAAAATTGATGTTGATGGAAACTTAAGGGAAGAAAAAGCGATATTGGCATTTAGTGATAAGAAACTTAGTAAGCATGATGATTATAACGGACTTTTACCAAGGGGGATTATAGAATAGGAGGGTTATTGTAATGAGTAATATATCTAAGATATTAAATGATGTTAAGGACAAGATACAAAGTTTATTAAGTAGATTTTTAGGTAGATTTAAAATTTTTGCTAGAAGAATTGACTATATCGGAGGCAATGATGCCCTACCACCACCCCTTACAAAAGAAGAGGAAGAAGCACTTGTTGAACATTTAGAAATGGGAGACGAAAGTATTCGTTCCATATTAATACAGAGAAATTTAAGGTTGGTAGTTTATATTGCAAGGAAGTTTGAAAATACAGGGGTAAATGTGGAAGATTTAATTTCAGTAGGAACCATAGGACTAATCAAGGCTGTAAATACTTTTGCACCAGAGAAAAAAATCAAACTAGCTACTTATTCATCTAGATGCATAGAAAATGAAATTCTTATGTATCTTAGAAGAAATAATAAAATAAAGACAGAGATTTCATTTTATGAACCTTTAAACATAGATTGGGATGGGAATGAACTTCTTCTTTCTGATATTTTAGGAACAGATAGTAATGTTGTATATAACTATATTGAAGAAGAAGTGGATAAACAGCTTTTGGGTATAGCTATGGGAAAATTAAGTAGTAGAGAAAGAGAGATTATTGAACTTCGGTTTGGAATAAATGGAGTGGATGAAAAGACGCAGAAAGAGGTGGCTGACATGCTTGGAATATCTCAATCCTATATTTCAAGACTGGAAAAAAGAATCATAAAAAGATTAAAAAAAGAAATTAATAAAATGTTGTAAGGTTGTCTTTAGTATAAAAAATGCCCGTGGGGAAATAATTCTAATGTAATTATTCTGAAGGGAATGAGACCTTATGATGATTAATAAAGTCGAAATATGTGGTGTCAATACTTCCAAGTTACCTGTTTTAAAAGAAAAAGAAATGCGAGAATTGTTAATTAAAATAAAGGAAGGTGACAAGAATTGCAGAGAAGATTTTATAAGAGGGAATTTGAGATTAGTATTAAGTGTAATCCAAAGATTCAATAACAGAGGGGAAAATGTTGACGATTTGTTTCAGGTTGGCTGTATAGGACTTATGAAAGCCATTGACAATTTTGATTTGAGTCAAAATGTTAGGTTTTCTACTTATGCTGTTCCCATGATTATTGGGGAAATTAGGAGGTACCTTCGGGATAATAATTCCATTAGAGTAAGTAGATCCTTAAGGGATATAGCCTACAAAGCTCTGCAGGTTAGAGATAAACTAGTTAGTAAGGATAACAAAGAACCAAGTATATCTCAAATAGCTAAGGAATTAGAAATGCCTAAGGAAGAAGTAGTGTTTGCACTAGATGCAATACAAGACCCGATATCACTTTTTGAGCCAATTTATCATGATGGAGGAGATGCTATATTTGTAATGGATCAAATAAGTGACAGTAAAAATTTGGATGATGGCTGGCTTGAAAGTATCTCTATTAAAGAAGGCATGAAAAAGCTTACTGATAGAGAAAAACTAATTTTAAACTTGAGGTTCTTTCAAGGAAGAACTCAAATGGAAGTAGCAGATGAGATAGGGATATCTCAAGCACAGGTATCTAGATTGGAGAAAACAGCATTAAAGCATATGAGAAAGCATGTGTAAATAAAAGGAGCCTCAGGGCTCTTTTTTTAATTTTGAAAGTTCTATAAAATGCAAAAAGGAATATAGATTAAGTGATATAATTTTTAAGGGGGAAGAGTTATGGAAACATCAATGTTTGCAATAAGCAGTTTAAGGACAATGGAGATTATTGATATAAATACAGGGGCAAAATTGGGATATATAAAAGATTTAAAGGTTAATTGTGAGGATTATAAAATAGAAGCTATAACGATACCAACACAAAAAGCAGGTTGGTTTTCTAAGGGGGAAGATTTTGAAATACCATGGGAGAGGATTAAAAAGATAGGAATAGATGTAATATTAGTTGATGGTGATGAAACCTTTGAAAAGTAAGGTGTTTCAAAATTTTTATATACAAATAGTAAATATATTGTGTATAATCATAATATATAACTAAAAAAAGGATGTGATAATATATGAAGTGTCCTTACTGCAGTGGAGAAGAAAGCAAGGTTGTTGATTCAAGAGCAACTGAGGATGATGGAGCTATAAGAAGAAGACGTGAATGCTTAGCATGTAATAGAAGATATACTACCTATGAGAAAATTGAGGATATACCAGTATTTGTTATTAAAAGAAATCTCACAAGAGAGATTTTTAGCAGGGATAAAATTATTAATGGTGTAATACGTGCTTGTGAAAAGAGACCGGTTTCTAGAGCTGATATAGAGCATTTAGTTAATGCTATTGAGAAGAAACTTAATAATACAATGACTAGTGAAATTAGTTCTGAAACAATTGGAGAAATGATTTTGGATAAATTAAGAAGCATGGATGAGGTAGCATATATAAGATTTGCATCTGTATATAGAAAATTTGATGATATTAATAGTTTTATTGAGGAAATAAAAAGATTAAGTGGTGGAAAGTAATGAATGTCTCTATTAATGAAAATAATAAGTTTTTAATTTATACTATAAAAAATATAAGTATCGGATTTTCAACTGCAGAAAATGGGTTAAACTTTAATAAATTCTTGCCAGAAGGTCAAGAAAATCTGATTAGTTTAAAAAAGTGGTTTAATGTTAATGAAGTGATTTTTCTTAACCAAATACATGGTACTAAAGTTCATTGCTATGATGGAAGTAAAATGATAACTGATCTTAACGGTGATGGCATTGTGACAAAAGAAAAAGGGGTACTTATTGGAGTTTTTACTGCAGATTGCGTACCAGTAATTATAGTGGATGAAGTGACAGGTGTTATGGCAGCGATTCATAGTGGTTGGAAAGGAACTTTAAATAATATAGTATTGCATGGAGTAAATGAAATGATAGAAACTTACGGCAGCAAACCTAAAAATATGAAGGCATTTATTGGTCCGCATAATAAAGTATGCTGTTATGAAGTTAGTGAGGAGCTCATTGATACATTCAAACAAAATGAGATTTTCAAAAATGAAGATATAAATGAAGGTAGAAATTTAAATCTTCAAAGGTGTGTGGAAGTTGAGCTTTTAAAAGCAGGAATAATCCCAGAAAACATTATAGCTGTGAATTTATGTACTTACTGTAGTGAAGAAACAAAATTATTTTCCTACAGAAAGAAGGATGAGTCAAAGGGAAGGTTATTTTCTTTTGTGTTTGCTAATGAGGAGGATTAATAATGTCTATAATAAAAAAAGTGTTAGTAGTTGATGATGAGGCTCATATTCAAGAGCTAATTAAGTTCAATTTGGAAAAGAACGGGTTTGATGTTATTACAGCAGATAATGGCCTTGATGCGCTGAAGCTGGCAGAAACTAAAAAGCCTGATTTGATATTCTTAGACTTAATGATTCCTGGAATGGATGGTTTAGATGTATGTAAAAATATTAGGAAAAATCCTGCCATAGAGAGCATTCCGATTGTTATGATTACTGCTAAAGGGGAAGAACTAGATAAGATTTTAGGGTTAGAATTAGGTGCTGATGATTATATAACTAAACCATTTTCAGTAAGGGAATTAGTTGCAAGGGCTAAAGCTATCTTAAGAAGAAGTGGGTTTAAGCAGGATGGTGATAGTTTTAGATTTGGCACTGTTACAATAAACTTCCGTGAACATGAAGTTGTTAAGGGTGAAAATAAGGTTGATCTTACTTTAAAGGAGTTCGAGCTTTTAGAAATTCTAATTAAAAATAAAGGAAGAGTGATGACAAGAGATTTTCTGCTTGAAAAGATTTGGGGTTATGAGTATGTGGGTGAAACAAGAACTGTGGATGTTCATGTTAGACACCTAAGAAAGAAAATTGAAGATGATGATAAGAATCCAGTATATATACAAACTATAAGGGGTATTGGATACAAGTTCAATTGTGGGGAAAATTATGAAAAACAAATTTAAGGGTACAATGAAAAGAAAACTAATGCTGTATATCTTTGGAGCATTAGTTTTTATACTAATATTTACAATTATGCTGTTTTATGCTGTCTCAACTTATGAAGCAGATTATGCTACAAAAAAAGATTTGAATTTATATACATATATGTTGAAGGGATATATAGAGGATAAGGATTTTTCAAAAGCAGAAGACTTAATACAAAAATTTAAGGGAAGAAATGTAAGAATAACTATTATAAATAAAGATGGCAATGTAGAATATGACTCTTTTACTAAAACAGATCTGTTGGAAAATCATAATGATAGAGAAGAGGTTAAGGAAGCAAGAAAAAAAGGTGAAGCTTATACTGCCAGATACAGCATGACTGAAAAAAGTTCCACAATGTACTATGCCATGGCATTATCTGGTGGAGAAGTTATTAGAGCTGCCAAGGCAATTGATGGTGTGAATGCATTAAGAAGCACATATTTCTTGTGGTATGTAGGTGCTATAATTATCATGCTGTTACTATCACTTTGGATTGCTAATAAACTTTCATATATTTTTGTGAAGCCTATAGAAGATTTAGATTTTATAACCTCTAGAATTAGTAATGGAGAGCTAAACAGGAGAGTTAAGGTGACATCTAAGGATGAGTTGGGAAAGCTTGCACAAAGTTTTAACAATATGGCTGACAAGGTTGAAAGTAGCTTGAATGAAGCTAGTGAAAAGCAGAACAGGTTGTCGGCTATACTTCAAAGTATGGAAAGTGGAGTTATTGCTATTGATAATAACCGAAAAATAATCATGATAAACAATTATGCAAAAAATATATTTAATATCAGTGGTGATGTAGTGGGAAGTAGTGTTGAAAAGATATGTATGGATATTGATTTTAAAGAGATGTTTTCAATGCGTGAACATGAACTTCAAGAGTATAAAATAAAATCACCAACAGTAAAATATCTAAGGGGAAGAAGTGCTGATATTATTGTTAATAATCATCAACATATTGGAGCGGTTGCAGTGCTTCAGGATATTACTGAAGTTAAGAAGCTTGAGAATATGAGGACAGAGTTTGTAGCGAATGTATCTCATGAATTGAAAACACCATTAACGTCTATTAGAGGGTTTGCAGAAACATTGAGAGATGTGGATGATGATGAAACAAAGAGTAAGTTCTTAGATATTATTGATGAAGAGGCTGAAAGGCTTACAAGATTAATTTCTGATATACTACTTTTATCACATATTGAGCAGAAACAGGAATTTAAACAAGAAGAGTTTTCATCTGACAAGGTCATTGAAGATGTTGTGGATATGATGAAACATATAGCAGATAAAAAAGGAATTGCCATGGAAGTATCAGGTGAGGAACTTCCTGTAATGGTTGGTGATAAAGATAAGCTTAAGCAAATGTTAATTAATTTAATCGATAATGGCATTAAATATAGTGAGTCAGGAGATAAAGTTACTGTTAAGAAAAGTGTTTCAAATGATGAGTTTTCAATTATAGTTGAAGACACGGGAATTGGGATTGATGAGGAGGCTATTCCTAGGTTATTTGAGAGGTTTTATAGGGTTGATAAAGCGAGATCAAGGGCTAAGGGTGGAACTGGATTAGGACTTGCAATAGTAAAACATATCATAATTGGCTTTAATGGTAATGTTAAAGTGGAGAGTAAAATAGGGGTAGGTACTAAATTTATTGTAACCTTTCCTAAATCTAGATTATAGATGTTGGGCGAGTTATTAGATGATTACTCGGATCTAGTTTGATTTAGCTAATTTATAGTAAAATAATGTTGGCACCAGAAGGTAAAGCTTTCTGGTGCTTTTGTTATATGTTAATAACTAAAATCTGTTTTAATGATTGTAAAATTTAATTAACATAGGTAAAGTTTTTTTAATATTAGTATAATAATACCTTAACCAAGAGAGAATATAATAAGTCTTGTAAGGAAAAGAAATGAAATAGATTAAAGAAAAATAAAAAAGAATGTGGGGTAAAGATTATGAAAAAGAAGTCAATAAAAATTATAATAGCAGCAATGGTGGCAACAATGTCTATAGGAATTCTTGCAGGATGTGGTTCTAAGGATTCAGGTGAGGGAGCTTCAAATGATGGTTCTAAATCAGCAACAATAACAATTTCAGGTTCAACTTCAATAGGACCATTAATGGAAAAGGAAGCGGCGGCTTATAAAAAAGAAAATTCTAATGTTAATATAGAAATTCAGCAGATTGGTTCATCTGCAGGAATAAAAAATGCTATTTCTGGTGTTAGTGAAATAGGAATGGCATCAAGAGAATTAAAAGATGAAGAAAAGGCTGAAGTTAAAGAGACAGTAATTGCTTTCGATGGAATAGGACTTATAGTACATCCAAACAATACGGCAACAAATTTAACAATGGATCAAATTAAAGAAATTTATACTGGAAAGATTACTAACTGGAAAGAAGTTGGAGGAAAAGATGCTCCAATAGTTGTAGTATCAAGAGATGAAAGTTCAGGTACAAGAAGTGCATTCCAAGAATTGGTAGATTTTACATCAGAGGAGTTAGAGAAAACAGCAACAATAGCAGACGGGAACGGCAGTGTTAAAACAACAGTTGCAACAAATGAAAATGCAATAGGTTATGTTTCTTTTGAAACAGTAGATACAAGTGTTAAGGCATTGACGGTAGATAATGTAGAACCGACACCAGAAAATGTACTTGCAAAAACATATTCATTATCAAGACCATTTATATTAGTTTACACTGAGTCTAAAATAACTGAAGATGGTAAAAAGTTTATAGATTATATCTTAAGTGATGCGGGTCAGGCTATAGTTGAAGAGGCTGGCGGAATTAAATTAGGTAAGTAGTACCTTACAGTGACACAGGCGTTTGAGAAGAATATAATCTCGAATGCCTGTTGTACTTGAATTGGAGGTTAATTATATGGCAAATAAAGCAATAAAAAAAGCACAAAATAAGCCAAAGAGAAAGAAGGGAGCAAAATATGCAATAGATGCAGCTTCTGAAAATATATTTAGATTATGCGCTTTAGTAGCAGTACTCAGTTTGTTAATAATAATAGGATTCGTATTTTACAAAGGGCTAACACCTTTTATATCTAAAGGGTATTCTTTCTTTGATTTTATTTTTGGAAAGGAATGGGTGCCTAGTGCTGATAAATTTGGGGTTCTACCAATGATACTAGCATCGATTTACGGTACTTTAGGCTCTTTGATTATTGGAGTCCCAATTGGAATATTGACAGCAGTATTTATTGCTGAAATTGCTCCAAAGAAAGTTGCAAAAGTGTTGTCTCAAGGAGTAGAACTATTAGCAGGAATACCCTCCGTTTTATTTGGTGTATTTGCACTAGGGGTAATAGTACCTACAATTCAACATAAGCTTAATTTGCCAAAAGGTCAGAGTTTACTTGCAATTATAATTGTACTTTCAGTAATGATGCTGCCAACTATTATATCTGTAGCTGAGACTGCTATTCGATCAGTGCCACAATATTATAAGGAAGCTTCGTTAGCTTTAGGTGCATCCAAAATTGAAACAATATTTAAAGTTGTTCTTCCAGCAGCAAAATCAGGTATTTTGGCAGCTGTTGTTTTAGGAACAGGAAGAGCCATTGGAGAAACCATGGCAGTAATATTAGTAGCAGGAAACAGTCCTGTTATACCAAAGAGCATAACCGATGGTGTAAGACCATTAACTACTAACATAGCTTTAGAGATGGGATATGCATTTGGGACTCATGAAGAAATGTTATTTGCAACAGGAGTAGTCTTATTCTCATTTATACTTCTTCTTAACTTCATATTAGCAAAAATATCAGCAAAGGCAGGTAATTAGGATGAGAAAAGTAAAAGACAATATCTTAAATTCAATTCTATGGTTATCTGCAGCTATAACCATAGCAATTCTTGTGATTATCATAGGTTATATATTTAAAGAAGGTCTAGGGCTAATTAGTTTTAATTTTATCTTTGGAGATTATTCACCAGCTGAAGGTGGCGGAATTTTTCCAATGATAGTTACAACACTGCTTACGGTCTTAGTATCTCTTTTAATCTCAATACCTATTGGAATAGGGGGGGCCATATATCTTCAAGAGTATGCAAAACAAGGGCCTATTGTTAAGGTTATAAGATTTGCTACAGAAAGCCTTGCAGGAATTCCTTCTATTATTTACGGATTATTTGGTACAGTATTCTTTGTAACAGCATTAAAGCTTCAATTTTCTATATTAGCAGGTTCATTAACTTTAGCAATTATTGTTCTTCCAGTAATTATTAGAACAACGGAGGAAGCTTTGAAAACAGTGCCGGTAAGTTATAGAGAAGGAGCTATTGGGTTAGGTTCAACTAAGTTTGAAGTTCTTCACAAAATAATAGTTCCAAGTGCAATGCCAGGGATTATATCAGGAGTTATATTGTCTATAGGAAGAATAATTGGTGAATCAGCAGCAATGCTTTTAACAGCTGGTACAGTGGCTGCAATGCCAAAGGGGTTAATGTCTAGCGGTAGAACTCTTACAGTTCATGCTTACTTAGTAACTAAGGAAACTGGAGATATAAGATTGGCCTGTGCAATTGGCATAATTTTAATATTTGTAATTTTAATTTTAAGTATTGTGGCTAAACTTATAACTAGAAAAATAAATAAAGCTAACTAATAAGTTAATAATAGGATTGGATATTTAGTATGTTAGAAGAAGTAGGAGGAAATAGTATGTCAGTAATTTCTACGAAAAATTTGGAGCTTTATTATGGTAATAACAAGGCTCTAAAGGGAATAAATTTAGAAATAGAGAAAAATAGTGTTACAGCACTAATAGGACCATCAGGATGTGGTAAATCCACATTTTTAAGAACTTTAAATAGGATGAATGATCTAATTGATGGTGTTAGAATTGAAGGACAGGTTTTCTTTGATGGAAATGATGTATATAAAGATTTAAATGAAATTGAACTTAGAAAAAGGGTAGGAATGGTTTTTCAAAAGCCTAATCCATTTCCAATGTCTATCTATGATAATGTTGCTTATGGACCTAGAATTCATGGAATAAAGGATAAGAAAAAATTAGATGAAATAGTTGAAAGGTCACTTAGAGGTGCAGCTTTATGGGATGAGGTTAATGATAGATTAAGGAAAAGTGCCATGGGGTTATCTGGTGGACAACAACAAAGATTGTGTATTGCAAGAACTATTGCAGTTGAACCAGAGGTTATTTTGATGGATGAGCCTACTTCGGCATTAGATCCAATTTCTACAGCAAAGGTTGAAGAGTTAATTGATGCTTTAAAGGAAAAATATACTATAATTATAGTTACCCATAACATGCAGCAAGCTGGACGTATAGCAGATAAAACAGCATTTTTCTTAAGTGGTGAAGTAATTGAATATGGTAATACAGAGGATATGTTTGAGAGACCACAGGATAAAAGAACAGAAGATTATATTACTGGAAGGTTCGGCTAAGTCATTTACAACAAAAATGACTTATATAGTATAGAAAAAAATATTTATTAGAGGTGAATACTATGGTTAGAAGTAGTTTTGACATAAAGCTTAATAAACTTCATGAAGATTTGAGAAACATGGGAACGCAAGTTGAAATACAAGTAAAGGATAGTATAGAAGCTTTAAAAAACCATGATGCAGCTTTAGCTGAGAAAATTATAAAAAGAGATGACATTGTAGATAATTATGAAGCTGAAATTGAAAATAACTGCATTAAACTAATGGTTACAGAGAATCCTTTAGGAGTAGATTTAAGGAATATATTTATAGCTACAAAAATTATAACCGATTTAGAAAGAATAGCTGATCATGCCGTTGATATTGCAAAGATAACTATTTTATTAAAAGATGAAGAGTATGTAAAAAAACTTATTCATATACCTAAAATGGGTGAAGTTGTAGAAAAAATGATTGAAGGAACTTTAGAAGCATATGTAAATATGGATGTTTCTTTAGCTCGTCAGATTTGTGATATGGATGATGAGGTTGACGATTTATATGAGGGAATTTTTGATGAAGTTAAAGAAATCATGAGGGTAAAACCAGAGGTAATAAACCAGTGTTGTAGATTTTTAATTGTTAGCAGGCTTTTAGAGAGAATGGCAGATCATACTACTAATATATGTGAAAGAATAATATATTTACAAACTGGAGAAAGAGTAGAGTTAAATTAATTCTAAAAGTGAATGATAAAGTAGAAAGTTGTCTATTATTTGTATAGTCAACTTTTTTTATGTTATGTTATAAAAATCAAGGATAATGTGGTGTTTTTGAAAGAGGAACATTGACGAGGTGATATAATTAAGATAATATAACATAATAGTGGTATAATGTGTTTCCATGGGACGGGAAATGGAAGATTTGTTGTAAAAGTAAGAAACTCCTATTTAAATCAATTAGTAGGAGTGTGTAAAATTTTAATACAAATAACTTATGCAAGATAAAGGAGCTAAAAAATGAAAAATGAAATAAAGGAGATAGTTCCAGGCTCTATTGCTGAAGAAGTAGAATTAGAAGTTGGTGACAGATTGCTAAGTATTAATGGCAATGATGTTAAAGATATTATTGATTATAAATATCTAGTAACTGATGAAGAGCTTGTGATAGAAGTTGAAAAAAAAGACGGAGAGATTTGGGAGATAGAAATAGAAAAAGACTATGATGAAGATTTAGGATTAGTTTTTAAAGAGGGGATTCTTGATAAACCGATGAGTTGTCATAATAAATGTGTGTTCTGTTTCATAGATCAGCTTCCAAAGGGAATGAGAAATACTCTTTACTTTAAGGATGATGATTCAAGGCTTTCATTCTTACAAGGAAATTTCTTGACTTTGACAAATATGAAGGATGAAGATATTGATAGAATAATTAAATATAAAATTAGTCCTATTAATGTATCTGTTCATACTACAAATCCAGAGTTAAGAGTAGAGATGTTAAAGAATAGATTTGCAGGTAACATATATGATATACTAAAGAGGTTAGCTGCTGGAGGTATAGAGGTAAATACACAGGTAGTTTGCTGCCCAGGAATAAATGATGGTAAAGAGTTAACAAGAACAATTGAAGATTTGTATAAGCTTTATCCAAATGTTAAAAGTGTTGCAGTAGTACCAATTGGAGTTACTAAGCATAGACAGGGTTTAACAATTTTAAAAACCTTTACTAAGGATACTTCTTTAAAACAGATAGAAGAGGTCGAAGAGTTGCAGGAGAAATATATTAATGATTCAGGCACTCCTTTTGTAAGATTATCTGATGAATTCTATATTGTTGCTGGGAAGGAGTTTCCTAAATCTGAACATTATGAAGGGTTTAAGCAAATTGAAGATGGAATAGGTATGGTACCCCTTCTTAAAGATACAATTGATTCTACCATAGGTGAATTAAAGAATAGTGGATCCGGCACATTTACCTTTGTTACAGGAGCGTTGGTTTATCCGGAAATTTTAAAGATAAAAGAAAGTATTGAAGCTAAAAATAAAAATATAAAAATATCAGTAGAAATGATTCCAAACAAGTTCTTTGGAGAGACTATAACAGTGACAGGTCTTTTAACTGGAACAGATATAGTTAACACTTTAAAGGAAAGAGAAGTTAATGAATTTATAATTCTTCCCAATAATATTATAAGGAAGGGTTATGAGTTAGCAGACAACGATGAGTTGATACTGCTTGATGATTACACCATAGGTGATTTATCCAAGGAATTAAACAGAAAAGTTATTCTTTGTGATTATACAGGAGATGATTTAATTTCCATAATCAATGAACATTTAAGGGAGGATTAAAATGGGAAAACCAGTAGTTGCAATTGTTGGAAGACCAAATGTAGGTAAGTCTACACTTTTTAATAAATTAGCAGGAAAAAGAATTGCCATAGTAGAAGATACACCAGGAGTTACAAGAGATAGAATTTATGCTGAAGCTGAATGGCTTAGACATAATTTTACTATAATTGATACAGGTGGAATTGAGCCTACTAATGAAGATATAATTATGGTTCAGATGAGAAGACAAGCAAACATTGCTATAGAAACGGCTGACGTTATAGTATTTATAGTAGATGGTAAGGTTGGACTTCACCCATCGGATTACGAAGTAGCTCAAATGCTTAGAAAATCAGGAAAACCAATTGTATTAGTTGTAAATAAAATTGATAGAAGAGAGTTAGAAGATAATGCCTTTGAATTCTATAACTTAGGAATAGGAAATCCAGTTACTATTTCTGCTACTCAAGGATTAGGACTTGGAGATATGCTTGATGAAGTTGTAGCTCACTTTGATAATCTTGGTGGAGATGAAGAAGAAGAAGAATACATAAAAATAGCTATGATTGGTAAGCCAAACGTAGGTAAATCTTCTCTTATAAATAAGCTTTTAGGTGAAAACAGAAATATAGTAAGCAACATTCCTGGAACTACAAGGGATGCAATAGACAGTAAACTTGAAACAGAAGAAGGCAAGTTCATATTAATTGATACTGCTGGACTTAGAAGAAAAAGCAAGGTTAAAGAGGAGATAGAAAGATATTCAGTTATTAGAACATTAACAGCTGTTGAAAGAGCTGATGTATGTATTCTTGTTTTAGATGCTACAGAAGGTATTACTGATCAAGATGAAAAAATTATAGGATATGCCCATGAGCTTAATAAAGCTATTATGATTATTGTTAATAAATGGGACCTAATAGAAAAAGATGATAAGACTATGAATGAGTTTAAAGCAAGAATAGGAGCAGGTCTAAACTTTATGCCTTATGCTTCATACTTATTTATATCTGCCCTTACAGGTCAAAGAGTTAATAAAGTATTGTCCATGGCTAAAGAATGCTATGATAACTACTCTAAGAGAATAGCAACAGGTATATTAAATGATGTTATAAGCAAAGCCGTTCTTATGAAAGAGCCACCGGTAGTAGCTCTTAGAAGGTTAAAGATATTCTATGTGACTCAGGTTGATACTAAACCACCAACATTTATTTTCTTTGTAAATGACCCAGCGCTTTTACACTTCTCATATGAGAGATATCTAGAAAATAAATTAAGAGAAAGCTTTGACTTTAAAGGCACAGGAATTAAGCTTATATTTAGACAAAGAAAAGAAGATTAATTATATTGCTATGTTAGAAAGGCTTAAATTTATTTTTAAGCCTTTCTTCATAGGTGAGTATTCAAATCTTTGATTAGATAATATGAACTTATTTAGCAGAGTACTCCTTTGAATGGAATATGAAAAGGAGTTTAATTTAATATAGTTCACCAAGTAAGTAATTTATTTATAGCTCGTTTAAATAAAAATGCTAAGTTGATATTTTCTTTAATAGTTTATGGAAGAAGGGATAATATGAGTAAAGTTGCATTTATTGGAGGAGGAAGTTTTGGTACTGCTTTAGCAGTTTTGCTTTCAAAAAAAGGAGAGACATGTACTATTTGGTGTCATAGCCAAAGCTCTGTAGATGAAATAAATAATAAGAGAGAAAATGAAAGATATCTTAAAGGGGTACAAATACCTGAAAGTATTACAGCCTACAGTGATTTAAAAGAGGCTGTAGATGGTGCAGATGTAATAGTGCTTTCAGTACCTTCAAAAGCTATCAGGGAAGTTTCTAAAAAGGTTGAACCATTTTTAAAAGGGCATGAAATTGTAGTAACTGTTGCTAAAGGAATAGAAAAACATACTTTAAAGAGAATGTCTGAAATAATAGAAGAAGAAATACAGAACCATTCTATAGTGGTTTTATCAGGACCGAGTCATGCTGAAGAGGTAGCAAGGGATATACCTACAACAGTAACAGCTGCTTCAAAGGATATGGAGGCTGCTAGAAAAGTTCAAAGATTATTCAGTAACCATACTTTTAGAGTATATACAAATAGTGATTTAATAGGTGTAGAAATTGGTGGCGCATTTAAGAATATTATTGCTCTTGCAGCAGGTATTTCTGATGGGATAGGATATGGAGATAATACTAAGGCTGCACTTATGACAAGAGGAATGAGCGAAATAATAAGAGTGGGAACTAAGTTATCTGGAAGACCGGATACTTTCTATGGTCTTACAGGTATGGGAGACTTAATTGTTACGTGTACCAGCATGCATAGTAGAAATAGGAGAGCAGGTATTTTGATTGGTAGTGGAATGTCTGCAGAAGAAGCAACAAAGGAAATTGGAATGGTAGTTGAAGGGATTGAGGCTGTGAAAGCTTTCTATGAATTAAAGTGTAAAACAGGTGTTGATATGCCTATAACTGCTGCTTTATATGAAGTGCTGTTTAGTGGATCAAATCCAAAAGATAAAGTTACAGAGTTAATGGTAAGAAGTCATAAGGAAGAAGGTTTATTTATTTAAGTATATGAACTTTCATATAACAAGCTATTCTTAAAGCAATAGTTCAAGAATAGCTTTGTTATGATATTACTATTAAAAATTATTAATGATGTGGATAAGAATTATGTAACTGTATAGGTGTATATTTGAATCTAAATGGTGATTATTTTAATAAAGACTTCGTGGAAAGCCTACAAGGAGGTAAGAAAACTATGTATGAAAAGGATAACTTAAAAAGAAAAAGTGGGCAAAAAGAGTTTGGCTCAATGGAGAGTGGCAAAAAGAAAAATAAAAAGAAAAGTGATAATAAAATAGTTCTAATAGTTAGCGTAGTGTTTTTAGCAGGTATTCTTATTACTTTCTTAATGAGGGATAATGGAAATACAACTAATTCTGATCAAGGAAATAATATGAGTCAAACTGAAAATGAAGTTGGTCAAGGTAATGCTAATATATCTAATGGTGGCTTAAATGAGGTACCTAATTTAGAGGGTATAGGTCCTTTAACTGCTGAAGAAGTTCAAATGGTTAGAAAAGCAATAGATGCTGACACGCAGGGATATTTTAAGCTGGTTAATAAAAAGAATACTGTAGATGAAAATTATAAGCCTGACAATATGGTAATTCCTAATGTTGGTATTACAAAGGATAGAAGTAATGAGCAGAACTTTGTAAGAGCTGATATTGCTGATGATGTAGAAGCTTTTTTAGATGCAGCTAAAGAAGCAGGGCATGAGATATTCCTTAGTAGTGGATATAGAAGCTATAGTCTGCAATCTTTATTTTACAATAATGATTTGCAAAGTAATGGTGGAGTTGAAACCGGTTATGTGGCAGCAGCGGGGACTAGTGAGCATCAACTAGGGCTTGCAATTGACCTTACTAGTCATAGTGTAAATTTAGACTTAACAGAAGACTTTGAGAACACTCCGGAAGGACAATGGGCTTTAGATAATGCCTATAAGTATGGTTTTATACTTAGATATAAGGCAGAGAAAGAGGATATTACAGGATATAAGTATGAGCCATGGCACTATAGATATATTGGTGATAAAGATATCAGTAAGCTTTGTCATGACAAGGATATTACCTTAGAAGAACTTTTAGATTATGTAAAGTAACTTTAGGTAAATATAATTCAATAATTTTGTATTAAGCTATTTTAAAAATGAATAATTTTTAAAATAGCTTTTATTTATATATATATTTTTTTGATGAGAATGCATAATGTGGAATCGAAGCAATATATATATAATGTTAATAATTAGATGTGGGAGGGTAGCCTTGGAAAATTTTGATATATATAAAGATATAGCAGAAAGAACTCAAGGGGATATTTATGTAGGGGTAGTTGGGCCGGTTAGAACAGGAAAATCTACTTTTATTAAGAAGTTTATGGAGCTAATGGTTATACCGAACATAGAAAATCCTCATAAAAAGGAACGAGCAAAGGATGAGTTGCCACAAAGTGGCTCAGGAAAATCAATCCATACTACTGAACCTAAATTTGTGCCAAATGAGGCAGTAGAGATTGGATTTGGAGATGGTACAAAATTTAAGGTTAGAATGGTAGACTGCGTAGGATATATTGTTAAGAATGCTTTGGGATATACCGAAGAGGAGATACCTAAAATGGTTTCAACTCCATGGCATGATTATGAAATTCCATTTGAGCAGGCTGCAGAAATTGGCACAAAGAAAGTTATAACAGATCATTCAACAATAGGAGTGCTTGTTACTACCGATGGAAGTATTACTGGTATAAGCAGGGACGATTATGAGGAAGCTGAAGAAAGAGTTGTAAATGAGCTTAAGGAAATTAATAAGCCATTTATGGTAGTTCTAAATAGTGTTAATCCAGACTCTGAGGAATGCCAAGATATTTTAAGGGAGTTAGAGGACAAGTATGATGTTCCTGTAAAGGCTATGAATGTTATGAACTTAGATAGTGATGGTGTTACGGATATATTTGACACAGTTTTAAAAGAGTTCCCATTAAAGGAGATAACTGTAGATATGCCATCATGGATCGAAAATTTAAGCGCAAATCACTGGCTAAAAGTTAATATTATGACTATTCTTAAGGCAATGAGTAAGGACATATATAAGGTTAGAGATGTTAAGAAGTGTTTAGATGCATTTAAAGGTATTGAATTCTTATCAGACATAAAAATTAAAGAGATGAATATGGGAGAAGGAACTTCTGCAATTGATATTAATCCTAAGCATGAGTTATTTTATAAAATTTTAGGGGAAATATGTAATACAGATATTAAGAATGAAAATGATCTTTTAAGGATTATGGAAAATTTCTATAAAGCTAAGGTTGAATATGACAAGATAGAAGAAGCTATTAATGAAGTTAATGCTACAGGATATGGTCTTGTTGCACCACAGCTTTCTGAAATGAAGCTTGAGGAGCCAGAGATTGTTAAAAAGGGAAATCAATATGGCGTTAAACTTAAAGCCTCAGCACCATCTCTTCATATCATTAAAGCTGATATTGAAACTGAAATTCAGCCAATCATGGGTAGTGAGAAGCAAAGTGAAGAGTTCTATAAGTCAATTCTTGAGCAGTTTGAAAATGATCCATCTCAAATTTGGCAAAGTAATATGTTTGGTAAATCCTTAGAAGAGTTAGTTAAGGAAGGATTGCAAAATAAACTATATAAGATGCCTGAAGATGTTCAAATTAAATTACAAAAAACACTTCAAAAGATCATTAATGAAGGTAACGGCGGCTTAATCTGTATAATAATTTAAAGAAATGTATGCAGTAGTATTATTTAATAATTATTTTATCCAGTAGTAGGTAATACTTTTCTAAAATAGTGATTTTGCGAGTGTAGTACCAAGGATAATATTAAAAAGATAGGCTTTAAATTCTTTTGATGGATTTAAAGCCTATCTTTTCTTTTTATTTAAAAGTATAATATATATTTGAAGATTGCAGAAGAGATAAAAGAATCAGTATTCTTATTAAATTGTCCATGGGAGGTATAAAAGGTGAGTAAGGTAGTAGTAATTTTTAATGGTGGAACCATATCAATGAAGGTAGATGAGAAAATAAAGGCAGCTGTACCAAATTTGACTGGTGAAGAAATAATGTCGATGGTAACGGGGATTGAGTCTTATGCGGAAGTGGAGTCATATACTTTTTCAAGTCTTCCAAGTCCTCACGTAACTCCAGAGATTATGCTTGAATTATCTAATTATGTAAAAAGCTTTTTAAATAGAGAAGATGTAGATGGGGTTGTTGTTACTCATGGAACTGATTCATTAGAAGAGACGGCATATTTTCTTCAGCTAACTATAAAAAGCGAAAAGCCGGTTGTTGTTACTGGTTCTATGAGAAATAGTTCGGAATTAGGTTATGATGGACCTGCAAACTTAGCAGCTTCAATTTGTACAGCAACATCTAAAGCTGCAAGAAATAGAGGTGTTATAGTATGCCTTAATAATGAACTAAATTGTGCTAGTGAGGTAACAAAATCTCACTCAATGCATTTAAATACATTCCAAAGTCCAGAGTTTGGACCAATAGGTATCGTTGACAGTAACGAAGTGAGATTTTATCGTGAAAGTCTTACTAAGGAGTACATAGACACAGATAAAATGGAGACAAATGTTCAACTTATAAAATCCTGTGCAGGTATGGATGGTGCTTTAATTGATTTTTGTGTTGAAAAAGGTGCTAAGGGTATTGTAGTAGAGGCTATGGGAAGAGGAAATCTACCTCCGAAGATGGCTGATGCAGTTAAAAGTGCAATAGATAAAGGGGTAGTAGTTGTATTAGTATCAAGGTGTTACAAAGGAAGAGTTCTTGACAGTTATGGTTATGAAGGTGGAGGAAAACAACTTAGGGATATGGGAGTAATATTTGGAGAAAGTATGCCGGGCCAAAAAGCTAGGATAAAATTAATTCTTGCACTAGGAAGAACGAACTCCATTGACGAGATAAGGGAGATTTTCGAGAAAGGAAGGTACTAAATCCGAATATTATGCGAGAAAAATGAAGAAATATACGCAAAAACATTGACATAGGCTGGTAATCTTGTTATTATTAATTCATAGAGAGAAGAACGCCACTAATTTTCATATATATCTAATGTGATGGATTAGATGTTTCTACCGGAGACCGATAATATCCGACTATGAAAATTCCTATGTTAAGCAATGAGCCACTGGGAATTTCCAGTGGCTATAATTTTGGACAGAAAATAAAAAATATTTCTAAAATAGGAGGAAGTTTTATGGAGAATTTTTTTAAACTGAAAGAAAATGGAACTGACGTAAAAAGAGAAGTTGTTGGAGGTTTTATTACATTTTTAACAATGGCATACATAATTGCAGTAAATGCTAATATGTTAGGTGATCCAGCAGTAGGTATGGATCCAGGTGCAATAGTAACAGCAACATGTTTATCAGCAGGTGTAACAACCATATTAATGGGACTTTATGCAAACTTACCACTTGGACTAGCTTCAGGAATGGGATTAAATGCATTCTTTGCATACACTGTAGTTTTAGAAATGGGTATTAGTTGGCAAATAGCTCTTACAGCAGTATTTGTAGAAGGTATCATCTTTATTATATTATCATTAACAAAAGTAAGAGAAGCTATCGTTAACTGTATACCAGCGAACTTAAAATATGCAGTAACTGCAGGAATAGGTTTATTTATAGCATTTATAGGATTCTCAAATGCGGGAATAGTGGTTTCAAATGCTTCAACAAAGGTTTCAATGGGAAATCTTTTAAGTCCAACAGTTTTAGTTACAGTATTAGGAATTATAGTAATTGTTGTTTTATCTAAAAAGAATGTAAAGGGAGCAATTCTTTGGGGAATAGCGGCTAGTGCTCTAACAGCATGGGGATTCGCGTTAATCAATCCAGAAGCTGCTGCTGAGATGATGATATTCTTACCAGATGGAATTGTTGAGTATAAATCATTAGCACCAATTGCGTTTAAACTAGACTTCTCAGTGTTTGGTGATGGAAATGCAATTGCAGAGTTTATGACAGTAGTATTTACTTTCTTATTTGTAGATTTCTTTGATACAGCAGGAACTTTAGTAGGAGTTGCTTCAAAGATCGGTATGGTTGATGAAGAAGGAAGGGTTAAAAATGCAGGTAAAGCTCTTCTAGTTGATGCTATTGGAACAACTTTCGGAGCAGTTGTGGGTACTTCTACTGTTACAACTTACGTAGAAAGCTCTGCAGGGGTTGCTTCAGGTGCTAGAACTGGTCTTGCAGCCATAGTTACTGGAGTGATGTTCTTATTAGCTATGTTCCTAGCTCCATTATTTATAGCTATCCCAGGATGTGCAACAGCACCAGCTTTAATCATTGTTGGATTCTTTATGATGGATGCAGTAAGAAAGATTGACTTTGAAGATTTTACAGAGGGAGTTCCAGCATTCTTAACAATAGCTTTAATGCCTTTAACTTATAGCATAGGTGATGGATTAATGATTGGTATGCTTTCATATGCAATATTAAATTTAATACCAAACCTTTTAAGTAAGGCTGAAGATAGAAAGAAAGTGTCTGGAGTAGTGTACATTCTTGCTGTAGTATTTATATTAAAAATTATATTTATATAGTCATTTTAAAGTATATAGTCATTTAAAAATCTAAAGAAGCATCTTGAGTGGATGAGAATCACCTTGAGGTGTTTCTTTACGTTTAAAAATCTATGAGGTGAGAAATGTGAAATTCCTATGATTTTCTTAGAGATATTTCTATTTTCTTTAAATTTCTTTAGGTTATGGGTTGAAATAAGTGATACACTTTATGTATAATAGATAAAGAATTTATCAAGGGCCAGAAGGGTGAGTTGTATATGATAAAAAGTATGACTGGTTTTGGAAGAGGAACATCAGAAGGTGAAATATCTAGTTTTGTAATAGAAATGAAGACAGTTAACCATAGATATTTTGAACTGAATGTCAGAATGCCTAGGACATTAATTTCATTAGAGGATAATATTAGAAGGTATGTTAATGAAAAAGTTAAGAGGGGTAAGGTAGATATTTTTGTTACCCAAAACCAAGGTGATAAAGAAAGTATGGAGGTTGTACTTAATGAACAGATAGCAGCAAGCTATTTGAGTGCCATTCATAAGCTTAAGGATAAATATAGCTTAAGAGATGATGTTTCATCATCTACATTGGCTAGATTCCCAGAGGTTTTAACTCTAAAACAAAAGGAAGAAGACATTGAGCAAGTTTGGCAAGAGTTATTACCAGCACTTGAGGAGTCAGTATCAAATTTATGCAGTATGAGAGAAGAAGAAGGGAAAAAACTTTTAGCAGATATTACTAGTAGGTGTGAATGTATTTCGAAAAATGTTGAAATAATAAATAACAGAGTGCCGGAAATATCAGAAGAGTATAGAAAGAGACTTCTTAAAAAAGTTGAGGAGATTCTTACAGAAAGAAATATCGATGAAAGTCGTATTGCTATGGAAGTAGTATTACAGGCTGATAAAACCTGCATTGATGAAGAAATCGTTAGACTTAAAAGTCATGTGAATCAAGTTCTCGAAACTTTAAAGATGAATGAGCCAATAGGAAGAAAACTTGACTTTATCGTTCAAGAGATGAATAGAGAAGCAAATACAATTGCATCTAAGGTTAATGATTTAAAATTAACTAATGTTGCTTTAGATATAAAGAGTGACATTGAAAAGATTAGAGAGCAAGTTCAAAACGTTGAATAATTAGGAGGTCAGCCATGGGCGTAAAACTTATAAATGTTGGATTTGGAAATATAGTTTCAGCAAATAGAATAGTAGCTATAGTAAGTCCTGAGTCAGCACCAATAAAAAGAATAATTCAAGAAGCTAGAGACAGAGGTATGCTTATAGATGCTACTTATGGAAGAAGAACTAGAGCGGTAATAATTACAGATAGTGATCATATCATATTATCTGCAGTACAGCCGGAAACAGTTGCACATAGATTATCATCTAAAGAAGAGCTTGCAGCTAAGGAAGAAGAAAATATTGATGAGGTTGATGAATAATATGGGTACTAAAGGACAACTATTAGTTGTATCAGGACCATCAGGTGCTGGCAAAGGAACTATATGTAAGGCTTTAATTGAAAAAAATCCAATATGGATATCTACTTCTTGTACTACTCGTAAGCCGAGAACAGGAGAAGTTGATGGAGTTAACTATTTCTTTATAGAAAGAGAAGAATTTCTAAAGAGAATAGACAACGATGAATTTTTAGAATATGCTGAGGTCTATGGTAATTTTTATGGAACACCAAGATCAGAAGTATTAAGATTGTTGGATGAAGGTAAAGATGTAATATTAGAGATAGATATACAGGGTGCATTAAAAATTAAGTCGTCCTATCCAGAGGGAGTATTTATCTTTATTATGCCGCCGTCTATGGAGGAGCTTAGAAATAGAATAACTAATAGAGGCAGTGAAACTCCTGAGTCTCTTAAAACGAGACTTGAAGCTGCTTATGATGAAATAAGTTTTGCTTCTAAGTATGATTATGCTGTTGTTAATGATGAAGTTGACAAAGCTGTTAAGAAGATTGAAAGTATTATAATTGCTGAGAAATGCAGAGTGTTTAAAATAAAAGATGAACTATTAGGGAGGTTCTAATTAATATGAATAAAAATAATTCAATGATAAACCCATCTATTGTAGATTTATTAAAAAGAGTTGATAACAGATATTCTTTAGTTGTAGCAACTTCTAGAAGAGCAAGACAGCTTATTGATGGTAAAGAGCCACAAACTGATGATAAGGATGCTAAACCATTAACAATTGCTATAAATGAAGTTAATGAAGGTACAATTGATGTAACAGAAAGAGATGAAATTCTTACCACTGAAGAAGGTGTAGAGGCTGTTACTGAAGAGCTAGAAGAAGCTGAAGTTCCAGGAAATGCTGAAGGTGTGGAAGAAGGATTAGTTTAGTATGAGTAAGAATGTTGTAATAGGAGTAAGTGGTGGAATTGCGGTTTACAAAGCACTTGATGTGGTAAGTAAGCTTAAAAAGCATGACATAAATGTTCATGTTATAATGACAAAGTCAGCTCAAGAATTTGTTACTCCATTAAGTTTTCAATCTTTAAGTCAAAATATGGTTGTTAAGGATATGTTTGAAGAGCCTAAAGCATTTGAAATTCAACATATATCTTTGGCTAAAAAAGCGGATTTACTTGTGGTAGTACCTGCTACTGCAAATATTATAGGCAAGGTTGCCAATGGTATTGCAGATGATATGCTGTCTACGACTATTATGGCAACAAGAGCAAAGGTTATTTTTGCTCCAGCAATGAATACTAATATGTACACAAATCCAATAGTTCAAGATAATATTTCTAAACTAAAGGGCCTTGGGTACGAATTTATAAATCCAGCTAGTGGAAGATTAGCCTGTGGTGACGTGGGTGATGGAAAATTAGCAGATACTGAGGTTATAGTTGACTATATCTTATCAAGTCTTCATGAGCCTAAGGATTTAGTTGGAAAAAAAGTTTTGGTGACAGCTGGCCCAACAAGAGCGAATCTAGACCCTGTTAGATTTATAAGCAATAAATCAACAGGTAAAATGGGCTATGCTATTGCCACTGAAGCAAGAGATAGAGGTGCAGAAGTAGTTTTAGTTAGCGGTCCTAGTAGTGAGAAAGCACCAGTAGGAATAAAATTCGTTAGTGTTGAAACTAATGAAGAAATGCTGAAAGCTGTTCTTGCTGAGTATGAAACTAGTGATATAGTGGTTAAATCTGCTGCTGTTGCTGATTATAAGCCTAAGGATTATTCGAAGCAGAAGATAAAAAAAGGTCCAGGGAATTTAGTAATAGAACTAACCAAGGATAGTGATATATTAAAAACTTTAGGTGAAAATAAGAAACATCAAATTTTAGTTGGCTTTGCAGCTGAAAGCAATGATGTATTAGAAAATGCTCATAAAAAGCTGGAAGGTAAGAATCTGGATTATATAGTTGCTAACAATATAACAGAGAAGGATGCTGGCTTTGGAACAGATACTAACAGAGTGACAATTATAAAAAGAGATGGAAGCAGTAAATCTCTTGATAATATGAGCAAAAGATTAGTTGGTCATGAGCTTTTTAATATGATATTAGGGAATAAGTAAAAGAAGCGACTAAGTCGCTTTTTTTATTATATAAACTATTGGAAGGAGGGAAGAGTTATGGAAATGTATTTAGGGATAATTGTAAATAATGAAGCTGTAAAAGTAGATAACATTTTTACATATAGGGTTCCTGAAAATCTTCAATCAAAGGTGAAGATAGGAAGGATGGTAACTGTTCCTTTTGGAAATGGAAATAAAAAGATATATGGGTTTATAGTGGATATATTTTATAAGGTTGAAGATAATACTAAGCTTAAGGATATTACTTCTATAGATGATAGTATGGAGTATCTTACAAAGGAAAATATAGAATTGATTAAGCTTATGAGAAGAAAATATCTTTGTACATATTTAGAGTGTATAAAAGTAATGATTCCTAGTGGAATAACTAAAGGAGCTACCTTTAAAAAGAAAAATGTAATTACTTTTATAAAGCCCTTAAGTGATAAGTATTATAAGGAAAACTATATAAAAATAATGGACTTTATCAAGGCGAATAATGGAAGATATAGTAAGGCTGAGTTAAGCAATAATTTCAAGATATCAACTTCAACTATTAATACTCTTATCAAGCACGGCTTTTTAGGTGTTGAACAATCTGTAGTAAATAGATTTAATGACGATGAATATAAAACCTATGGTGAAAAAGAATTAAATACTATACAGAAAAAATGTGTAGATAAAATTTTAATTCATAGTATGAAAAATAAATTTCTTATCCATGGAATTACAGGCAGTGGAAAGACTGAGATATATATGAATCTTGTAAAAAAAACAATGGAGGCAGGAAGAGATTCTATAATTTTAATTCCAGAAATAGCATTGACTCCACAAATGGTTGAAAGATTCAAAGGAAGATTTGGAAGAGATGTAGCCATATTTCACAGTAGATTATCCACGGGTGAGCGTTTTGATGAATGGATGAGAGTTAAGATGGGAAATGTTAAGGTTGCCATAGGAGCCAGATCAGCAATATTCTTACCTTTTTCCAATTTAGGGCTTATTGTAATAGATGAAGAACATGAAACCAGTTATAAGTCAGACAGTGATCCAAAGTATAATGCAAAGGATATTGCAAGCCTAAAGTCACAGCTAGAGGGATGTAAGGTTGTGTTAGGTTCAGCTACACCATCCATAGAAACCTACTATGCTGCAACACAAGGAGAATATGAGCTTATAACATTAAATGAAAGAGCAGATGGTGCAAAATTACCAGAGATAGAAATTGTGGATATGAGAGATGAGCTTAAAGTTGGGAATAAAACCATGTTCAGCAGAAGTCTTCATGAAGCCATGTGTGGTGTTTTAAATAGAGATGAGCAAGCTATTATGTTTTTAAATAGAAGGGGATTTTCTACTTTTGTTTCCTGTAGGGAGTGTGGATATGTATTTAAATGTGAAAATTGTGATATATCTTTGACCTATCATCGAGATAATAACTTGAGCTGTCACTATTGTGGAGCACGTCAAAGAGCTATAAATACATGTCCAAAATGTAAAAGCAAATATGTAAAATATTTTGGAGTGGGAACAGAGCAGCTTGAACAAAGCGTAAAAAAAACTTTTCCTAGCAGTAGACCTTTAAGGATGGATTTTGATACTACAAGGGGTAAGGATGCTTATGAGAAGATTTATAATGCATTTGCTTCTAAGCGATTTAATGTTTTGATAGGAACTCAGATGATTGCTAAAGGCTTAGATTTTAAAGATGTTACATTGGTTGGAGTAATAGCTGCGGATTTATCATTAAATCTTCCTGACTATAGAGCTGCAGAAAAGACTTTTCAGCTTGTTACACAGGTTGCTGGAAGGGCTGGTAGAGGCAAAAAAGAAGGAAAGGTAATTTTGCAAACTTACAGCCCAGAAAATTATAGTATAATTCATGCAGCGAAAGGTGATTATGAAAGCTTTTTTAATGAAGAAATTGTAATTAGAAGACTTAGAAACTATCCACCATTTTCAAAAATTTTAGCTATTAATCTAAGTAGCGAGGACGAGAAAAAATTAATAAAAAATATACAAACTTTATCTGAGAAAATAAAGATAAAAATACAGGAAAATGATAAAATTGAAATGTTAGGACCATGTCCTTGTGGTGTTTCTAAGATCAAAAACTCATATAGGTGGCAGATTATTCTTAAAGGTGATTTTACGGAAGACCTTGCTCTAAGCATAAAAGAAATAGTTTATGAATGTATTGATTATAAAAGTATAAGAATAGGAATAGATATAAATCCTAATAGTTTATTATAAAGGAAACTCCTTCTCAAAAACAGTCGAAGGAGTAAGTTCACATTATCCAAATCAAAGATTTGGATGTTCACTTAAGGAAACTCCTTCTCATATTCATTCGAAGGAGTAAATTCGTGCAAGCCAAATGGTAGATTTGGGCGCTCATTTAAGGAGAAGTATTATGGGAATTAGAAATATTAGAAAAGATGGAGATCCAATATTAAGAAAGATAAGTAAAGTTGTTGCAAATTTTGAGGGTAGAACTCAAACACTTATAGATGATATGATAGAAACAATGAATGATGCTAATGGAGTAGGACTTGCAGCTCCACAGGTTGGAATCTTAAAAAGAATAGTAGTTATAGATATTGGAGAAGGTCCAATAGTTTTAGTTAATCCAGAGATTGTTGAAACCAAGGGTGAGATAAATGAAAAAGAAGGGTGTTTAAGTATCCCTGGAAAAGATGGTAATGTAATAAGACCACAGTATGTAAAAGTTAAGGCGCAAGATAGAAAAGGAAATTCTATTGAGATGGAAGGAGAGGACTTATTAGCTAGAGCCTTCTGTCATGAGATTGACCATTTAAATGGAATTTTATATATTGATAAATTAGAAAAATAATTTACTAAAGATTATTTGAGGAGTTGATAGAATGAATATAGTATTTATGGGAACACCAGATTTTGCAGTACCTTCATTAAAAGCGGTTGTGGAAAGGTTTGGAGTTAAAGCTGTTTTAACACAACCAGATAGACCAAAGGGAAGAGGAAAAGCTATGGCCATGTCTCCAGTTAAGGAGGTGGCTGTTGAGTATAATATACCTGTATTCCAACCAGAAAAGCTTAGAAAAGAGCCAGAGCTTATTGAAAAGCTAAAGTCCATGGACTTAGATTTCATTATAGTAGTAGCTTATGGTCAAATATTATCACAAGAAGTCTTAGATATACCTAAGTATGGATGCATAAACTTACATGGTTCTTTACTTCCAAAGTATAGGGGGGCTGCACCAATTCATTATGCAATTATGAATGGAGAAAAGGTTAGTGGAAATACTACAATGCTTATGGATATTGGCCTAGATACAGGAGATATGCTTCTTAAAAATGAAGTTGTAATTGAAGAGAATATGACTACTGCAGAGCTATATGATGTTTTAAAGGATACGGGTGCAGAGCTTTTAGTAAAGACTATTGACGGAGTGTACAAAGGGGAAATAGAACCTGTAAAGCAAGGTGAAAGTGAAACTTGTTATGCAAGTATGCTAAACAAAGAGATGGCTAAAGTTAATTGGAAGCAAAATGCCCAAGAGATTCACAACTTTGTAAGAGGTTTGTATTCCTTCCCTATAGCGCATACAACATACAATGAAGTACCAATGAAGGTTATAGAAACTCGCCTTACAGGGGAAAAGGCAAAGCTGGAGCCAGGTACAATAGTAAAGGTTGATAAGCATGGAATTTTAGTTGCAGCTCAAGATGAAAATATATTAATAACTAAAGTGCAATTTCCTAATAAAAAGCCTCTTCCTGTAGGAGAGTATATTAAAGGTAACACTATTGATGAGAAGGTTGTTTTGGGGGTTTAGAAGTAATTTATTAGAAATGTGAAAGGAAGTTTTAGTATGTATTTTAGTCCTTTTTATGGATTTAGAATTGATCCAACATATATTATCATATTACCAGCTTTATTAATTTCACTATGGGCACAGATGAAAATAAAGAGTAGTTATGCAAAATACTCTAGAGTTTTCAGTCGTAATGGTTATACAGGAGCACAGGTAGCAAGAATGATATTAGATGCTTATGGACTTTATGATATTCCAATATACTCTATTAGAGGGCATTTAACAGACCATTATGATCCATCAAAAAGAGTAGTAAATCTATCCTATGATGTATATAACAGTTCTTCACTTGCTTCTATCGGTGTTGCAGCTCACGAGATAGGGCATGCAATTCAGCATAGTGTTGGGTATGTTCCAATAAAAATCAGAATGGCTTTAGTTCCAATTGCTAATATTGGATCACAAGCTTCTTGGATTTTATTCTTTTTAGGTATAGTAATGTCTTTTACACCCTTGGTAAATTTTGGAATTATTTTATTCTCTGCAACAGTAGTATTTCAACTAGTGACATTGCCAGTTGAGTTTAATGCTTCTAAGAGAGCCTTAGAAATATTACAGGCAAAAAATATTTTATATGATGAGGAGATAAAAGGTGCTAGAAGTGTACTTACTTCGGCGGCTTTAACTTATGTGGCTGCAGCAGTTATGGCTATTGCACAGCTTCTAAGATTAATTGCTATCAGAGATAGGAATAACAGTTAAAAATAAAGAAAAGCGGATAGGATGATATGAATGACAAGTGCTAGAGAAGTAGCAGTTAATACGGTAATGCAGGTGTTTGAGAACAAAGCTTATTCCAATATTGCTTTAAATAAGAATCTAAATGAGAGTAACCTCATTGATAAGGATAAGGGATTAGCTACAGAGCTTGTCTATGGTACTATTAAATATAAGTATTCCATTGATAAAATATTGAAGACTTTTTTAGATAAGAAATTTGATAAAACAGATAAATACGTACTTAACCTTTTAAGGGTATGTATTTATCAGCTTAGATATTTAGATAAAATACCTGAATTTGCAGCTGTAAATGAAGGTGTCAACTTAGCAAAAAAACATGTATCGGTAGGAGCATCAAAATTAGTTAATGGAGTTTTAAGAAATTATTTAAGAGATAAAGATAAAACGTATTATGATGATAATAATTTCAGTGAGAAGTTAGCCTTCATTTACTCATATCCACAGTGGATGGTTAAATTATTTGTTTCTCAATATGGTAAGGAAATAGGTGAAAAAATACTAGAAGGCTTAAATAAAAGGCCATCAGTTACCTTAAGAGTTAATAGTACCAAGGCTGATTTCGAAGATGTTGCTGATGAATTAATAAAAAATGGCTATAATGTAGAAGAAGGCATTATATGTCCAGAAGCTATTAGAATAGTAAAAGGCAGCAGTGTAGAAGATAATCCAATGTTTAGAGAAGGAGTGCTTACAGTACAAGATGAAAGTGCTATGCTCGTTGCTCCAGCCATGGATTTAGAAGAAGGAATGACAGTTTTAGATTTATGCAGTGCTCCAGGGGGAAAGACTACACACATTGCGGAGTTAATGAATAATACAGGGAAAATATATGGTTTTGATATATATGAGCATAAATTACAACTGATAAAAAGTAATAGTGATAGACTAGGGCTTAATACAATTGAATTAGGTATTTTAGATGCAACTGAGAGGTCAGAAGAACTAAAAGAATTAGGTGATAGAGTCCTTATCGATGTACCTTGCTCAGGGCTTGGAATCATAAGGAAAAAACCAGAGATAAAATACACTAAAAGGGAAAAAGAGTTAAAAGAAATAGTAGCTATTCAAAGAAAAATCATGGAAAATGCTGCGGGGTATGTTAAAAAAGGCGGTATACTCCTATATTCAACTTGTACAATTAACAAGGAGGAAAATGAGAATAATATCCAGTGGTTTTTACAGAAGTTCCAAGAATTTCAGGTTGAACCATTGAACTTTGGAAGGGTTGAGAATCTCGTTTACGATGATAAAGGATGTGTAACGGTATTACCTAATGAATACATGGATGGTTTCTTTATCGCCAAATTAAAAAGAAAATAAACAGGAGAAAAGATGAAAAATATATTGAAGATAGATTTAAATGGAAAAAGAAATATATTAGATTTTGATTTAAATGAGTTAAAATCTTGGATGAAGGAGAATGGTGATAAAGAGTTTAGGGCTAAACAGGTGTTTTCATGGCTATATAAAGATGTCACTACCTTCAATGAAATGAATAATGTTCCAAAAATAACTTTAGAGAGATTAGAAAAGAATTTTTATATAGGTGTTCCAGAGATTGTAGAAACACTTAAATCAAAAAATAGTGAAACTAGAAAACATCTTTTCCTTTTAAGGGATGGAAATGTTGTTGAAGGTGTAGTTATGCAATATTCCCATGGAAACTCCATATGCATATCTACTCAAGTAGGATGTAATATGGGATGTAAATTCTGTGCATCTACCTTGGGTGGAGCTGTAAGAAGCTTGACTAGTGGAGAAATGCTTGGACAAATTATGGCGGCACAAAAAGAGTTAGGCGAAAGAATTTCTAATATAGTTTTAATGGGAAGCGGAGAGCCTTTAGATAATTTCGATAATGTGATAAAATTTATAAAAGATGTTAATTCTGAAAATGGATTAAACATAGGTCAAAGACATATAACACTGTCAACATGTGGTATTGTACCAAAAATAAAAGAATTAGCTGATTTGAATTTTCAAATTACATTGGCTATTTCTCTTCATGCTCCTACGGATGAGTTGAGAGTTCAAACAATGCCTATTGCAAAGGTATATTCAATAGCAGAATTAATTGATAGTTGTAACTATTATATCAGCAAGACAGGTAGACGCATTACTTTCGAATATGCATTAGTAAAGGGTGTTAACGATTCAAAAGAGGATGCAGATAAGCTTGGTAAGTTAATTAAAGGAATGTTATGCCACGTTAACCTTATTCCGATAAATGAAATTAATGAAAATGAGCTTAAAAGATCAAATGAAGAAGCTGTTAAAACTTTTAAGAATATACTAACGAAGCATGGAATTGAAACCACTGTAAGGAAAGAGATGGGAATAGACATAAATGCAGCCTGTGGGCAGCTGAGAAAGAGTTATATAGAAAAAAGGGAGTTGTAGCTTTATATGGGGAGATTACTGGGAATCGGAACCGATGTGGGGAACAAAAGATCATTTAATGAAGACTCTGTTGGATATTATGAGCATGAGGATTTTGGAATATATATCGTAGCCGATGGAATGGGAGGCCATAATGCTGGTGAAGTCGCAAGCAAGATGGCCAAAGATGTGGTGATTAATTATGTACTTAATCATAGAGATGAAGAATCACCAGAGGAGATTTTAAATGAAGCTCTGCAAAATGCCAACAGAAGAATCTACAGAGAAGGGCTTTTAAATGAAGAATGTAATGGTATGGGAACAACTATTACGGGAGCTTTATTAAGGGGGAATGAATTGACTGTAGTGAATGTTGGTGACAGCAGGGTATATGTATTAAGAGATGGACAGTTAATTAAGGTTACTAAAGATCATTCCTTAGTCCAAGAACTTTTAGATAATGGAACCATTACAATGGAAGAGGCGAAAAACCACCCCAATAGAAATGTAATAACAAGAGCTGTTGGAACTAATCCAGTTGTTAGAGCTGATTATTATGATTTGAATTTAAAAGATGTGGAGAAGGTGCTTCTTTGCAGTGACGGCTTAACAAATGAGGTTAGTGAAGATGAGATATTAAAGGTGTTAAAATCAAATGATGAAAATCCATGTCAACAGTTAATAAATATGAGTAAGGAAAATGGTGGTAGAGATAATATTTCTGTTATCATTTTTAAAGGAGAGTGGCGAAGCAGATGATAGGAAGAATATTAGGTAATAGATATAAACTTTTAGAAAAAATCGGCGAAGGCGGAATGGCCATTGTATATAAGGCAAAATGTACTATTTTAAATAGATTTGTTGCTGTTAAAATATTAAAGCCAGAGTACTCTAATAATGCAGATTTTGTGGACAAATTTCAAAGAGAAGCATTGGCAACTGCGAGTTTCTCTCACAATAATATAGTTAGTATATATGATGTTGGATCAGAAGATAACATTAATTATATAGTAATGGAGCTAGTAACTGGCAAGACTCTTAAGGAATACATAAGAGAAAATGCACCACTAGATGTGGAAACTACACTTAAGATATCTATACAGATAGCTAAAGCTTTAGAATGTGCACATAAGAATAAAATTATTCATAGAGATATAAAGCCACATAATATTTTAATCACTGAGGAAGAAATAATTAAGGTAACTGATTTTGGGATTGCTAAGGCAGCATCAGCAGAAACAATCACACATACAAATAAGGTTATTGGCTCAGCTCATTATTTTTCACCAGAGCAAGCTAAAGGTAAAATTGTTGATACCAGAACAGATATATACTCCTTTGGTATAGTAATTTATGAGATGGTTACAGGAAGAGTTCCATTTGATGGTGAAACTGCAGTATCAGTTGCTTTAAAGCATATCCAAGATGAAATGATACCACCAATAAACTTAGTGCCAAGCCTTCCTAGAAGTATTAATAATCTTATTTTAAAGGCAACTCAAAAGGAAGTATCTAAGAGATATAACAATGTAACTGATATGCTTATAGATTTAATAAGAATTGAAAAAAATAAGGGATATATAGTTACACCAGCTAATGTGGAAAATGAATATACTACAGTGATGGATGCAACACAAATCCAACACACTGTTAATGTGGTGAAAAAAGACATACAATCTGCACTGAATGAAAAAGATGACTATGAAGATGAAGAAGATGACTATGAAGATGAAGAAGAATACGAAGATGACAATGATAGAACTAGTGTATGGAAAAAGATTCTTCTTATTGGAGGAGCCTTAGTTCTTTTCATATTATTAGGTGTATTTGCTGGGAACCTTATCTATAATAATACTAGTGGAGATAAGCCTAGCAAGAATGAAAATCCTAAAGTTCCAGCAATAATGGGACTTAAAGAAGCCGATGCTAAAGCTAAGGTTGAAGAGCTAGAGTTAACTTTCGTAGTTTTAGGAAAAGATAAAAGTGATGAGCCTGTTGGTACAGTAATTGCTGTTTTCCCAAATGAAGGTACAGAAGTTAAAAAGAAAAGTGAAGTTAGAGTAAGAATAAGCAAGGGGCCAGAAGAAAAGAAGGTTCCGGAGGTTCTAGGATTTGGAAAGAGTGTAGCTCAAAATCAAATAGTAAACGCTGGATTTAAGGTGGGAACAATTACTGAAGATTATGATGATGAGGTTCCTGTAGATGCAGTAATCAGCACTGACCCAGCTCCAGGTACAATGGCTAAAAAAGGCTCAACAGTAAATATAGTTATTAGTAAGGGGTCTAAAGTAAATTATTCAAAGGCTCCAGATCTAACCAATAAAACTATTAGTGAAGCAGAATCCATCTTAGCAGTTTCAAATTTAAAGCTTGGAAATCAAAGTCCAGTACAAACTGATGATAAGAGCAAGGATGGAAAGATATTTAATCAAAGTATAGAAAAAGGAACTAAGGTTCAAGAAGGTACAGCAATAGATGTTAATTACTATCAATATGTAGATCCTGATGCAGGAAAGATTGAAGTTAAAAATGTTACTGGGAAAACAGTGGCAGAAGCAATTAGTGAACTTAAGTCTTTAGGATTCACCAATGTTACAGCTAAATATCAAAGTGCTGCTGGTTCAGTATTAGATAATGATGTTGTAATATATCAAAGCCCTTTAAGTGGGAAATTGAATCCAGAGGATGCTATTACATTAACAGTTAAGGATCCAGAACCGGTAAAACCAGGTGAGGATGAAGAAAAAACAAATCCATAACAAAAGAAGTGATTAATCCTTAGGCAGACTAACTGCCTAAGGATTATTTGGAATTATTTAGGAGGCATATATGCAAGGAGTAATCGTAAAGGGAATCGGAGGATTATATTACGTAGATTGTGAAGATAGAATAGTAGAGTGCAAGGCTAGAGGAAAGTTTAGACATAAAGGACTTACACCTATGATTGGTGATGAAGTTGTTATAGAAGATGATAATGACCATGAGGGTAAGGGAGTAATTTCAAAAATCTTAGATAGAAAGAACCAGCTTTTAAGACCTGCGGTAGCTAATGTTACTCAAGCTTTTGTAGTTGTTAGTAGCAAAAATCCAGATTTGAATTTAACACTTCTATATAAGTTTTTACTTTTATGTGAGTATAACAAGGTAAGGCCAATAATATGCTTTAATAAAATGGACATAGAAGGTGAAAATAGTAAATTAGTAGGAGAAATGCTAGAGAAATCAGGATATGAAGTTTTATACCTACAAGGTAAACATGGAGTAGGAATTGAAGGACTAAAGTCGAAAATACATGATAACATTACAGTGTTTTGCGGACCTTCGGGGGTTGGTAAATCAACTATTCTGAATAAGGTTTTAGGCAGAGAAGCTATGAAAACAGGGGATATTAGTGATAAGCTTAAAAGAGGGAAACATACCACAAGACATAGTGAACTTGTGAGAGTTGAAGGCGGTTTCTTAGTTGATACTCCTGGATTTTCATCTTTAGAGTTAGATTTTATTGAAAAGGATGAACTTAAGTATCTTCTTCCAGAGTTTGAATCTTTCAATGAAGAATGTAAATTTAATAATTGTGTTCACTATAAGGAACCTGGATGCAAAGTTAAGGAAATGGTTGAAGCAGGAAAAATTAACGAAAGCAGATATGAGTTTTATATAAGAACATTAGAGGAGATTATTAATAGGGGGAATAGAAAATGATTAAATTATCACCATCAATTTTATCAGCAGATTTTTCAAGATTAGGGGAGCATATTTCAGCTATTGAGAAATTTGGGGCTGATTGGGTTCATATAGATGTTATGGATGGTATGTTTGTACCGAATATATCCTTTGGAGCACCTATAATGAAATCTATAAGACCATTAACTAAAATGGTATTTGATGTACATTTAATGATAGAGGATCCATCTAGATATGTTAAGGATTTTGTGGATGCTGGCGCTGATATGATAACTGTTCATTATGAAGCAGATAAACATATTCATAGAACTATAAAGTATATAAAAAGTTTTGGAGTAAAGGCAGGTATAGCATTAAATCCAGGAACTCCAGTTAATTTAATAGAGGATTTAATTGAAGACCTTGATATGGTGCTTATCATGTCAGTTAATCCTGGCTTTGGAGGGCAAAAATACATTGAATTCTCCGGGAAGAAAATAGAACAAGTAAAGGCTTTAAAGAAAAAGTATAATAAAGAGCTTTATATACAGGTTGATGGTGGCATAGATGCATCAAACGTAAAAAAAGTTATAGATTGTGGAGCTAATTCAATTGTTGCAGGTTCTGCAGTGTTTAAAAATGATGAAATAGAAAAAAATATTAAAGCGTTGAAGGACAATTTCTAAAATGAGGGCAATAATTGTAGGAGGAGGAATACCTCCACAAAAGGGTTTACTTAAGAGATATATGACAGGGGAATATATAATTTTTGCTGCAGATAGTGGAGCAGATGTTCTCAATAAATATGATATAGAGCCAGATTATTTGCTTGGGGACTTTGATTCAATTAATGAAGAAGTTTTAGAAAAACTTACAAAAGGAGTTAAAACTACAAAGCTTCCGAGAGAAAAAGATTTTACAGATACTCACATAGCGGTTTTAAATGCAATAAATATGGGGGTAGATGAAATAGTACTATTAGGTTGTACAGGAAAGCGTATAGATCACTTCATGGCTAATTTATGTCTGCTAAAACTGATAATGGAACAGGGACTAAAGGGATATATAGTAGATGAAATGAATGAAATTTATATAATAGATAAACCAACAATAATTAATGGTAAAAAGGGGCAGGTGTTTTCTTTATTTAGTTATTGTGAAAATACTATAGGATTAACTATAAATGGAGCTAAATATCCTTTGAATAATTATGAACTTAAACAAGGGGATAATCTAACAGTATCAAATGAGTTTTTGAAGGCACAGGTAGAAGTTTCTTTTGAAAGAGGATGCTTATTAGTATTTAAAAATTTATAAATTATATATAAAGAGAAAGGTAAAAAGTAGCCTTTCTCTTTTGTTATTTAAGGATTATTTTGTAATTGTTAAGAATAAAATGGTTAAAAAGTTATATGAATATATTATAGTAAACTTCATGGCACATTGCTTTGATGGAGTTATATTTATAAAGTTGAACTAAAGGGTTGAAGTAAATGTATAAAATATTTTTGAACCAATATTTATATGTTTCATATACTAATAATGAAAGAATGGGGGGGTGTAGATGGGTAGAAAACGTCCTATGAGAAGTTTAGGAATGATTGTTTGTGCCATTGGTGCTGGAATAGTTTTAGCAGTGTTGGTTCCCATATGGGGTTGGCTTTTTATAGGGGGCTGCGCAATAATAGGCATTGGATGGTTTATTATGAATAAATTTCGCTAGAAGAGTAATATATAAGGAGGTTGTAGAGTGACAATTAAAGTAATAAAATTACCAAAATTTTTATCTAAAATTGTTAAGATTTTTGTTAGGAAGAAACATATTGATTAAAATTACACATAAAAAAATGCAACTAAATTAATAGTTGCATTTTTTTATTAACTAAACAGCACGTTGTACTTTACCAGAACGTAAGCATCTTGTACATACGTGTACAGTCTTAGGTGATCCGTTTACTACAGCTTTAACTTTCTTTAAGTTTGGAGCCCATTTTCTTTTTGATTGACGGTGAGAGTGAGAGAATTGTACTCCAGATACTACACCTTTATCACATATTTCACATCTTCTTGACATATATTACACCTCCTCGAAATTCCAACATACTGCTATAAATCAAACATAAGTTATTTTAACACAAGTAACATGTCCGTTGCAAGTATTAAGAAAAATAAACATATACCCCTATTATTATACATATAATCATGGTAAAATTCAATAATAGATATGAATATATTATATTATATCGGTTGAATTAAATCATAAGTTAATATAAAATAATTAATAAGGTATGATTAAGGAGGAATTGATTATGAAAGCTAATATAACAACTGAAATAGGAAATATATATTATTCTGAAGATGTAATAGCTAATATAGCAGGTGTCTCCACCATGGAATGCTACGGGGTTGTAGGTATGGCTTTAAAGAATGCTAAAGATGGCCTTTGGGAATTATTAAAGGCTGAAAATTTAGCTAAAGGCGTAAAGATTACACAAAAAGATAATGCAGTGTCTATTGAATTATATATAATTGTTGAATATGGAACTAAAATTGCGGTTATAGCTAATAATATAATACAAACAGTTAGATATAACTTAGAAAACTTAACTGGTATCAAAGTTTCTCAAGTAACAGTTAATATTCAAGGCATAAGAGTCTAGGGGGGAACGCAAAGTGACTTATACAACTATAAATGGTCGTGATTTTTCTAATATGATTAAAAGTGCTTCAAATGCACTTGAAAAACAAAAGGAATATGTAAACTCATTAAACGTTTTTCCAGTTCCGGATGGAGATACAGGAACTAACATGTCTTTAACTTTTAAAGCTGCTGCTAAAGAGATTGAAGGACTAGAAAATAAATCTATTGGAGAAATTTCGAAAAAATTAGCAAAAGGTGCACTAATGGGTGCAAGAGGAAACTCAGGAGTTATTCTTTCACAGATTTTAAGAGGAATAGCAAAAGGGCTTGAGAATAAAGAAGAAGCAACTATAGATGAAGTTAAAGAAGCTTTTGTTCAAGGTTCAAATTTTGCATATAAAGCAGTTATGAGACCAACAGAAGGAACTATTTTAACGATTATAAGAGCTGCTGGAGAGGCTGCTACATGTAGTGAAGCCGAAGATATGATCGAGCTTTATGAAGAAATTTGTGAAGAAAGTAAAAAAATGTTGGATAAAACTCCAGAAATGTTACCACAATTAAAACAGGCTAAAGTAGTTGATGCAGGTGGAATGGGTCTTCTAATTATTTTAAGAGGAATGGTTGAAGCCTTAAAATTAGGCAAAGATGTACTTCTTAATAAAGATGGTGAAACTAATAGTGGTGAAGAGCAGTATGATATACCAGGAGCTGAAATTGATCCCGCAGACATTAAATTTGGATATTGCACAGAGTTTATCATAATGAATGAAGTTAAGGATGTTACAAACTTTAAGAATTTCCTTGAAGGCATAGGAGACTCTTTAGTGCTTGTTGGTTTAGAAGACATAACTAAGGTACACGTTCATACTAATGATCCAGGAGCAGTTTTATCTAAAGCAGTAACTTTTGGGCCTCTTTCAAAAATCAAAATAGAGAATATGAGAGAACAACATCAGTCTTTATTAGGTATTGATGAAAGCAGTAATGAGCAGGCTGCTGTAGAAGAGATTAAAGAAGAACCAAAACCTTTTGGCTTTGTTACAGTAGCTAGAGGTAATGGAATAGCTTCAATATTCAGGGACTTAGGAGTAGATGAAGTTATTGAAGGCGGTCAGACAATGAATCCTAGCACAGAGGATATTGTTAACAGCGTAAATAAAGTTAATGCAAAGGTAGTATATGTATTACCAAACAATAAGAATATAATAATGGCAGCAGAATTAGCTGTAGATTTAGTTGAAGATAAGAAAGTGATTGTTATTGGAACTAAAACTATTCCTCAAGGAATTACAGCTATAACTATGTTTAATCATGATGGAACTGCAGAAGAAAATGTTGAAACCATGAAAGAGGTTATAGCAAATGTTACTTCAGGAGAGGTTACTTATGCAGTTAAGGATACGGAGGATAATGGCAGAGCTATAAAAGAAGGCGATATCCTTGGTATTAAAGAAGGTAAAATAAATAATATAGGTAATGAAGTTTATGAAGTTTGCAAAGATTTAATAGCTTCAATGGTAAATGATGACAGTGAGCTTATCACTATATTCTACGGTGAAGACTGTGAAGAAGAAAAGGTTGATGAGTTAGTTGCTGAGCTAGAAGAGTTATATCCTGAAATGGATGTACAATGTTTTAGCGGAGAGCAACCATTATACTATTTTATTACATCAGTAGAATAAAAGCCTTAGGGCTTTTTTTCTATATTAAGGAGTATGGAGTGATAAAGTGAATATTTATAGTAGTGTTACAGCTATTAAAGGGGTAGGGCCTAAGATGGCTGAAAAGCTAGGACAATGTGGAATATATAGTGTTTTAGACTTGCTATTATATTTTCCTAGAGATTATGAAAGCATATTTATTGTTGATGATTTAAATGATATAAAAGGTAAAGAAAAGGTGATTCTAGAGGTTGAAGTTGATAGGATACTTCCTGATATAAGAACTAAAACTAGAAAGGTTATGACAACAATAAGGTTTTCCCATAATGGAATTTTAATCAAAGGCTTATGGTTTAATCAGCCCTATGTAAAAACGGGATTTAAAGTTGGTTCGAAGTATGTTATTAATGGTAAATTAGAAAAGCAGGGAAGAGAATTTGTTATAATGAATGCAGTTATAATGAGAAATACTACTGCTGAAAGTAGTGATATAATGGCTAAGTATTCCCTTAAAGATGACATATCAAATACTTTTATAAATAAAATTGTTACGGAGGTCTTAAATTTAGTCACCATTGAGGAAAATCTTCCGCAATGGATTGTAAAAGAACAGCAATTTATTTCGCTGAATGAGGCCATTAGAAATATACATAATCCTAAAAGTTTAAGACTTTTAGATGAAGCACGAAGAAGATTAAAGTTTCAAGAGCTTTTTACATATTCATTAAAATTGATTGCACTAAAGAATAGAAATCTTAGTTCTAAGGGGATAAGCTTTAATATTTCTTCAGAGTTAAAGGAGTTTAAGAAAAAATTGCCTTTTACCCTAACTGAAGCTCAAACAAGAACTGTAAGAGAGATTTTAAGAGATCAAAAATCTTCTGCACCTATGAATAGATTGGTTCAAGGAGATGTTGGAAGTGGAAAAACTATAGTGGCTTTAATAGCTTTATTTAATGTTGTGATGAATGGGTATCAGGGCGCTATGATGGCACCTACAGAAATATTAGCAAAACAACATTTTTATGAAGCTGAAAAGCTATATAAAGATTTTAATATTAAAGTTGAACTTTTAACAGGAAGTACAACTGAAAAAAATAAAGGGATTATTAAAGAGAGGCTTGCTAAGGGAGAAATTGATATAATAATTGGAACCCATGCCCTCATTGAAGATAATGTGGTATTTAATAATTTAGGACTTATTATTACTGATGAACAGCATAGATTCGGGGTAGGTCAACGAACTAAGTTAGGTAATAAAAGGGAAGATATAGATGTTCTAGTTATGAGTGCAACACCAATACCAAGAACTCTGTGCTTATATATGTATGGTGATTTAGATGTGTCAATCATAGATACATTACCGCCAGGAAGAAAACCAATAGATACTTATTATCTATCTATGGAGGAAAAAAGTAGAGTGTATAATTTTGCTCTCCAAGAAATTGCAAAGGGAAGACAGGTATATGTGGTATGCCCTCTTGTGGAAGAAAATGAGGACATGAAATTAAGTTCTGTAGAAAGTTTATATGAAGAACTTAAAAAAAGTTACTTTAAAAGTGTGGAAATCGCCATTCTTCATGGTAAAATGAGTAATAAGGACAAAAATTTTATCATGGGAGAATTTAAAGCAGGAAGGATTAAGGTTTTAATTTCAACTACAGTAATAGAGGTAGGAGTAAATGTCCCTAATGCAACTATGATGATAATTGAAAATGCGGAACGATTTGGCTTATCTCAGCTGCATCAACTTAGGGGCAGAGTGGGAAGAGGAGATTTTAAATCATACTGTGTTCTGGTTGCCAATATCAAAAGTGAAACAACCAAGCGAAGGATGGAAATTATGAAGAGAAGCAGTGATGGCTTTTATATAGCTGAACAGGACTTGCAGCTTAGAGGAAGCGGAGAAATGTTTGGTATGAGACAATCTGGAGATAATGGTTTAATTCTTAGTGACTTAAGTGAAGATTTTCAATTGTTTAAGCTTGCAAATGTTGAAGCAAAAAAATTCTTTGATAAAAAAGATGAGGAAAATCAAAGAATTTTAAAAGAAATAATTATGAACCTAGAAAGAAGCACAAAGTATATATGCTTTAACTAAGGAAAAGGAGAATAAAATGAGAATAATAGCCGGAAAAGCTAGAGGAAGAAAGATTCTTTCTCCGGAAGGGTTAGGAACAAGACCAACCCTAGATAGAGTGAAGGAATCTATTTTCAACATAATACAAAACAATGTTAGAGGTAGCATTGTTCTAGATCAGTTTGCTGGTACAGGTAGTCTTGGCCTTGAAGCTACCAGCAGAGGAGCTAAGGAATGTCATCTTATAGACATGGGAGATGATACATTTAGTAAATTAAAACAGAATATCATAGATTTAAAGTTTGAGGACTTTTGTACAGCACATAAGGGTGATTCATTTAAATATCTTGAAACTTTTGGGAAGCAAGGAAAAGTTTTTGATTTGATTTTTATAGATCCACCTTATGCAAAGGATATGATACCTCCATCATTGGAATTAATTAAGAAGTATAATTTGCTTAGCGCTGATGGATTAATAGTAACAAAGATTGATTCAGAGGAGGAAATTTGTGGAGGATATGAAGATATAGTTTTAGTTAAACAAAGAAAGTATGGAAACACCACTGTGTGTTTATATGAGTTTGGGGAGTAAGATATGAGTAAAGCAGTTTATCCAGGAAGTTTTGATCCTATTACAAATGGTCATTTAGATATTATAAAAAGATGTTCATATGTTTTTGATGAAGTGGTAGTTGCGGTGTTGGTAAATCCAGATAAAAAAGGTTGGTTTAAACCAGATGAAAGAGTAGCTATGATAGAAAGAGTTGCTTCATATCTTGGCAATGTAAAGGTAAGAAGTTTTGAAGGACTTTTAGTTGATTTAATGGATGATGAAGATATTGATGTTATAGTTAAAGGACTTAGAACAATGACGGATTTTGACTATGAAATGCAGATGGCGTTAATGAATAAAAAGCTGAATGAAACTAAGGAAACTATGTTTATGATGACTAACTCTAAATATTCATATCTTAGTTCTTCAGCTATAAAACAGGTAGCTACATTTAAAGGAAATTTGGAAGGCTTAATACCTGGGGAACTGGAAGATGAAATAAGGAAAAGAGCAATAATGTTTGAGGAGGAAAAATAGATGAAGGTAATAGAATTAATAGATTATTTACAACAAAATATTGAGATGTCACCTAAAAATTTAGTTGGTAAGATATCAATTAATAAAAAAGAAATTTTATCTACGTTAAATGAAATTAGAAGAGCTCTTCCTGATGAATTAGAGGAAGCAAAAAATTTAGTTAGACGAAGAGATACAATTCTCAGTGAAGCTCGTAAAGAAGAATTAGCTATTATCGAAAATAGTAGAAAACGAGCTCAAGAGGAATATGAAAACTGTGATGTTCTATTAGCTGCAAGAAGAGAAGCTGATGAAATTTTAGAAAAAGCAAATAGTGAAGCAAATCAGATAAAAGCTGCTGCTATTAAAGAAGCTAAAGAATTAAGATATGGTGTTATGAACTATGCTGATAATACATTAAGTACACTTCAAAAGGATATTGATTTAATAGGGGAAGAATCCTTAAAGATTGTACAAAATGAAATGGAAGAAATGCTTATAAAAATTTACAAAGAAATTTCTTCCACAACAACTAGGATTAGAGAGAACAATAAAGAGTTAGGAAACTCAAAGGAATAACCTTACTTTATTTTAGTTTTTTGGATAATAAAGGCAAGATAAGGAGTGCTAACAGTATAATTAAAATTGGAGTTTCTGATTTTATTATGGTATTACTTGAAATAAAGGTTTCCTGTTCTATCATTGTAAATGGCATTTTTAATATTAAAAATGTGATAACTGCACCAATAATACCTTGAATCACTTTGAAGAACATATATTTTTTCATGGAGATTTTGTAAGGATATATAAAAGAGTAAACCTGTGCTGTGATAGATAGACCACTGAAACCTACTAAGAAGCTGCAAATTACAGTTTTTATAGTTGATGAAAGGTTACTTAGTGCAAGAATGTTACATCCATTGGTGATTTCAATAAAACCTAGAAAAGATCCATTAATTATTTCAGTTGGTATTAAAAGTGAGTTGCATATTTGATTTAAAGCAGTGTAATATATTGCACTGTTTTTTATTATGTTAATAATTACTGAGAAAATTATTACAAAGCTTCCTATGGAGAGGCATGTTTTTACTGCATCTTCAAGGGAGCTTTTCAGTGCAACGCCTAGATTGGGAGAATTACTTTCTAAAGATGTAACGGCCACTGAAGGATGGGAATAATTTATGTTTCTTTTAGCCTTATGTCTTCCTGGAAGTATAAAGCCCATCATAAAACATGAAATAGTGTTAGAAATTAAAAGCACATATCCTAAAAAGGAACTATGCAGCATTGCAGTACCAACAGTTCCTATTATAAAAAGAGGACTTCCGTTAGTAGCAATATTTAATAAGCGTTGTAGGGTTTTTTTATCTATAATGTTGTTTTCATATAGTTTCCCAGCATATCTAGCACCGAGAGGGTAGCCACAAAATATACTAGAGAGCAAAACTACACTGCATTCCTTTGGTAATCCTAGAGGTGAACAAAGAATCTTTCCCAAAAATTTAGAGTAGATTTCCATGCCTCCAAAAGCAAAAATTAAATTTACTATTACTAGAAAAGGAAATAGGGAAGGAAATACGGAATTAAAAAATAATTTTGCTCCATTTAAAGTGTATTCTATACAGTTTTTGGGGTTTAGAATTATGTATAATATTAATGCAGATAATGCTAAAGTGTATATTAGATTTTTAGCATTGGAATTAAAATTTAGATTCTTTATAAATAGGTACAAAAGAATTATAATTGCTATTATAACAATGGATAAGAGTGTGTTCATTTAACTCAGTCCTTTCATAGAGATTATAATATTAAATATATTTAAAATCATTAATTGTTATGATAAGAATGATTTAAAAATAAGAACTTCCAATATGAAATTAATCCATATTGGAAGTTTTAGTATTTAAATAAGAAGATTTTTGATTATTTAAGGGTAATAAGTTTAAGTTAGTACTTTATATGAGAATATTTATCTTATAATAGGACTTCTTAACCTATCTTCATTAAATCTTATATAAGGATTAAGTATGCTATATCCTCTTGTACATTGTAAATCAAGATCTAATGTTGGGTTTGTTTTCTTCGGTAGCTTTGAGTACATAGGGATTGAGGAGTTTTCTTTTATAGATTTTAAGACTGATGCACCAGAAGAAGTGAAACCTAGAATACGTGCATAAGGGCAAGGTGCTTTACGCATATTAACTATATTATAATGGTGAAAGCCTAGGTAATACTGACAGAGTATACGGCTTATTCTAGTATAGGTATATCTTTTGCTTTTTGAATTAGAAATACATTCTTCATATGAGGATGAGTTTTCAATAGATGAAAGTATTTTATTGTGAAGTCCTTCGGAGGCATCGGGAAGGTTTTCAAATAGATTATGCCTGCTGGAAAGTGCCCTATATTTTATATAAGGATACATCATATCTTCAAAAGCAAAGGTGTAATTACTATTCTTTAATGCAAGAAGTTCTAAATAAACACTTTCAGGTACATGGTGGTTTAGATTTAAGATATCCTCATTATTGTTTAAAGCGCGTCTTATCGAAGTTGCACTGGAGAAAATGTTATTTAAGTTTTCGCTGTTATAAGAACCGCCAAGGCGTTTTATTGTGTAGGGCTTTATAGAGCTATTTAATCTTTTTAAACTTTTAATGTATTCTATACCAAGTATATTATTTGATGAGTTCAATTGCTCAGATAAATAATCCTTATCATAATCCGTCTTAACAGTTAAATAGTCAATCAAAGCTAATGAACGAGCTTTAGGAAACAAAAGACCTTTATTAAGTTCTTTCTTTAAAAAAATTTTATACTCTTCTGGTTCATGGACCAAAACTTCAGCGATGGTTTCAAGGAGAGTTATATCTCCGGCTTCGCTTCCAAAACAGATAGAGTCAACAACACCTAAACTGTTTAAAAGGCTTGTAGCTCCATAGGAGAAAAACTCTGCAGATGAAAGAGCATAAACTGAAGGAAGCTCAAATACGATATCGACACCGTTTTCAAGAGCTAATTTTGTTTTTGTCCATTTATCTATAATAGAAGGTATGCCTCTTTGGTTAAAGTTACCACTCATAACGGCGATGACTAAATCGCTATTTGTTAATTCTCTTGTTTTATTGATATGGAAAAGGTGTCCGTTGTGTAGAGGGTTATACTCAACAATGATGCCGGAAATTTTCATTTAATCTACCTCCGTATATAATTTACAATTAATTGTTATAATCTGCTAATATAACAATAAAAGCATGTCATATTAGCAATTATTATATACTAAATAAAAAAAAATCGCTATAAAGGTTGAAAAATATATGTGAAAAGGGGTATATTAATAAGGGATATTTTGAATTTTTTTACTGAGAGGAGAGAACATAATGAGTTTTACACAAAAAGTTAGGAAATTAGCACAACAAAATGTGAAAACAATAGTACTTCCAGAGGGGGAAGAAGAAAGAAATTTAAAAGCTGCGGAGATAATCCACACAAACAAAATTGCTGATGTAGTTTTATTAGGAAATGAAGCTACAGTTAAAGCTAATGCTAAATCTTTCGGAGTGAATATTGAAGGGATTAAAATAATAGATCCGGAAACATCTGAGAAAACAGCAGAATATGCAAATGCTTTCTATGAGCTTAGAAAAAATAAAGGTATGACTGAAGAAAAAGCTTTAGCAACAGTTAAAGATCCTGTTTACTATGGAACAATGATGGTTAAAATGGAAGATGCAGACGGATTAGTATCTGGAGCAATACATAGCACTGGAGATCTTTTAAGACCAGGTCTTCAAATAATAAAAACTGCACCTGGAACAAAAGTTGTATCAAGCTTCTTCGTTATGGAAGTTCCAAACTCACCATACGGTTCTGAAGGAACTTTATTATTCGGAGACTGTGCAGTTAACCCAAACCCAACAGCAGAAGAGCTTGCTTCAATAGCAATCAGCACAGCTGAAAACGCTAAAGCACTTTGTGGAATGGATCCAAAGGTTGCAATGCTTTCTTTCTCAACAATGGGAAGTGCAAAGCATGAAAATGTAAGTAAGGTTGTTGAAGCTACTCAAATAGCTAAAGAAGCTAGACCTGACCTTGCTATAGATGGAGAATTACAATTAGATGCTGCTATAGTTGGTAAGGTTGCAAGCTTAAAAGCACCAGGAAGCGAAGTAGCAGGAAATGCTAACGTTCTAATATTCCCAGATTTACAAGCTGGAAATATTGGATATAAATTAGTTCAAAGATTTGCAGGGGCAGAAGCTATAGGACCTGTTTGTCAAGGTTTTGCTAAGCCAATCAATGACTTATCTAGAGGCTGTAGTGTAGATGATATAGTAAATGTTGTAGCAATTACAGCAGTTCAAGCTCAAAATAGCTAATATATACCAAGAAATATAATGTTGATTAAAGGTTCAATATAAGGTAATCTAATATAATGATATATTATCATATTAGATAAAAGATAGGAGGAATTAAGTAATGAAAGTATTAGTAATAAACTGTGGAAGTTCTTCATTAAAATACCAATTAATAAATATGGAAAATGAAGAGAGTTTAGCACAAGGATTAGTAGAAAGAATAGGAATTGAAGGGTCTGTTTTAACTCAAAAGGTTCCAGGAAAAGATAAATACATAGTAGAGCAACCAATGGCAGACCACAAAGACGCTATAAAATTAGTTTTGGATGCATTAGTTGATGAGACTCATGGTGTTATAGCTTCTATGGATGAAATATCTGCAGTAGGACACAGAGTTGTTCACGGTGGAGAAAAATATGCTGAGTCTGTATTAATAAACGATGAGGTTATGGTTAGCTTAGAAGAGTGTGTTAAACTTGCACCGCTTCACAACCCAGCAAACATAATCGGAATTAATGCTTGCAAGAGCTTAATGCCATCAACTCCAATGGTTGCAGTATTTGATACAGCATTCCATCAAACAATGCCAAAAACATCTTATATCTACCCACTTCCATATGAATTATATGAGAACCACGGAATAAGAAAATACGGTTTCCACGGAACTTCTCACAAATTTGTATCAGCTGAGTGCGCTAAGATGTTAGGAAAAGATATAAAAGACGTTAAAATCATCACTTGTCACCTTGGAAATGGTGCTAGCTTAGCAGCTATAAAAAATGGTAAATGTATAGATACAAGTATGGGATTCACTCCACTTGAAGGTATAGCTATGGGAACAAGATGTGGTAACATAGACCCTGCTATAGTTACATTCTTACAAAAAGAGTGTAATATGAGTGCGGCAGAGGTTGATAACCTAATGAACAAAAAATCAGGTGTATTCGGAATTTCTGGTGTAAGCAGCGACTTCAGAGATATTGAAGATGCAGCAGCACAAGGAAATGAAAGAGCTATACTTGCATTAGATGTATTCAACTACAGAGTAAGAGAAATGATAGGTGCTTACGCAGCAGCTATGGGTGGAGTAGATGCAGTTGTATTTACAGCAGGTTTAGGAGAAAATGCTATCGAAACTAGACTTGATATTTGCAAAGGCTTAGAGTTCTTAGGAATTGAATTAGATGCAGAGAAGAACAATGTAAGAGGAAAAGCTAGAGAAATAAGCAAAGATGGAGCTAAAGTAAAAGTATTTGTTATACCAACAAACGAAGAGTTAGTTATAGCAAGAGATACTAAAGCTTTAACTGTTTAATTGACGTTTCTATAAAAATATTTTAAATAAAATCTAGAGTTTTCAACGTTTCTCCCTAAGGAAAAAATATACATGTACAAATGTTCTTGACTTTTACTAGTATAATTTATATAATAACTTGTGTTTGAATGATACATTTATGAACTTAAGGAGGGACGTTGGAGCTTTACTCAAGCTATGCATTTTGCATTATGTATGACTAGTATCTAGTTATATGAGAGAAATTACATATTGTAATTTTTCAGAGTGGATATTATGATAATAGACATAAATGAGTTAAATGATAAAAGCTATGAAAAAAGGGATATCAATATTATTATTGAGAAGGATAGTTTTTTTGATGGAAGTGAGATTGTAACATATTCCCAACCTATTAAGTTTGATGGATATTTACGTCGTAAAAAAGGTCCATTGGTCCTTATTGGAGACGTGAAAACACAGGTGTTATTAAACTGTGGAAGATGTATGCAAGTTTTTCCTTATGAAGTAAATATTCATATTGAGGAAGAATTATCAGATACTGACGATTGTGAGATTATCTCAATCAATACTGATAATATAGATATCTATGAGATTATTGAAAACTGCATTATCCTTGAACTACCTATAAAAAGGCTGTGCAATGATGACTGTAAAGGCTTATGCCAGACTTGTGGGAAGGATTTAAATCATGGACAATGTTCTTGTGCAGATTTTTATGTAGACCCTAGACTAGAAAAGCTGACACAAATGTTTTCTAACCATAAGGAGGTGTAATAATGGGAAATCCAGCTAGAAAATTTTCAAAAGCAAGAAGAGATTCAAGAAGAGCTCAAACTTTTAAACTTGGTTTACCAGGAATAATTGAATGCCCTCAGTGCCACGAAATGAAGCTTGCACACAGAGTTTGTAAGAACTGTGGTTACTACAATAACAAAGAAGTTATAAAAACTGAGGAATAAAAAAGAAAGTCATTTGACTTTCTTTTATTTTTTGTAAAGAACTATTTTTATGTGGAAATTATAATAAAATAAATATATAATGTATTTAAACGTTTTTTTTTAGTGATACTCTGAATCTTTGATTTGGATAGTAGAACTTACTCCTTTGAATGCATATGAAAAGGAGTTTCATAAGTGATACTCCGAATCTGTGATTTGGGTAGTAGAACTTACTCCTTTGAATGTATATGAAAAGGAGTTTCATATTAAAAGAAAATACTGAGAGGTTTTATTATGAAAGTAGTAGTAGATGGAATGGGTGGAGATAATTCACCACAAGCTATAGTAGAAGGCTGCGTTCTAGCACAAAAAGAGTATGGTATTGATATTATAATTACGGGGCCTAAGGAGAAAATTGAAGCGGAACTTACTAAGTATGAATATAATAAAGGTGCCATATCTATAATTGATGCTAGGGAAGTGATATCTACAAATGAAGCGCCAGTTAAAGCTTTAAAGACAAAGAAGGACTCATCACTTGTTAAAGCACTAGAACTTGTGAAAAGTGGAGAAGCTGATGCTGTTGTTTCCGCTGGAAGTACAGGAGCTTTTTTAGCAGGTTGTACATTGATTGTAAAAAGAATTAAAGGTATAAGCAGACCTGCACTTGCGCCAGTAATGCCAGGTAAAAATGGGCCCTTTATGATTATAGATGCAGGAGCCAATGCTGATTGTAAGCCACAATATTTAACACAATTTGCTCAAATGGGTAAGGTTTATTTTGAAAATGTTCTTGGTGTTAATAATCCAACTGTGGGCCTTGTTAACATTGGTGAAGAGGAAGAAAAAGGAAATGAACTTACGAAGGAAGCTTATCAGCTTTTAAAAGAACAGGATATTAATTTCATCGGAAATATTGAACCAAGGGATATTCCTAAGGGGAAGGTTAATGTATTAGTATGTGATGGATTTGTAGGAAATACAGTTCTTAAAATGTATGAAGGGGTTGCTGAAACTATCCTTAGTGAAATAAAAACAGAAATAATGGGAAGTTTCGTAACTAAAATTGGTGGAGCGTTATTAACTCCTGTATTTAAGAGATTTAAAAAACATTATGATTATAAGGAATATGGCGGAGCAGCTTTTTTAGGTGTTAATGGTATTTGTATAAAAGCTCATGGGTCTTCTGATGCCCGTGCTTTGAAAAATGCTATAAAGGTATCTAAAGCTTATTATGATACTGGAGTTTTAGAAAAAATGAAATCTGCTTTTGCTGAAGAAAAAGAAACTTTAAAGATTAATGAATAAAATTCTATAAAATTAGTACATTATAATAGAGTATTTATAAAAAATAGTTGATTATTATATAAGATGCTATTATATTAAATAGAGATATTATATTTAAATTTTAGGAGGTAAACAAAATGTTTGAAAAAGTAAAATCAAAAATCGCAGAGCAACTAAGCATAGATGAAAACGAGATAACTATGGATTCTGGATTCGTTGATGATTTAGGTGCAGACTCACTAGACATTGTGGAACTTATCATGGCACTTGAAGAGGAATTTGATATGGAGATTCCAGATGAAGATGCAGAAAAAATAACTACTGTAGGTGATGTAGTAGAATACATTAAAACTAGAGTGGATGAATAATGATAAAAGGTTCCGTAGCAATGCGGAACCTTATTTTTAGGTTTATTCTTGAATATATTGAAGAAGAATTTAGAATTAAGAAATTAGAATGTAGAATTGTGGATGAAATTCCTAGGGAATTTCTTTGGTCTCATATTCATTCGAAGGAGTACTCAAAGAGTAAGTTCGACTGACCAAATCACAGATTTGGAGGCTCACTTATATTCATCTTAGTAAATTGAAGAATAAACTTCTAGGAGGAAGTAGATTAATGAAAATATTTAAAAGTACATTAGAACTTAAAGAAAAGTTAAAGATAGATTTTAATAATACAGAGGCTTTACAGACTGCAATAACTCACAGCTCCTATGCTAATGAGAAAAATGTTGCTTTCAATGAAAGATTAGAATTTTTGGGAGATACAGTTTTGGAGCTTATTATATCTGAGTACTTATTTACTAATCATAAAGAAGAATCAGAGGGATATTTAACTAAAGTGAGAGCACTTATTGTTTGTGAGAATTCTTTATTTGAAATTGCAAAGGGATGGGGTTTAGGAAAATATATATATATGAGTAAAGGGGAAGAGTTAACCGGTGGTAGAGATAGAGTATCGATTTTAGCTGATGCAGTTGAGGCTATTATAGCTGCTATATACTTAGACCAAGGATTTGAAACGGCAAAGAACTTTGTACTTAGAAATTTTGCTGGAATAATTGAAAAGGCAGTTAAAAACAAAATCATCCTTGATTATAAAACTAAGTTACAAGAGATTCTTCAGAAGAAGGGGGACGTGGATATTTCATATGAACTTGTAAGTTTTGAAGGTCCTCCTCATAGAAGAGAGTTTTTTGTACAGGTTTCAGTTAATGGAGAAGTAAGAGGAAATGGATCAGGATTTAGTAAAAAGGAAGCTGAACAAATGGCAGCAAAAGAAGTGCTGATAAGCAGAGGTGATATTAGTGAGTAAAAAACATTATATAATTCCAATTTTTGTTCCACACATTGGATGCCCTCATACCTGTGTATTTTGCAATCAAGACAGTATAACTGGTGATGCAGGTGTGGCAGGAAGTACAGGGAATGTAGATGGAGAGTTTGTAAGAAAAACTATTGAGGAATATCTTGAAACTATAGATAGGCAAGAAGCTGTTGTAGAGGTATCTTTCTTTGGTGGTACTTTCACAGGAATTAATATGTGTAAGCAGCGAGAGTTATTATCAGTAGCACAAAGCTTTAAAAGTATGGGTAAAATTGATTATATTCACATGTCTACAAGGCCTGACTATATAGATGAAGATATAATGGAACATCTTAAAAGTTTTAATGTTGATATAATTGAACTGGGAGTGCAATCACTTGATGAGGAAGTACTCCATAAGTCTGGAAGAGGGCACACTGAAGAGGATGTTATTAAAGCATCTAAACTGATTAAGAAATATGGTTTTACATTAGGGCATCAACTTATGCTTGGACTTCCAGGTGATACAAAAGAAAAGGATATTGAGTCAGTTAAAAAAAGTATTTCTATGAAGCCTGACATAGCTAGGATATATCCAGCTTTAGTTATAAAGGATACTCCTATGGAAAAATTGCTTAATAGGGGTGATTATAAACCATATTCTTTAGAATCAGCTGTAGAGATTAGTAAAGTTGTTTATGGCATGTATGAAATTAATGGAGTTCAAGTTATTCGTATTGGACTTCAGCCAACAGAAGAAATCAATGTGGATGGAGATATTGTTGAAGGACCATTCCATCCAGCTTTTAGAGAGTTAGTAGAAAGCAGTATATATTGTGATATAATAGAAGAGTATCTTAAAGCAAATAGCGATATAAAGAGTGTGTTTATAAACCCTAAAGAAATATCAAAGCTATATGCTGATAAGAAAAATTATTTCAAGAAACTTATTAATAACCTTGGAGTGAAGAAGCTTAATATCATTCAAAGCAATGAAGTTAAAAAAGGGGCTTTAGGGTTTTATAATGGTTTGAAATTAGATATAATTAATCAACAGGATTATTTGAAGTCAAAATATAATGATATATAACACTAATATAGGAGTGATATTATGAAAACAACAAAGAAAAAAAGGGAAATGTATACTAGAATTTTAGCGGCAGTAGTTTGTGGTGCTTTATTTTTTACTATTGTTATCCCTATTATCTTTGGCATGTAGGAGTGAAAAATAAATGTTTTTAAAATCTATTGAGATAAGAGGTTTTAAATCCTTTGCTGATAAGACGGAATTAACTTTTAAGCAAGGGGTGACAGCTGTTGTAGGACCTAATGGTAGTGGAAAAAGTAATATTTCAGATGCTGTTAGATGGGTTCTTGGAGAGCAGAGCATAAGAAATCTTAGAGGAGATAAGATGGAGGATGTTATTTTTGCAGGAACTCAGTATAGAAAACCAGTAGGTCTTGCACAAGTTTCATTAACCTTAGATAACAGCGATTCGGATTTGGATATTGCTTATTCTCAAGTTACCGTGGCAAGAAGGCTGTATAGGTCAGGGGACAGTGAATACTTAATTAATAATACGGTATGTAGACTTAAAGATGTACAAGCTTTATTTATGGATACTGGTATCGGTAAAGAAGGATATTCTCTTATCGGGCAAGGTAAAATTGACGCTATTCTTAGTGCTAAATCTGAAGATAGAAGAAAGCTTTTAGAAGAAGCCGCTGGAATTGTAAAGTATAAGACCAGGAAAGAAGAAGCAGAGAGAAAACTTGAAAATACAGAACAAAACCTGTTAAGAATTAATGATATAATTTCTACCTACGAAGAAAGATTACCAGCATTAGAAGCGGATTGTGAAAAGGCAAAGGTTTTTTTAGAGGCTTCAGAACAGATAAAAATTAAAGAAGTTAATATTATCATAGATTTTCTCGAGAAAACTAAGTTTACTATTGATAAGATTAATGGAGATATAAAATCTGTTACATTATCTCAAGAAAATTTAAATAGTGAAAAAAATCAGTTAAAAATTGCTTTAGATGAGAAAAATGAAAAGCTGGAGAAAATTAATAGTGCTGTAGATGAAAAGAAAAGACTTTACTATGAGGCTCAAAGCCAGCATCAAGCCATTCTTGGAGAAGTTAAGTTATATGAAGAAAAAATTATACACTTAACTGAAACCATGGATAGATTGAAAAATGAAAGTGAAGAGAAATCTTTAATAATTGAGGAGCAGTTGAAGTCCTTTGAGAGTAAGCAGCATAACTTAGAGATGTTAAAGCAGGAAGAAAAGGATATAGATGAAAAAATATTATTAAAGGAGAAGGAGATTTCTGGGGTAGCTCAGAATGTAACTGAATTTAATGAAAAAATGAAGGCTTTAGAAAGCGATAAATTTAAGTATTATAATGAAATGAATTCTAAAAATAACGAGGCAGGAATACTTAAAAATAACATTGAACTTTGTGATGAAAGTCTTGAAAAATTAATTTTAGATGTTCAGACTTTTAAAAATTCAATTCTTATAAATACCAAGACTAAAGCTCATTTAGAAGAAGAGAAGACTGCTGCCAATGATAAGGTTGAAAAATATGAAGAGCAGATAAAAGAAAATAGAAAAAAGATAATTAAAGCAAGACATGAACTTGAGAATATGGAAAGACAGCTTAGAGAGATGGTTAAGGTTCAAGGAAATAATGAAGCTAGGTTGAATGCTTTGGTGAATTTAGAACATTCCTATGAAGGATATAATAAATCTGTAAAGCTGCTTATGCAATATATTGAGCAAAGTAAGAATTATAAAATTAATGATGATTGCTTTGTTTTAGGGGATATAATAAAGGTTCCCCAAAGAGTAGAGAAGGCTATTGAGATAGCGATGGGAGCTAGTATTTCCAATATTGTAACCAAAGATGAGAATATAGCTAAAAATTTGATTAATTATTTGAAAAGCAATAGGCTAGGAAGAGCTACATTTATGCCTTTAAGCATTGTGAGAGGAAAGAATATTTCTGTTGATAGAAATGTTCTAGATGCCAGGGGATATATAGGAATAGCTAGTGAACTTATTGAGTTTGAAGCAAAATTTAAAGGTGTTGTTGATCAGGTTTTAGGCAAAACTTTAGTATGTGATACCATGGATAATGGCTTACATATTTCTAAAATAAGTGGTTACAAATATAGAATTGTTACTTTAGATGGAGAGGTATTTAATCCAGGAGGATCTTTAACGGGAGGTAGCTATGCTAAAAATGCTAACGTTATTGGAAGAAAAAGAGAGATTGAAGAACTTACTGAAAAGGTAACGGAAGCTAAGGAAGTAATTAAAAGAAGAACATCAAGTATTGCAGAAAAAAATGAAGAAATAAAAAAATTTGATGATGAAGGTCTAGATCTTAGAGATAAAATTCACTTTGAAAATATTAATACTACCAAGATAAATGGTGAAATATCTAAGGTTGAGGAAGAGGAACAAAGAAATAAGCGAGAGCTTAAAAGAGCTAGTGAAGGCTTAGCTAAAGAAGATCAGAAGCTTAAAGTGTTAAAAGAAAACCTTAAGAAAACTGAAGATGAGTTGATAAGATTAAGCGAAGAAATGGCTAAAATAAATAGTGAGTATGAGGAAGTTCATGAAAAAACTAATGGACAAAACTCTTATATTGAAGAGTTACGCGAAGAGCTAACAACTATCAAGATTAGTAAAGCTAAAGTTAAAGAGATGATTAATAATAATCTATCTGATTTGAGTAGAATTGAAAATTCTATAAAGCAAGAAAGGAATTTAATTCTTAATCATGAAGAAGAAATTATAAAATCTAAAAACTCCATTGATACATTGAAAAATGAAATTGAAAATAATCATAGCAGTGTTAAGGACATTACAGAGAGTTTTAAGGAGTTCGAAAAATTCTTTGAGGATGCGGAGATAGATAAAATAAAAATTAAAGAAAAGCTTCCTATGATTACATCTAAAATTGAGGATATAAATCTTCAGTTAGAAAAATTAGAAAAGGAAGTCCATAAAAATGAAATTGCTTTAGCTAAGATTGAAGCAGAAGAAGAAGCTCTCCTTAAAAAGCTTAATGAAGAGTATAATTTAACCTTTGCGGAGGGATTAAGTTATAAGGTTGAAGATAGTGATATTGTTAAACTAAAAGGTGAGGTTACTGCTTTAAAGAAAAAAATAAGTGATCTTGGAACAGTTAACTTGGGTGCAATTGAAGAATTTAAAGAAGTCAATGAAAAATATACCTTTATGAATGGTCAGCGTGAAGATTTAGTAGAATCTAAGATGGAAATAGAGAGCTTCATTACTGAGATGACAGAAAAAATGAGAACTGTATTTATGAGTAATTTTAAGCAGCTTAGAGAATACTTTAATGAAACCTTCAGAGAACTGTTTAAAGGTGGAAGCGCTGATTTAACTCTTCAAGGGGATGATGAGTTAACATGTAAAATAGAAATAAATGTTGAGCCACCAGGAAAGAAACTTCAAAATATTAATCTTTTATCAGGAGGAGAGAAGGTTTTATCTGCAATTGCTCTTTTATTTGCTATTTTAAAGATGAAGCCTACACCATTCTGTATACTTGATGAGATTGAAGCGGCTCTTGATGATGCTAATGTTCTTAGATATGGTGAATTCCTTAAAAAGTTCTCAGAGAAGGTGCAGTTTATAGTAATTACCCACAGAAAAGGAACAATGGAAACTAGTGATATGATTTATGGTGTAACCATGGAAGAAAAGGGTGTTTCAAAGGTTGTATCCCTAGAATTAACAAAATAATAAGGAGGGTTCAAAATGTTTGGTAAGTTTTTTGATAAAATAAAAGATGGATTAACAAAGACTAGAAATACAATAAATGATGCTGTAACTCAAGTACTAAAGCTTGCAGTAGAGATTGATGAAGATTTATATGAAGAGCTAGAAGAAATTCTAATTACAAGTGATATCGGCGTTGAGACTTCAGTAGAGATAATTGAAAGATTAAGAAAAAAGGTTATTTCTGAAAGAATAAGTGAGCCGGATAACATACTTCCTGCTATGAAAGAAATAATCATGGAAATGATGGGTGATTATGAAACATCTATCGTTCCAGAGCATACTCCAGAGGTTAGATTAATTATAGGGGTTAATGGAGTTGGAAAAACAACTTCTATCGGAAAGATGGCGGCTAGAATTAAGGAAAGCAATCATAAAGTTCTTCTTGCAGCAGCAGATACTTTTAGAGCTGCTGCTATTGATCAGCTTGAGGTTTGGAGCAAAAGGGCTAATGTTGATATAGTAAAGCATCAAGAGGGTTCTGATCCGGCAGCGGTTGTTTATGATGCTGTTCAAGCGGCAAAGGCTAGAAAAACAGATGTGCTACTTTGTGATACAGCAGGAAGACTTCACAACAAAAAGAACCTTATGGATGAGCTTGGGAAAATAAATAGGGTAATAGATAGAGAGTTTGAAGAAGCTAAGAAGGAAACTTTATTAGTACTTGATGCTACTACAGGTCAGAATGCTGTTATCCAAGCTAAGCAGTTTATGGAAGTTTGTCCTATTGACGGAATAATTCTAACTAAATTAGATGGAACTGCAAAGGGTGGAATAGTTATATCAATTAAGCATACTTTAAACATTCCTGTAAGATATATTGGAGTGGGAGAAGGAATAGATGATCTTCAGGAATTCAACTCAAGAGAGTTTGTAGAAGCGCTATTTTAGGTGTAAAGTAAAAAAACTTGACTGTTAAGTAAAAATACTTGACAGTCATACTTTAATTTGTTAATATAGTTTTTGTGAGTTAGGTGATCATATGGAAAAAAGAGTTGAAATATCAATTTTACTAGAGTTTTATAGCAGATTACTGACAGAGAAACAAAGAAACATTATGGATTTATATTATAATGAAGATTTATCTTTGGCAGAGATTGCAGAGCTAAATAACACTAGCAGACAGGCAATTCATGATTTAATTAAAAGATGCGGTCATCTTTTAGAAGAATATGAAAGCAAACTTCACTTAATGGAAAAAACTTCATCTATAGAAAGCTCTAAGATAAAGATTATTGACAAGTTAAAGCAGTTACAGAATATTGTTTCAAAGCTAGAAGAAAAGGAAACAATAACACTTATAATTGAAAACATAGAGAATGATATATAGGAGGTTTTGACATGGCTTTTGAAGGATTAGCTTCGAAATTACAAGATACCATTAAAAAGCTAAAAGGTAAAGGAAAGCTTTCAGAAAAAGACATCAAAGAGGCTATGAGAGAGGTAAAACTTGCTCTTTTAGAAGCTGATGTAAACTATAAAGTTGTTAAGAACTTTGTTAAGTCTGTAAGTGAAAAGTGCCTAGGAGATGAGGTTATGGAAAGCTTAACTCCTGGACAGCAGGTAGTTAAGATAGTTAATGATGAATTAACTGAACTTATGGGAACTACAGATAAACAAATAGAGTTTGTTAATAATGGAATTACTATGATAATGTTAGTTGGACTGCAAGGAGCAGGTAAAACTACCATGGCAGGAAAACTTGCCCTTAACCTAAGAAAAAACAATAAGAAGCCGCTTTTAGTTGCTTGTGATGTTTATAGACCGGCAGCGATAAAACAGCTTCAGGTGGTTGGAAAGTCAATTGACGTTCCAGTGTTCACAATGGGAGATAAAAATAGTCCTGTGGATATTGCAAAAGCTTCAATTGAGCATGCAAAAAGCAATGGCTGTAATGTGGTGATTGTGGATACAGCAGGAAGATTACATATAGATGAAACTCTTATGGGAGAGCTGGAGGATATTAAAGCAGCAATAACTCCTAAGGAGATATTATTAGTAGTAGATGCTATGACAGGTCAAGATGCTGTTAATGTAGCAGAAAGCTTTAACAATGCTTTAGATATTACAGGAGTTGTTGTTACAAAGCTGGATGGTGATACTAGAGGGGGAGCTGCTCTTTCTATTAAAGCTATCACAGGAAAGCCAATTAAATATGCCGGTATGGGAGAGAAAATGTCTGATCTAGAAGTATTCCACCCGGAAAGAATGGCATCGAGAATTCTTGGAATGGGAGATGTGCTTTCACTGATTGAAAAAGCTCAAGCAGCCATTGATGAAGAAAAAGCTGCAGAGCTAGGAAATAGAATGATGAATCAAGAGTTTAATCTTGAGGATTTTTTAGAAGCTATGAATCAGATGAAAAATCTTGGACCAATGGGGAAAATCATGGAAATGATGCCTGGAATGAATACAAAAGAACTTCAAGGTATTGATTTCTCACAAGGTGAAAAACAGATGGCTAAGATTGAAGCAATAGTTCATTCGATGACTATAAAAGAAAGAAGAAATCCATCTATTGTTTCCAATTCTCCTTCTAGAAAGAAGAGAATTGCTGATGGATCAGGTTCTACAATTCAAGCCGTAAATAAAGTTTTAAAAGATTTTGAAATGATGAAAAAAATGATGAAACAAATGAAGGGTATGACTGGAAAAGGCGGAAAGTTTGGCAAAATGGCTAAAAAAGGTTTATTCGGAAAATTACCATTCTAGTTTAATATACATTATCCTTTGAAGGAGGTGAAATACAAATGGCAGTTAAAATCAGATTAAGAAGAATGGGTGCTAAAAAAGCTCCTTTCTACAGAATAGTTGTTGCTGATTCAAGATCTCCAAGAGATGGAAGATTCGTTGAAGAGATTGGATACTACAACCCAACTACTGAGCCAGTTACTGTTAAAATCGATGCAGATAAAGCAGCTAAGTGGATACAAAATGGAGCTCAACCAACAGACACAGTTAAGAGACTTTTCAACAACGCAGGAATAAAATAGGAAAGTTTAGTGATTGGAGGCGCAATCCATGAAGGAATTACTTACAATTATTGCTCAGTCTTTAGTTGATAACCCAAGTGCCGTAGAGGTAAAAGAAGTTTCTGGAGAGCATTCTATAATTCTAGAATTAAAGGTTGCTCAAGAGGATATGGGAAAAGTAATTGGAAAGCAGGGAAGAATAGCTAAGTCTATTAGAACTGTAATAAAAGCAGCAGCTATCAAGGAAAACAAGAGAGTTGTTGTTGAAATAGTATAAGAGTTAGGGTAACCTAACTCTTATTTTTTTATATTGGTCTTTACTAGAAATGAATTAAAGGGTAATATAATTAAGTAGTTAATTCTAGTGAACAAAAAAGAGTTTGTATAAAGTCCTTTGTAGAAGGATACTTCTATTTATTTCATGAAAGAAGTACTACATTGAGTAAGTTTGGGGGACATTACATAAAATGAACATTGAGGAAGTGGGGAGCATCACTTTTAGACTCTCACTTAAGTTTACATAAACCCAATTACAGATTTTGCTGTTCACTTATATATAAATTACACATAAAAGGAATTAATAGCAAAGTGTAAGACTAAAGGATTGCAAAGTGTTATAAAATGTTCCAATTAGTCAATAATACAAATGTGAGAATAAGGAGTATTAAAATGAAGGAATTTATAAGCATTGGACAAATTACTAAGCCTCACGGTGTGAGAGGGGAAGTGAAGGTTTTATCTTTAACAGATAGTTTAGAAAGATTTAAAGAACTAGATAAGGTTTTAATAGATGGAAAGGAAGTTGCAATAACTTCAGTTAAGCTTCAAAGTGATAGAGCAATATTAAAACTTGAAGGTGTAGACACTATGGATCAAGCAGAAGATTATAGAAATAAATACCTTGAAGTGAGAAGAGAAGATGCTATGGAGTTAGAGGAAGGCTGCTATTATATAGCAGACTTATTAGACTGTGTAGTTTATGATACAGATGGTGAAGAGCTTGGAAAGGTTTATGATGTTATAGAAACAGGAAGTAACGATGTTTACTGGGTAAAAGGTCCAGGTAAGAAGGAAGTACTTATTCCAGCTTTAAAAACTATTGTTGAAGAAGTTGATATAGAAAATAATAAAATTGTTATTAAACCAGTAAAGGTATGGTCTGAGTAATGAAGATTGATATTTTAACTTTGTTTCCGGAGATGTTTAATATCTTTAATCATAGTATTATCGGTAATGCTATGGAAAAGGGCATTCTTAGTATAAAAGCTACTAATATAAGAGATTTTACTACTAATAAACATAAGAAGGTTGATGATTATCCCTATGGTGGTGGTGCTGGAATGGTTATGGCTCCACAACCCATAGTTGATGCTATACGTCATATTAAAGAAACTAACAAGGGGAAAGTTATATTTTTAGGTCCAAGAGGGAAAACCTTAAATCAAGAGCTGTGTAAGGAACTTGCTAAGGAGAAAGAACTTGTATTTTTGTGTGGACATTACGAAGGTATTGATGAAAGATGTTTTAAATACATTGATATGGAGTTATCTCTTGGGGATTTTGTACTTACTGGTGGAGAAATGGCATGTATACCTGTCATAGATAGTATTGCAAGAATGATTCCTGGAGTTCTATCCTGTGATGAAAGCTTTCAGGAGGAATCCTTCTATGATGGACTTTTAGAATACCCTCAATATACAAGACCTTTTGAGTTTGAGGGGGAGGAAGTTCCTAGTGTGCTTATTTCTGGACATCATGAAAATATAAGAAAATGGAGAAGACTTCAATCACTTCTTATAACAAAAGACAGAAGAGCAGACTTATATAAAAAAATTGAACTGACAAAAGAAGACAAAAAACTTTTAGAAAAACATTTTAAAAAGTAAGTTTTATTTATAAGAAAATTGATTTTAAATTAAAAAACAATTAAAGATTTGATCTAATATTAAATAATAAATAATGTTGCAAAATGCAATTAACTATGTTAGAATGAGGATTGTGCTAGTACGGGCGGTCCTCTGTCACGAAGTGTGTTAAGAACGTCATAATAAAATTTAGGAGGGAATGCACAATGTTAGATATAATAAAAGCTATAGAAGCAGAACAATTAAGAAATGACTTACCTGAGTTCCAAGTTGGAGATACAGTTAAAGTTCACATCAAAATTAAAGAGGGTAGCAAAGAGAGAGTTCAGGTTTTCGAAGGAACTGTTCTTAAGAGACAAAACGGCGGAGCTAGAGAGACTTTCACAGTAAGAAGATTTACATCAGGTGTTGGTGTTGAAAAGACTTTCCCTGTTAACTCTCCAGTTATAGAAAAAGTTGAAGTTGTAAGAAAAGGTAAAGTTAGAAGAGCTAAACTTTACTACTTAAGAGACAGAGTAGGTAAAGCTGCTAAAGTTAAAGAGAGAATGTAAGAAAATGGGACTGTTAGGTCCCTTTTTTTATTATAATAACATTTTAATATAAGAATATTAGTAAAGAACCATAATTTAAAATTAAAATACAGGAGTGAAGAATATGAGTATAAACTGGTTTCCTGGTCATATGGCCAAAACCCGAAGAGAGATAAAAGAAAACTTAAAGCTAGTTGATGCTGTTATAGAAATAAGAGACGCTAGAATTGCATACTCAAGCTCTAACCCTAATATTGAAGAAATTTGTAGTGGTAAACCAAGATTGATTTTGTTTAACAAAAGCGATCTTAGTGAAGCGGGGGTAACTAAGCAGTGGGTAAAAAGCTTATCTAACGAAAATACAAGAGTACTTTCTGTTAATTGCATCACAGGAGCAGGTCTTAATAAAATAAAGCCAGCTTTAGATGAATTACTAAAAGAAAAACATGATAGAATGAGAGCTAAAGGTGTGGTAAACATTATCACAAGAGTAATGGTAGTAGGTATACCTAATGTTGGTAAGTCCACATTTATAAATAAAATGGCTAGAAATAATATAGCAAAAACAGGGGATAGACCAGGTGTAACAAAGAGTAAACAATGGATAAAAACTAAAGTAGGTATAGAGATGATGGATACTCCAGGAGTTTTATGGCCAAAGTTTGAAGATGAAACTGTAGGGCTAAATTTAGCTTTTACTGGAGCTATTAAAGATGAAATAATGGATATTGAAGAATTAGCTTTAAAATTAGTTGAGAGACTTCAAAACACCCATAGTGGCAGATTAACTGAAAGATATAAGTTGAAGGAATTAGCAGAGAATCCTCTTGATAATTTAGATGCAATAGCAAGGAAAAGGGGTGCTATAATTTCAGGAGGCAACATAGATTATAATAGGGTAGCAGTGATGCTGTTAGATGAATTTAGAGGGGGTAAATTAGGTCCTATTTCATTAGAGGTACCTGATAAGGAAAAAAGGAATGAGTAATATTGAATTTTTAAATGGAATTAGTACTATGAGATTTAATGACATTAAGTCAGCGGTAAGAGGTTATATGGCTTTAAATCCAATAGTACACCATGAGGAGGAGTATGAAGCCATATACCGTATTTTATCTTCAGACCATAGAAAAAATGTTAGAGCACTAGGTGATACTGTTCAAAAGAGTATTACAAATCACCATCATGAAATTCAAAGAGTTAAGGCTTTTTATGATTTTGATAGAGGCTTTGGACATGAAGTAGTAGCAGGGGTGGATGAGGTTGGTAGAGGCCCACTAGCTGGACCTATTGTGGCCGCAGCGGTAATTCTTCCAAAGGATTCGGAGGACTTGATTCTAAGAATAAATGATTCTAAAAAACTATCAAAAGAGCTTAGAGAAGAACTGAGTGAAATTATAAAGAAAAAAGCAATAAGCTATTCTATTGCAATGAAAACTAGTCAGGAAATAGATGAAAGAGGGATTGGTTTTTGTAATAATGAGATTTTTAAGGAGGCTATTGATGGACTATCTATAGTCCCAGATTTAGTTCTATCTGATGGGTATACAATAAAGGAGTTTTCATATAGAAATGAAGCAGTAATTAAAGGTGATACGAAAAGTGCTGCAATTGCTTGTGCTTCTATAATAGCCAAAGTATATCGTGATAATTTAATGGAGGAGTATGGAAAAATATATCCTCAGTACAATTTTGATAAGAATGTTGGGTATGGAACTAAAGAACATATTGAAGCGATCTTAAATCATGGCAGCTGTGAAATTCATAGGGAAAGTTTTTTAAAAAATATATTAGAAAAATAGATATGGAAGAGACTATAGGAAGCTATAGTCTCTTTTTAATTGTTAACTTTATGTTAATAATTTTAATGGATTTTCTTTAGTAGAAAAATGCGTTTTTTATGTGATTTAATTTGGGAGAATTGGTTTGATCTGTGAAAATAACTTCTAAAGCATCAAACCTACAAAAGAATTTATGGAGATTTTTCTTGCACATAAAGTACTGAGCTGTTTTAAAAATTTTTCTTTGTTTAGCTAGTGTAATGCTTTCTAAAGGCAAGCCGAATTTGTGGGTATATCTAGTTTTTACTTCAATAAAGCAAAGATATTTGTCATGCAAAGCGATAATATCAATCTCGCCAATTGGACATGAAAAATTCTCCTCTATTATTAAATAACCTTTTTCTTCAAGGTATTTTCTACTTAATGATTCACCGAAATTTCCCACTTCTTTATTTAAATGCTTCAATGTTAATCTCCTTTATTAATAGAAACAATTTATTAATAGATTGAACATAAAAATTAAATTTTAAACACATAAATTTAATGATTTTGATTATACGCATAGTAATGGTCAATAATACAGCTATGGAAAAGGAAAAATATGTAGAGGTGATGGAATGTCGATAAAAATAAAAAGTGCTGCTTTTTCAGGCGTTGAAGGTATATTGATTAATGTTGAAGTCGATATAACTTATGGACTGCCTACTTTTAATATAGTAGGCTTAGGAGATATGGCAGTAAAGGAGTCTAAAGAGAGGGTGAGAGCTGCAATTATTAATTCAGGATTAGAGTTTCCAGTGGGAAGAATAACTGTAAATTTAGCTCCAGCTCATATAAGAAAAGAAGGTTCCCATTATGATTTATCTATAGCTGTTGGGGTACTAGCAGCAACTAACCAGATTTTATGTGATGGATTAAGCGAAATTATTTTTATTGGGGAATTATCCTTAAATGGAGATATAAACAAAATTAATGGTGCTTTACCAATAATAATAGAAGGAAAAAGATATGGTATTAAGAACTTTATTGTTCCTTTTGAAAATAGAAATGAATGCGCCTGTGTTAATGGGATAAATATATATCCAATGGAGAGCTTGTCTGAAGTAATTCATTTTTTAACTCATAGAGATATTCAACCCTATGAGAGGTGCGAAGAACTAGATATGTTAGATGAGTATAAACTAGATTTTTCGGATGTGGTTGGACAAGAGGCTGCTAAAAGAGCTTTAGAAGTTGCAGTTGCAGGCAATCATAATGTTATTCTTTATGGAGTGCCGGGTTCTGGAAAGACTATGCTAGCGGAAAGAATTGTTTCTATAATGCCAGATCTTAATGAAAGAGAAGCTCTTGAAGTTACTAAGATTTATAGCGTTAGTGGTGAATTAAAGGAAAATGGAATAATTAAAAAGAGACCCTTTAGAAGTCCTCATCATACAATCACTAACATTGCACTTGTTGGAGGTGGGAGAGTGCCTGTGGCTGGAGAAGTGTCCTTGGCTCATGAAGGAGTATTGTTTTTAGATGAGATTTTAGAATTTAACAAAAAGGCTTTGCAGGTTTTAAGGCAACCCATGGAAGATAAAAAGGTAAAGCTATCAAGAATTAATGGTAGCATCGAATATCCAGCTAAGTTTATGATGATTGGTGCCATGAACCCATGTTCTTGTGGATATTTTGGAAGTAATATTAGAAGGTGTACTTGTACTGATTATGAGGTGCAGAGATATTTATCTAGGTTTAACGGGCCTCTTCTCGATAGAATTGATATTTTTACATCAGTTAATCCTATTACTTATGAGCAGATAGATGCGGAAGATAAAGGTGAAACTTCTACAATAATAAGAAATAGAATTGAAAAAGTCAGAAAGATTCAACAAGATAGATTTGCTGAAGAAGGAATTACAAATAATAGTCAGATGAATGGAAATCATATAAAGCAGTTTTGTAAATTAAATAAGGAATCAAAGGATTTGTTAAAATATGCTTATGAAGAATATGGGTTAAGTACAAGAGTTTATAATAGGATTTTAAAGGTTTCTAGAACTATTGCTGATTTGTACGGAAGTGCAGATATTGAAGAAAATCATATTATAGAAGCTCTTCAATATCGAAGATATGTTAGGGAAGAAATTATCTAAAGAGGTGTAAGGATGAAGGAAAAATTAAAACTATGGATTCAAAGCACTGATATTTGTCTTAGAGATAAAAAGTATGCGTATATTACATATAATTCATTTGAAGAGTTTTATAATGAAGTTTTCTATAATAAAAATTCGTGGATGAATTTAGAAAGTCGAGAAAAATTTAAAGCTACATATCTAAAACTTGAGGAGTGGGATATTTTAAATTATATGAAGGAAAATCATATAGGTATGGTGGCCTTTGACGAAAGAGATTATCCTGCAGTGTTAAGGAATTTTAGTGATTGCCCTTTCGGGTTGTTTTATAAGGGAGATATTTCAATTATAAATAGCAAAAAAAATCTTAGTGTTGTTGGGTCAAGAAGATGTACTAGGTATGGAATAGATGCCACAGAACATATTATAAATCAATTGAGGCCTTATGACTTAAATATAATAAGTGGAATGGCGAAGGGGATAGATGGTGCTGCCCATAAAAGCGCAGTGAAGAATGGATTAAAAACAATAGCAGTCTTAGGCAGCGGAGTTGATGTGGTTTATCCTAAAGAAAATAAAAGTTTATATGATGAAATTATAAATGAAGGTGGTTGCGTAATAAGTGAATTTCCATTGGGAACAAGTCCAGTTAGCTATAATTTCCCCATTAGAAATAGAATAATAAGTGGACTTGGAGAAGGACTTTTGGTGATTGAAGGGGGAGAAAAAAGTGGCACTTTAATTACAGTTGGGACAGCGTTAACACAAGGAAAAGGTGTGGTTGTTGTTCCAGGAAGCATTTTTTCACTTGAAAGTAGAGGGACCAATAAATTGATTCATGAAGGTGCAACACCTTATAATGGAATTGATGATATTTTAGATTTGTTGAATATTTCTGCCGTTAGTATAAATAATAATAAAGAAATAGGGAATGAAAATTCCTTGAAAAATAAACTTGATAGGATAATTGATGATAATCCAATACATATTGATAATATAATTAAGTTAGCTGATATTGACATAAATCAATTATATAAGTTATTATTTGAGTTGCAAGCAAAGAAGGAGATTTTATGTTTAAGTGGAAACTTTTATGTTAGGATTAATGTAAAGAGGAATATTAATTGAAGTTTCTAACTGAAGAATAAAGTTTGAATTTAAGTCGAAAATTAATTAAAAGATGTAGAGGTTTTAAATAAATATAATTATTTAAAACAGATAAGTAATTTATAAGTCGATTTAGTTAGAGTTGATTTAAAGCGATAAATATTGATTGAAATTTTAAATTATTCAACAAGCTATAATGGAGGGGTAATAATGGGGCAGAAATTAGTTATAGTTGAGTCACCAGCTAAAGCTAAAACAATTAAAAAATATCTAGGTAAGAATTATGTGGTAGAAGCATCAATGGGACATATAAGAGATTTACCTAAAAGTCAATTAGGAGTAGATGTGGAGAATAACTATGAGCCTAAATATATAACTATAAGAGGAAAAGGAGAACTTTTAGATAAGATAAAGAAACAAGCTAAGAAAAGTGAAAAAGTTTATCTTGCAACGGACCCTGATAGAGAAGGTGAAGCAATTTCATGGCATTTAGCTAAAATTTTAAAAATTGATACCAATGAAGAATGTAGAATTGAATTTAACGAAATTACAAAGAGTGCAGTAAAGAATGCATTAAAGTCTCCGCGAAAGGTTAATGAAAATGTATTTGATGCTCAACAGGCAAGAAGAGTTTTAGATAGGTTAGTTGGATATGAAATAAGTCCTATACTTTGGAAAAAAGTTAAATGGGGTTTAAGTGCAGGAAGAGTTCAATCTGTTGCATTAAGAATAATATGTGATAGAGAGACGGAAGTTCAAGAGTTCATTCCAGAAGAATATTGGACTGTTGAGGTAAAAGTTTTAAAGGTTGGAGAAACGAGAGGATTTATAATAAAGCTCCATAGTAATAATGGTAAAAAGATTGTTATAAACAATGAAGAAGAAGCAAATACTATTATAAAAGATATAAGTAATGGTAAGTTTATTATAAAGGATGTAAAAGAAACAACTAAAGTAAAAAATCCTTTACCACCATTTACAACGAGTACACTTCAACAAGATGCATACAGAAAAATAAATTTTTCAACTAAAAAAACCATGGCTACTGCTCAACAGCTTTATGAAGGAGTAGAAGTTAAGGGACACGGTACAGTGGGACTGATAACCTATATGAGAACAGATTCAGTTAGAATTTCAGAAGAAGCTCAAGATGCAGCAATAGGTTTTATCAAATCTACCTATGGAGATGAATATGCTCCCAAAACTAAGAAGGTGTATAAAGGAAAGAAAGGTTCTCAAGATGCTCACGAAGCTGTAAGACCTTCTAATGTGGAGATTACACCACAAGTGGCCAAGGAATCTTTAACTAGTGATCAATATAAGTTATATACATTGATATGGAATAGGTTTGTAGCTAGTCAGATGGAATCAGCTTTAATTGATTCCACATCAATAAATATTGAAAATGGCAGTTATGGGTTTAAGGCTTCTGGATATAAAGTTAAATTTGAAGGTTTTATGAAAGTTTATGAAACGGACAATGATGACGAGGATGAAAATACAAAACTTCCAAGTCTTCAAAGTGGAGAGGTTTTAAAAACTAGAGATATGAATGGAAAACAGCACTTTACTCAGCCACCAGCAAGATTCTCAGAGGCTTCATTAGTTAAAACTTTAGAAGAGAATGGAATTGGAAGACCAAGTACTTATGCTCCAACTATTTCTACACTTTTAGGTAGACAATATATTGAACGCGATAAGAAGGTTTTAGTACCAACAGAACTAGGTTTCATTGTTAACAAAATAATGAGTGAGTATTTTAAAGAGATTGTTGACGTAGAGTTTACAGCAGATGTGGAAAATAAGCTAGATAGCGTTGAAGAAGGCCAGGCTGATTGGAAAAAAGTTGTGGGTGAATTCTTTGTACCTATAAGAGCTGCAATTGATATTGCTGAAAAAGAAATAGCTAAGATAACAATTGAAGATAAGGTATCAGATATTCCATGTGATAAATGTGGAAGAATGATGGTTATAAAAAAGGGAAGATTTGGTGACTTTTTAGCTTGTCCAGGTTATCCAGATTGTAAGAATACAAAAACTATGGCTAGGGAATTAGATGTTAAATGTCCAAAGTGTGGTGGAAAGATATTAGAAAAGAGAAGTAAAAAAGGTAAAACTTTTTATGGATGTGATAATTATCCTGAGTGTGACTTTGTAAGCTGGCATGAACCAACAGAAAATAAATGTCCTGAATGTGGAAGTGTAATGGCTAAACGTTATAGTAAAGCTAAAGGTGATTACCTAGAATGTATTAACGCTGAATGTAAGCATAAGAAGGTTCTAGAAAAACAGGAATAAATGTGTATTAATTGTAATTGTTAAAACAAAAAAATATTTTAAATCGAATATAATTTAAAAAAAATTGTAAACATGTCGAAAATCCATAAAAACATATTGATGTAACAATATCTATATGTTATTATGGTATAGGCATAACAACAATTTGAAAATTGAAAACTAAATAAATATTTTGAATTGTTTGAAGATGACGAATAAATATTTGATGATATATTACCAAACAAAAGAATTAGGAGGAATGATGGTGTCACTATTAGAAAAAACTAGAAGATTAAATAAAATACTACAAAAATCAGGATCAGAACCAGTGGTATTTACTGATATATGTGAATTGTTAAGTGATGTTTTAGAATGTAACGTATATGTAATTAGCAGAAAGGGAAAGGTATTAGGGTATAATCTTTCTCATGGTTTTGAATGTGAAAAGGTAAAAGTTCATGTTGAGGACAATAAAAGATTTCCTGATGATTACAACAATAGACTTTTAAATGTAGATGAAACTAAAGCTAATGTTGCTTCAAGTGGTTTATGTGTTTTTGGAGATGAAGAGTGTGATTTCAAAGAAATGAAAACTACTATAGTTCCAATAAATGGAAATAGAGAAAGGTTAGGAACTTTACTAATTTCAAGATTTGGCAAAGAGTTTACTGAAGAAGATTTAGTAATTGCAGAATACAGTGGAACTATTGTTGGAATGGAAATGCTAAGAGCTAAAACAGATGAAATTGAAGAAGAAGCAAGAAAGAAAGCTATAGTTCAATTAGCAATTGGAACTTTATCTTATTCAGAGCTTGAAGCAGTAGAGCATATTTTTAATGAGTTAGATGGTAATGAAGGTTTACTAGTTGCTTCTAAAATAGCTGATAAAGTTGGAATAACAAGATCAGTTATAGTAAATGCTTTAAGAAAATTTGAGAGTGCTGGAGTTATAGAGTCTAGATCTTTAGGAATGAAAGGTACTCATATTAAAATTCTTAACGAAAAGTTAATGGATGAATTAAATAAACTTAGATAGTAAACTTTAAATAAAAATAAAATAAAAATCCTAACATTAGGATTTTTATTTTATTGCTTAATATATTGGTCATATATCAAGAGAAAGAATTCTAATATTTATCATAATTATCAAATGTGAAATAAATAAAGGGTGCCCCTTTATTTATTAAATAGAAATACATAAACATTTATGCACAAAAAATATTGAATAGTAAATTAGTATGTGATATAATGCATAGAGTGAGAAAATACACACACTACTTAAGTTATTAAAGGGTGCCAATTTGGTCTTTAATAAGAATGAGAGTAGTGGAGGAAAAACCAGGAGGGAAATAATAATGGCAGTAATATCAATGAAACAATTATTAGAAGCTGGTGTTCATTTTGGACATCAAACAAGAAGATGGAACCCTAAAATGGCTCCTTATATCTTCACTGAGAGAAATGGAATCTACATCATCGACTTACAAAAAACAGTTAAGAAAATCGATGAAGCTTATGATTTCATAAAATCAGTTGCAGAAGAAGGAAAAGACATATTATTTGTTGGAACTAAGAAGCAAGCTCAAGAAGCTATCCAAGAGGAAGCTGTAAGATCAAGCATGCACTTCGTAAACAACAGATGGTTAGGTGGAATGTTAACTAACTTCAGAACTATCAAAACTAGAATAGCTAGATTAGAAGCTTTAGATAAGATGGAAGAAGATGGAACATTTGAAGTGCTTCCTAAGAAAGAAGTTATAAACTTAAAAAATGAAAGAGAAAAACTAGAAAAGAACCTAGGCGGAATCAGAAACATGGACGCTAACAAAATAGGAGCTTTATTCGTAGTTGATCCAAGAAAAGAAAAGAATGCTATATTAGAAGCTAAAAACTTAGGAATTCCAGTTATAGCTATAGTTGATACAAACTGTGATCCAGATGACGTTGATTACGTAATCCCAGGAAACGATGATGCTATAAGAGCTGTAAAATTAATAACTGAAAGATTAGCTGATGCTATAATCGAAGCTAGACAAGGCGAAGAAATAGCTGAGTAATAAATATCTTTTAACAAAATTTCAATAATAGCCTCATCTATGATTGTAAGGCAAATGAAATTTCAGAGGTAGATGAGAGAGAAATCTTTCATTTACCTTTTTGTTAGGAAATTAAAGGAGGAATAAGAATGATAACAGCAGCAATGGTAAAAGAATTAAGAGAAAGAACAGGTTCAGGAATGATGGACTGTAAAAAAGCTCTTAACGAAACAAACGGAGATATGGAAAAAGCTATAGAAGTTTTAAGAGAAAAAGGACTTGCAGCAGCAACTAAAAAAGCTGGTAGAATAGCAGCAGAAGGTGTAGTAGTAACTTACATATCTGAAGACATGAAAACAGGTTCTGTAGTAGAAGTTAACTGTGAGACAGACTTCGTTGCAGCTAATGAAGATTTCAAAGCATTAGCTAATAACGTAGCTAAAATGGTAGTAGCTTCTAATGCTACAACTGTAGAAGAATTATTAGCAGAAAAATATGTTGGAGACGAAAGCGTGACTCTTCAAGAGGCAGTAACAGCTTTAATTGCAAAATTAGGTGAGAACATGTCTGTAAGAAGATTCGAGAAGTTTGTTGCAGAGAGTGGAATTGTTCAAAGCTACATCCACGGTGGTGGAAAAATAGGAGTTTTAGTTCAATTATCATGCGAGAAGCAAGATGACGTTCTTAAGACTGTAGCTAAAGATGTAGCTATGCAAGTAGCTGCAGCTAATCCATTATTCTTAAACAAAGATCAAGTTGATAATGAGTCTTTAGAAAAAGAAAAAGAAATATACAGAGTTCAAGCTCTTAACGAAGGAAAACCAGAAAACATCGTTGAGAAAATGGTTATGGGAAGAATTAGCAAATACTACAAAGAAGTTTGCTTAGTTGAGCAAGTTTGGGTTAAAAACGGAGATTACACTATAGGAAAATATGTTGCTGAAGAAGGAAAGAAAATCGGAGCAGCAGTAGAAGTTGTTAGATTTGCTAGATTCGAAAGAGGCGAAGGTATCGAGAAGAAAGAAGAAAACTTTGCTGAAGAAGTTCAAAGACAAGTTGCTGGAAAATAATACAATATAATAAAAGAGAACCTAGGTTCTCTTTTTTTTAGAAATTTATAAATATATAGGGTTATTTTTACTATACAAAGAAATAATTTTTATAGGGCAAGATTTGTTTGATTACTTGTGTTTTAAATATAAAATATAGTGTAAATATATAAAGTTGGAGGTATAATATATATATGGAAACTGCAAAATATAAAAGAGTCATGCTTAAACTTTCTGGGGAAGCTTTAGCAGCTGAAAAAGGATATGGTATTGATTTTGATACAGCTAATACTATTGCATTACAAATTAAAAAACTTGTAGATATGGGAATCGAAGTAGGTGCAGTTGTTGGTGGTGGCAACATATGGAGAGGCAGAAGTGGTGAAGGTATGGATAGAACTACTGCTGATTATATGGGAATGCTTGCTACTTGTATAAATGCTTTAGCGCTTCAAGATTCACTAGAAGCAATAGGGGTTAACACTAGAGTTCAAACTGCTATAGAAATGAAAGAAATAGCTGAACCATATATCAGAAGAAGAGCAATGAGACATCTTGAAAAAGGAAGAGTTGTAATATTTGCAGCAGGAACAGGAAATCCATATTTCTCCACAGATACTACAGCAGCTTTAAGAGCAGCAGAAATAGAAGCAGAGGTAATTCTACTTGCTAAGAAAGTTGATGGAGTATATGACAAAGATCCTCACAAGCATGAGGATGCTGTTAAATTTGATAATTTATCTTATATAGAAGTTCTTGAAAAAGGATTACAAGTAATGGATTCTACTGCAACTTCATTATGTATGGATAATGATATTCCAATATTAGTATTTGGACTAGATGAGCCACATAACATAATAAGAGCAGTTAAAGGTGAAGAAATTGGTACTTTAGTATCATCAAATATAAGCAAATAATTGATGGAGGTTATTTTATGATAAAAGATATCATTAAAAATGCTGATGAAAAAATGAACAAAACTGTTTTAAGTTTACAGCATCAGTTATCAACATTAAAGGCTGGAAGAGCAAACCCAACTATGCTTGATAGAATTCAAGTAGAAGCATATGGTTCAATGGTTCCAATAAATCAGGTTGGAAACGTATCAGCACCAGAGCCAAGAATAATTTTAATACAGCCATGGGATAAAAGCACAATAAAAGCTATAGAAAAAGCAATACTAAAATCTGACTTAGGAATTAACCCAAGCAGTGATGGCCAAGTTATTAGACTTGTTGTTCCAGAATTAACAGAGGAAACTAGAAAAAATTTAGTTAAAAATGTTAAGAAATTTGGAGAAGATGCTAAGGTTGCTATAAGATCAATTAGACGTGATGCTAATGATAAAATAAAAGCTTTAAAGAAAAATAATGAAATCACTGAAGATGAATGCAAAAAAGGTGAAGACACTATTCAAAAAGAGACTGATAAATTCATAAAAACTTTAGAACAAATGGTTGATGCTAAAGAAAAAGAAATAATGACAGTTTAATATTACATAAAACCTGCAAATGTTGCAGGTTTTATTATTAATTATTAAATTCTAGAGATTTATGCTATAATATACAAGTATACGATGGTGTATATGGTGTAAAACAATGACATAAGTGTTTAGATCGGAGAGGAAAACTTTGAAATTATTTAAATTCAAAAAAGAAGAAAATATAGAATTAGATATGGAAAGAATACCAAAGCATATTGCTATTATTATGGATGGTAATGGTAGATGGGCAAAGGCGAGAAAACTTCCAAGAACTATGGGGCATAGAGCGGGAATGAAAACTATTAAAACCATAGTAAGGGAAGCTGGAGAGCTTGGAGTTGGATACTTAACATTATATGCTTTTTCAACAGAAAACTGGAAAAGACCAAGTGAAGAAGTTGGAGCTTTGATGGAGCTAGTTGTAGAGTTTATTGATAAGGAATTGAATGAGCTGCATGAAAATGGGGTTGTTTTAAATAGTATTGGAGACATTAGTAAATTACCGAATAAAGCTAGAAAATCTATTGAAGCAGCAAAGAGAAAGACTAAAAATAATAAAGGACTTACATTAAATATAGCATTGAACTATGGGGGAAGAGATGAAATTGTAAAAGGTGTAAGAGAAATAGCATCCCTAGTATCAGAAGGAAAATTAAAACTAGAAGATATTAATGAAAAGGAAATTTCTAATCATCTATATACAAAAAATATGCCTGATCCAGATATGATTATAAGACCGAGTGGAGAGCTTAGACTTAGTAACTATCTGCTTTGGCAGAGTGCGTATTCAGAGTTTTGGTTTTCAAATATAAATTGGCCTGATTTTACAGAAAAGGATTTAAGAAAAGCCATAGCTGATTATCAGAAAAGAGATAGAAGATTTGGTGGAGTGTAATTTAAGAGGTGATTAAATGAATCAGAGATATATTGGGGCTTTAGTTTTAGTGCCTCTATTAGTGTTTATATTCTTAGGAGGATACTTTTTAAAATTATCTGTTCTATTTTTATCTTTAGGTGGAATGTATGAATTTTATAAGGTGACAAAGGTTAAGGGGTATAAACCTATTGAGCTTATTGGATATATTTTATGCATAGGTTATAATATCTACATAAGTATTGGACTAGATATGGAGATAGTAGTAGGAGTATTTTTATTAGTGGTTTTCCTTCTTATGATTGTTCCGGTGCTTAATACAGAAGTAAATTTTATAGATGTAGCACTTACAATACTTCCATGTTTTTATGTAGCGGTATTTTTTAGTTTTATTTTACTAATAAGCATGATGGATAATGGAAAATATTTATTGTGGCTAATCTTTATATCTTCATGGTGCTGTGACACTTTAGCATACTACTTTGGAAGAGCCTTTGGGAAACATAAGCTTATTCCGAAAGTAAGTCCAAAGAAAACTGTTGAAGGTTCCCTGGGAGGACTTTTAGGAAGCGTAATAGGATGTACTGTATATGGATTTATAATTTCTAAATATGGGGTTAATATAGCATTATATCATTACGTAATACTGGGTATTTTAGGAGGAATCTTTGGACAGTTTGGTGATTTGGTAGCATCATCAATTAAGAGAAATGCAGGTGTCAAGGATTATTCTAATTTAATTCCAGGACATGGTGGAATACTGGACAGATTTGACAGTATTTTATTTGCAGCAGTTGTAGTATTTTATTATTTAAGTGTATTTGTTAGATAGAATAAAAAGGTTTAAGGTGTTAATATTGGGGAACTCAATATTAACACCTTTTTAATATTATATTTTTGTAATCTGAAGGGTTATGGGGTATAATTATGTATATATTTAACCATATAAGTTAGCTAAGAGTGAAGGAGAGATACAAGTGAAAAATATTAGTATACTTGGGGTTACTGGTTCCATAGGAACTCAAGCCTTGGACGTAATTAGGGATGCAGAAAATGGGGTAAGGCTAGTAGGGGTAACAGCTCACAGAAACTTTGAAAAGCTGGTGGATATAATAGAAGAATTTAAGCCAAAATATATTGGTGTAACGGATTCAGATTGCTTTGAAAGGGTTAAAGAATATTGTGAAAAGGCCAATATGCAGTGCGAAATTTACGGTGGTGAAGAAGCTTTAGAGCAAATTGCAACCTTAGAAGAAGTTGATACGGTGCTTACTTCAGTGGTTGGAATTGCGGGGCTAAAGCCTACAATTAAAGCCATAAGATCAAAGAAGAATATTGCACTGGCTAATAAGGAAACTTTAGTTGTTGCTGGTGATATAGTTATGGCAGAAGCAAAAGAAAATGGTGTAAAGATACTGCCTGTTGATTCAGAACATGGTGCTATATTTCAATGTCTGCAAGGAAATGAAAGAAGTGATGTGAATAAAATTATTCTTACAGCTTCGGGAGGACCTTTTAGAGGAAGAGGAAGACAAGAATTGAAAAATATAACACCGAGTCAGGCATTAAAGCATCCTAAGTGGAATATGGGAAGAAAGATTTCTATTGATTCGTCCACTTTAGTAAATAAAGGTCTTGAGGTAATTGAAGCTCACTTCCTATTTGGAGTAGATTATGAAAATATAGAAGTTGTAGTGCATCCACAAAGTATTGTTCATTCAATGGTTGAATATGTGGATGGATCAATTATTGCGCAGCTTGGATCTACAGATATGAGGTTACCCATACAATATGCTTTATGCTATCCAAAGAGAAATAAGGCTGTAGCTCATTCTTTAAACTTTAGGGAGGCATCAACACTTACTTTTGAAGAACCTGATATGGACACATTTAGATGTTTGGAGCTTGCTTATAAAGCTGGAAAAATGGGTGGTAATATGCCAGCAATATATAATGGAGCTAACGAGATTGCAGTAGAACTATTCTTAGATGAAAAGATATCTTATCTTCAAATTGAGGAAATTATAGAGCGCTCAATGAATGAATTTGAATTTGTAGAAAACCCTACTTTAGATCAAGTTTTAGACATAGATAGAAAAGTAAGAGAATATGTTTTAAAGAAATATGTAAAGTAGATTGGTTTAAAGAAAGGGGAGAAAAGTATTGCAAAGTATAATTACATTTATACCATATGCAATAATGGCATTACTTGCATTTAGTGTACTAATTATAGGTCATGAACTTGGACATTTTATAATGGCTAAGGTTAATGGTGTAAAGGTCCTTGAATTTTCTTTAGGAATGGGACCAAAGCTGTTTTCTGTAAAGGGGAAGGAAACTGAATATCTTATTAAAGCGCTACCTATAGGCGGTTATGTTAAGATGTATGGGGAAGAGGATGATGTGGAAGTTGTAGATTCAAGGGCTTTTTCAAATAAAACATCTTTTCAGAAACTTACAATTGTCGCTGCTGGACCAATAATGAATTTGATAATGGCTATTATATTCTTTGCTTTAGTTGGTGGGATACGTGGTCATTCAACAAATATTATAGATACAGTTGTAGAAGGGTCACCTGCTATGGAAGTTGGATTACAAACAGGAGATGTAATTGAACAGGTTAATGGAAAGATGGTAACTACTTGGGAGGACTTCTTGAATGAGATAATAGTTGGTGAAGGTAATCCAGTTAATGTGAAAGTTAAAAGAGAAGGCAGTGAATTGAGCTTTGATTTAACACCTAAATACAATGCTGAAGAAGGTAGGTATTTAATTGGTGTTGGCAGTAAGTATGTTAGGCCTAATTTCTTTCAAGCTATAGGATATGGAGTAAATCAAACGGGTAGTACCATAAGACAGACCTTTGGTTTTTTTGGACAATTATTTAAAGGAAAAGTTAATGCTGATGATGTTGGTGGTCCTATCAGTATTATAAAAATTTCGAGCAAAGCAGCAGAGCAAGGCATATTAACACTATTATTTTTTATGTCACTTTTAAGCGTTCAGCTGGCTGTGTTTAATATTATACCTTTCCCTGCTTTAGATGGAGGATGGATTTTCCTTCTTTTATTCCAGATTATTACGGGAAAAGAAGTGGATAAGGAAAAGGTTGCAACGATAAACTATTATGGATTTTTGATATTAATGGGCTTAATGGCCTTTGTGTTAATTAAAGATATTGTTAATCCTATTAAGTTTTAGGAGGAAGTATGGAAAAAAGAAAAACGAGAAAAGTTAAGGTTGGAAATGTATATGTTGGTGGAGAGGCCAAAGTAGCAGTTCAATCTATGACTAATACAGACACACGAGATGTAGAAGCTACAGTTGCCCAGATTTTAAGTCTTGAAGAAGCAGGGTGCGATATAGTAAGGTGTGCAGTACCAGACATGGAAGCTGCAGAGGCAATAAAAGAAATAGTTTCAAGAGTAAATATACCTGTAGTGGCTGATATACATTTTGATTATAGATTGGCTTTAAAGGTTATTGAAAATGGAATATCTAAAATTAGAATCAATCCTGGTAATATAGGAAGTATGGAAAAGGTAGAAATAGTTGCAAAGGCTGCTAAAGCAAAGAATATTCCTATCAGAATTGGAGTTAATTCTGGCTCTTTGGAAAAAGATATATTAGAAAAATATGGAAGAGTTTGTAGCGAAGCTTTAGCAGAAAGTGCTTTAAGTCATGTAAGGATACTAGAAGCTGTAGATTTTCATGATATAATAATATCTATAAAATCTTCTGATGTAATTCAAATGATAGAAGCGTATAACTTAGTTTCTAAAGAAGTTAATTATCCATTACATCTTGGTGTAACTGAAGCGGGAACCGTTTGGAGAGGATCAATAAAATCAAGTGTTGGTATTGGGGCTCTTCTAGCTCAAGGTATAGGGGATACCATTAGGGTATCGTTAACTGGAGATGTTACAGAAGAAGTGAAAGTAGGAAGAGAAATATTAAAATCTCTAGGACTTCTTAAAGAAGGGATTCAGTTTGTATCTTGCCCTACTTGCGGAAGAACGCAAATAAATCTTATTAAAATTGCTGAAGAAGCAGAAAAGCGACTAGGTCATTTGAATAAGAATATAAAAGTGGCTATTATGGGTTGTGTTGTTAATGGTCCAGGAGAAGCAAGAGAGGCTGATGTAGGTATCGCTGGTGGTAAAGGTCAGGGTATTATTTTTAGAAAAGGTCAAGTTGTAAAAACTGTTAAAGAAGATGAACTGCTTGATGAACTGATTAAGGAGATAGAGAAACTATAATAGGAGGTACTATATGACACTGGCAGAACTCCTAGGATATGATAATAGGTTTCCTATATATGAAGATATAAATATATATAAGGTCCAATACCTAAAGCAGAGTGACAGAGTTAAGGTTGTTTTAAAGCATAAAGTTAATTTAGATGAAGCCATGCGTGAAAATATTGGCTGTGTTGTTAAAGCGAAACTTAATGATTTAGGAAATGTTGACCTTCTATGGTATAAAGATGTAGAGCATGTTGGTATAGAAGATGTGGTTGGAGAGTATTGGATAGATGTGGTAAACTCTCTTGCCTCATCTTTTCCATCTTCTAAAACTAGTCTTTTAAAAGCAATAAAAACTGTAGAGGAAGATAAAATAAAAGTTGGTTTATCTAATGCTTTTATTACGAAAATGCTTTCCTCTAAAGGTGTTGATAGATTAATTGCTTCAGAGATATATAATATGTTTAACATAAGAGCAAGTGTGGAGATATACTATGATGAATCTGCAATAGAGGAAGATTATATCCTGGAAAGAGAAATTGAGGAAAAGAGAATTGTAAAAGAAATTATAGCAACTGCCCCTAAGGTTACTGGTAAGTCGGAGGATAAACCTAAAGATAAGCCTAAAGAAAATAAGGGTGAGAAAAAAGGTGGTTCATGGCAGGAAAGAGGGGGATATAAAGGCAGAAGTAAGGAGCCTCTTGATGCCAATGTGGTTTATGGAAATAGAAATATAAACGAAGAAACTACAGAAATGTCTGAGCTTAATATGGGGTCAGGCAGGGTTGCAGTTGCAGGTGATATATTTAAGGTAAATATATTTGAAGCAAAAAGTGGAAGAATTTATCCATCATTATATATTACTGATTATGGAAGTTCTATTACGGTTAAGCTTTATACAAAAACTAATGAGGAAGCAGAAAAACTTCTTGAGGAGCTTAAAGTAGGAACTTGCTGCAAGGTTTATGGAGAAGTTGAGATTGATAGATTTTCAAGGGATTTAGTTCTTAATGCCAAATCTATCGTTAAGCTTAAAGCGACAGAGAGAATAGATAGTAGTGAAGAGAAAAGGGTGGAACTCCATGCCCATACAACTATGAGTGCTATGGATGGTCTTGTTCCACCATCTAAATTGGTTGCTACAGCAGCAAAGTGGGGACATAAAGCGATTGCTATTACAGACCATGGGGTTGCGCAAGCTTTCCCAGAAGCTCAAGATGCGGGAAAAAAATATGGCATAAAAATTATTTATGGGGTAGAGGGATATCTTGTAAATGATGGAGTAGCTATAGCAACAGGATGTAGAGGCAAAGGTTTTGATGAACCTTGTGTTGTATTTGATATTGAAACTACTGGTTTTTCAAGTAATGAAGACAGTATCATAGAAATTGGAGCTGTTAAAATAGAGAATGGCCAGGTAGTTGACAGGTTTAATGAGCTTATTAATCCTAGAAGAAATATTCCATACAAGATAACTGAATTAACAGGGATAACCAATGATATGGTTAAAGATTGCAAGACTATAAATGATGTTCTTCCAAGATTTATGGATTTTGCAAAAGGCGCTGTATTAGCTGCTCATAATGCTGATTTCGATACAGGGTTCATAAAGGTTAACTGTAGCAGACTTGGTATTGAATTTAAAAATGGAGTAATTGATACACTTCCATTGGCTAGATTCTTGCTACCTGAGCTGAAAAGACACAAGTTAAATAATCTTTGTGATCATTTAAATATTTCCCTGGAAAACCATCATAGGGCTGTGGATGATGCTAAGGCTACAGGAGATATTCTTATGAAGTTCTTTAACATGCTTAAGGAAAGAGGCATTGAAAATATGGAAATGGTTAATAAAGAGTATTTAAAGAACTTTGATGTAAAAAAAGCAGCCACTTACCATGTTATTATCCTAGCTAAAAATCAAAGCGGACTTAAGAATTTATATAAATTAATATCTCAATCTAACTTAGATTATTATCAAAGAAGACCGAGACTTCCGAAGAGTTTGATAGAAGAATATAGGGATGGACTTATTATAGGTTCTGCTTGTGAAGCTGGAGAAGTTTTCAGGGCAGTAATGGGTGGTAAAACTGTTGAGGATATGAGGAAAATTGTTGAGTTTTATGATTATCTAGAAATACAGCCTATAGGAAATAATGAGTTCTTAAAGAAAAAAGGTATGGTCAAAGATGATGATGGACTAAGGGATTTAAATAAAAAAATAGTAGAACTTGGAGAGTATTATAACAAAAAAGTTGTGGCTACAGGTGATGTCCATTTCTTAGAGCCAAAGGATGAAGTATTTAGAAGAATTCTTATGGCAGGTAAAGGCTTTGATGATGCAGATGATCAGCCGCCGCTTTATTTTAAAACTACAACAGAAATGCTTAGGGAATTTTCTTATTTAGGCGAAGCAAAGGCAAAAGAAGTAGTAATTACCAACCCTCAATATATTGAGAGCTTGGTTGAGGCGGTGAAGCCTATCCCAGATGAAACTTATGCTCCTAAAATTGAAGGAGCAGAAGATGATATAAGAAATATGACCATGAATAAGGTTAGGTCTATTTATGGAGATAATCTTCCGGAAGTAATACAAAAGAGATTAGATAAAGAGCTTAACTCCATTATCAATAATGGGTATGCCGTTCTGTATCTAATTGCTCAAAAGCTTGTGGCGAAATCTTACAGTGATGGGTATCTGGTTGGTTCTAGGGGATCTGTTGGATCTTCATTCGTTGCAACCATGTCCGATATTACAGAGGTTAATGGACTCCCACCACATTATGTATGTCCTAAGTGTAAAAATAGCGAGTTTATTATGGACGGTTCTGTTAACTCTGGAGTTGACTTACCACCAAAGGATTGTGTAGTTTGCGGAACACCTTATAATAGAGAGGGCCATGATATACCTTTTGAAACCTTCCTTGGATTTGAAGGTGATAAGGAGCCGGATATCGATCTTAACTTCTCTGGAGACAACCAAGCTGATATACACAGATATACAGAGGTTTTATTCGGAAAAGGTCATACATTTAAAGCTGGAACAATTGGAACTATAGCTGATAAAACAGCCTATGGATATGTTAAAAAATATTTAGATGAAAGAAACATAAATACAACTAATGCTGAAATTGAAAGGCTTACTATAGGGTGCACAGGGGTTAAAAGGACGTCGGGGCAACACCCTGGTGGTATCATGGTTGTTCCTGCGGATAATGAGATATTTAATTTCTGTCCAATACAACACCCTGCAGATGATCCTAACTCTGATATAATAACTACTCACTTTGATTATCACTCTATCAGTGGTAGACTTCTTAAGCTTGATATTCTTGGACACGACGATCCTACCATGCTTAGAATGTTGCAAGATTTAACAGGGGTAAGTCCTCAAAGTGTTCCATTGTCAGATGAAAAGGTGCTAAGTCTATTCACTGGAACAGAAGCCTTAGGATTAACTCCAGAGGAACTTGGCTGTGAAGTTGGATGCTATGGTATACCGGAATTTGGTACAAAATTCGTTAGACAGATGCTTTTAGATACGCAACCTAAAACCTTCTCAGATTTAGTGCGTATTTCGGGGCTTTCTCACGGTACTGACGTTTGGCTTAATAATGCACAGTATTTTATTAAAGAAGGGTATACCACACTGAAAGATTGTATTTCAACGAGAGATGATATCATGGTTTATCTTATTTATAAGGGGCTTGAACCTAAAACAGCCTTTACAATTATGGAGAAGGTTAGAAAGGGAAAAGGAGTTTCAGAGGAATTTGAAGCTATTATGAGAGAGCATAATGTTCCTGATTGGTACATTGAATCTTGTAAGAGAATCAAGTACATGTTCCCTAAAGGTCACGCCGTTGCTTATGTTATGATGGCTATTAGAATAGCATACTTTAAGGTTTATTACCCTAAAGCTTATTATGCAACTTATTTTACTGTAAGAGCAGATGATTTTGATGGGGATTTAGTAGTAAAAGGTGAAGAAGCTATAAAGCATACTATGGATGAACTTAATGCACTCGGTAATAACATTGGAACAAAGGAGAAAGGTCTTTTAACCACCCTTGAACTTTGTTATGAGATGTATAAGAGGGGTATAAAATTTTTACCTGTAGATGTTTATAAATCAGATCCTGTTAAATTTACTATAGAAGGGGATTATATTAGAATTCCCATTAGTGGTCTTGCTGGTGTTGGTGAAAATGCTGCTAAGGCTATAGGAGAAGCTAGAAATGATGGAGAGTTTATTTCAAAAGAAGATCTTAGACTTCGAAGCAAGGCTACTAAAACTGTGGTTGAAGCATTAGCTAGCCATGGAGCTATTGGAGATTTGCCAGAAACAAACCAGCTTAGCTTGTTCTAAATAAAATTAAAAATTAAAAATTAAATATGAAGGATTTAGGTAATAGTTCCTACGGAATTCTTTTAGGTTTATAAGTGAGCTTGAATTATGAGAGAGTTAAATAAAATAGTTGAATCTTTGATTTAGCTGTTTTTAGAAACTTAGTAAGAGTTTCTATCATAATTGTTCATCCTTTATTTTTCACTTTTTCTCTAGGAAAGTGGTAGAATATGTATTAAAGTCTCGAAACCGTTGCATAATAAAAAGTAGTGTGGTATAATAAATTTTGAAGATAAACTATGAAGATAATAAATTTTGAGGAGAGTAGGATTTTTGCCTACTCTCTATTTATTAAAGCGCAACTCATAGTTGCGTTTTAATTATAAATAATAGGTTTATTATTTAGGTATTAATGGCAATATAATAAGTAAGGAGGAGTTGAATTATGAGTAGTGTTGTTGAAAGATTAAATGACAAGATTGAGAATATCGTAGTTAAACAAGGCTTTGACCTTTATCACTTAGAGTATGTTCGCGAAGGTGGACAAAACATTTTAAGAGTTTACATAGATAAAGATACTGGTGTTGCATTAAATGACTGTGTTTCAGTTAGTAGGCTTGTTAGTGAAATGCTAGATGTTGAAGATCCAATAGTGGAAGAATACACTTTGGAAGTTTCATCACCTGGAGTATTCAGAACTTTATTTACAAAGGAACATTTTGAAAGATATATGAATACTGAGGTAGCTGTAAAATTATCAGCATTAGTTGAAGGAAAGAAAAAAATTGAAGGGGTATTAAAGAAGTTTGATGGTGAAAGCTTAACTTTAGAAGTTGAAAACAACGAGGTTACAGTACCAATGTCAAAGGTTTCTATAGTTACTTTAAACCCAACTTTATAAGGAGGAAGTACAAAAAATGAGCACCGGATTTAAAGAAGAATTTATTGAGGCAGCAAAGCAGCTTGTTGTTGAAAAAGGGATAAGCGAGGAAATGCTTTTTAGTACAATCGAAGATGCACTAGTTGCAGCTTACAAAAAGAATTTTGCAAAATCTCATGCTAAGGAACAAAATGTTAGAGTGTGGGTTAACAGAGAAAATGGAGAAACTCACGTATATTCTTTAAAGGAAGTTGTAGAAGAGGTTTTTGATGATGTTATCGAAATTTCTTTAGAAGATGCTAGAGAAATTAATCCAAGATATACTTTAGAAGATATTGCAGAAATAGAAATAACTCCTAGAGATTTTGGAAGAGTTGCAGCACAAGCAGCTAAGCAGGTTGTAATTCAAAGGATTAAAGAAGCTGAAAGAAATCTTATATATAATGAATTTATAACTAAAGAATTTGACATTATAACAGGTGTAGTTTTAAGAAAAGATAGAGGAAATGTATTTATAGATCTTGGAAAGCTTGAGGCGGTATTAGGTCCAAATGAGCAGATGCCAGGTGAATCATATATTTTCAATGAGAAATTAAAGCTTTATATTTGTGAGGTTAAAAAGAGTTCTAAAGGACCACAAATTATTGTATCTAGAACTCACCCAGGCTTAGTTAAAAGACTATTTGAACTTGAGGTTCCAGAAATCTATAGCGGAATTGTTGAGATTAAGAGTATTTCAAGAGAAGCAGGTTCAAGAACTAAGATTGCTGTATTCTCAAAAGAGGAAGATGTTGATCCAATGGGGGCTTGCGTAGGACCTAAAGGAACAAGAGTTCAGAACATCGTTAACGAACTTAAAAATGAGAAGATTGACATAATTAAGTGGAGCAAACTTCCGGAGGAGTATATTGCTCATGCCTTAAGCCCTGCAAAAGTTTTATCAGTTGATATAGACGAGGATAGCAAGAGTGCTAAGGTGGTTGTTGATGATAATCAATTATCACTAGCAATAGGTAAAGAAGGTCAAAACGTTAGATTAGCAGCTAGGCTGACTGGATGGAAGATAGATATAAAGAGCAAGTCTCAAGCAGAGGCGGCTGAAGCTAAAATAGTGGAAGATGCTCAAGAAGAAACTCTATAAGAGAGGTGAGCTTTATGAAAGTTAAAAAGATACCTCAAAGAATGTGCACTGGATGCATGGAAATGAAACCAAAGAAGGAACTTATCAGAGTTGTAAAAAATAAAGAAAATGAGATATCAATAGATTTAAACGGTAAAAAGCCAGGCAGGGGAGCATATATATGCAGAGATAGTGCCTGCCTTGAAAAAGCTGTTAAAACAAAAAGATTAGAGAGAAACTTAGAATGTAAAATAAATGACGAAATATATGATAAACTTAAGGAAGAGATAGCAGATGCAGAATAAATTTTTAAACTTTTTAGGTATTGCAAAAAAGTCAAGAAATTTAGTTGAAGGTTATAATGCCTGTGAAGAAGAGATAAAAAGAAACAAAATTAGTTTGTGTATTTTGTCTAAAGAGTGTGCTGAAAACACTATAAATAAGTTTCAAAAGTACTGCAGTGATAGAAATATACCAGTTATAAACGGCTTAGATAATGAGGAGCTTGGTAGTGCAATTGGTAGAGAGAAAATTAACATACTTGCAGTTAAAGACGATAAAATAAGTAAAAATTTAATAAAGTTATGGAAAGAGAATTACGAAATGTAAATTCGGGGGTGAAAATTTTGGCGAAAGTAAGAATATATGAATTAGCTAAAGAATTAGAAGTTTCAAGTAAGGAACTTATTACAGTATTAATGGATGAGTTTGGTGTTGAAGCTAAAAATCACATGAGTGTTATTGATGAGGAAGATGCAGATCTTATAAAGGAATTATACTCAGAACAACAAAAAGAAGCTGCAGAAAAGAAGGAAATTATTGAAGAATATGAGTCAAAAATTAATGAGCAAATAACAAAGCAACAAGCAAAAAACAGCAAGCGTAGAAAGAGTGCGGCAGTTAGAAAAGCTGAAGCAGAGGAAGCAGCTGAGACTCCAGATGAAGTAATCGAAATGGATGAAACTATCGTTGTTAAGGATCTTGCGGATAAGCTAAAAAAACCAGTGGTTGAAGTTATTAAAGCTTTAATATTCCAAGGTGTTATGGCAAGTGTAAACCAAGAGATTGACTTTAATACAGCTGAAAAATTAGTGGAGAGCTATGGTTCTTTTGCAGTTTTAAAAGAAAGTAATGTTGGAGAGATTGCAAAAGAACAGGAAGATGAAATTGATGATGTTAACGAGGAAGTATCAGAAGATACTCAAGTTAAGAGACCACCAATAGTAACGGTAATGGGTCACGTTGACCATGGTAAAACATCATTACTTGATGCTATAAAGAAATCTAAAGTAACAGCTACAGAGGCTGGTGGAATCACTCAGCATATTGGAGCTTACACAGTAGATTTAAATGGTGAAAAAATCACTTTCTTAGATACTCCAGGACACGAGGCATTCACAGCTATGAGAGCTAGAGGAGCGCAAGTTACAGATATAGTTATCCTAGTTGTTGCTGCAGATGATGGAATAATGCCACAGACTATAGAAGCTATAAACCACTGTAAAGCTGCAGAAGTGCCGATGATAATTGCTATAAATAAAATGGATAAAGAAAGTGCAAACCCAGATAGAGTTAAACAAGAATTAACTGAATTTGGATTAGTAGCAGAAGATTGGGGTGGAGACACTATATGTGTTCCAGTATCTGCACATACTAAGCAAGGAATAGATACATTGCTTGAAATGGTTGTATTAACGTCTGAAATGCAAGAGCTTAAAGCGGATCCAAACAGAAGAGCTAAAGGAACAGTTATCGAAGCTAAGCTTGACAAAGGTAGAGGTCCAGTTGCAAGTATTCTTGTTCAAAATGGTACTCTTAAATCAGGAGATTCTATAATAGTTGGAACTACATATGGTAGAATTAGAGCTATGATTGACGATAAAGGAGCTAAGATCAAGGCTGCAGGTCCATCTATACCAGTTGAGATTTTAGGACTTTCTGAAGTTCCAGCAGCTGGAGATAGATTCACTGTTGTTAAGGATGAGAAAACAGCTAGAAATATGGCTGAAGCAAGAAAAGAAAAGATTAGACAAGATCATTTCCAAACTTCAAATAGAGTTTCTATGGAGAATTTATACAGCCAAATACAAGAAGGTAAAGTTAAAGAACTTAGCGTGATTGTTAAGGCTGACGTACAAGGTTCAGTGGAAGCGGTAAGACAATCCATAGAGAAGTTATCTGGAGAAACAGTTAAGGTTAGGGTTATTCACGGAGCAGTTGGAGCTATTACAGAGACAGACGTATCCCTTGCATATGCTTCTAATGCAATTATCATAGGATTTAATGTAAGACCTGATAACAATGCTATAGCTGTTTCAGAAAGAGATGGAGTAGAAATCAAAACTTACAGAATCATATACGATGCTTTAGATGATATTAAATCAGCTATGATTGGTATGCTTGACCCAGAATACAAGGAACTTGTAATTGGTAGAGCAGAAGCTAGACAGGTATATAAGATTTCAAATGTGGGAACTATTGCAGGATGTTACGTTCTAAATGGAAAAATCACTAGAAACTGTAAGGTTAGAGTTTTAAGAGACAATATAGTTATTGCTGAATCAACCCTTGCATCTTTAAAAAGATTTAAGGATGACGTTAAGGAAGCAGCAGCAGGATATGAGTGTGGATTAAGTGTTGAAAAATTCAATGACATCAAAGAAGGCGATATAATCGAAGGTTATATCATGGAAGAAGTTAAACCAAAAGGACTGTAATAGGAAGGAGTGATCTCCATGGCTAATTATAGAGGCGGAAGAATAAACGAAGAAATAAAGAAGGATGTTAGCAATACCATCCAAAACAAAATTAAGGATCCTAGACTTAATGCTATGATAAGTGTTACAGATGTAGAAGTAACAAGAGACTTAAGCTATGCTAAGGTTTTTGTAAGTATATTTGGGACAGAAGATCAAAAAGCAGAAGCGTTAAAAATCCTTAAAAATTCAACTGGTTTCATAAGAAAAGAGATAGGAAGAAATGTTAAGCTAAGACATATTCCAGAGGTTATTATTGAGCTGGATACAACATTAGATAAGGCAAGTCATCTTGAATCATTATTCCAAAAAATAAAGGAGAATAATTCAGATGATAACTAAAGAAATTTTAGATATTATAGAAAAAAGTAATAAGATTGGTGTAACTTTTCATCAATCTCCAGATGGTGATTCTTTAGGAAGTTCTACAGCCCTTGTACAAGGGCTGAGACTCCTTTCTAAAGATGCATATTTAATATCTAAAGAAATTATTCCAGATACTTTTACTTATTTAAAATGTTCAGAAGAAATTACAGGACTAAAGGATTACGTTCAAGATGGAACAGATTTAGTTATAGTAGTTGATTGTGGAGATTTTAAGAGAGTAAATGGGAATTTACAAAGAGAAGATAGAAGTTATGCAATTATTAATTTAGATCACCATATGAGCAATGAAAAATATGGTGATTTAAATTATGTGGATACTAATGCAGCGTCAGTTGGTGAAATTATATTTGATCTTTTAAATTTATTAAAAGTAGAAATAAACAAAGAAATTGCTATATCTTTATATACATCAATTCTTACAGATACAAGCTCTTTTAAACATTCTAATACAACTAGCAGAACTCATGAAATTGCAGCAAGGCTTTTAAAGACCGGCATTGATTTTAATGCAATACAAAGATGTGTTTTTGAAAATAAAGATTTTAAAAAAGTTAAATTCTTTGGTAAGGTTATTGAGACTATATCTCTTCAAGTAGGAGGTAAAGTGGCCTTTATGGAAATAACCAGTGAAATGCTTGAAAAATCAGGACTTGAATCTATAGATTCAGCTGAAGTTATACACTTTGGAACTATGATTTCTGGAGTTGAAGTTGTTGCTTTATTCAAGGAAAGTAAGGGTGGAGTTAAAGTAAGCTTACGTTCGAAACAGAAGGTTGATGTGGCTAAGATAGCTGAGATGTTTAATGGTGGAGGTCATGTGAGAGCAGCTGGCTTATTCTGTGAAGGTACAATGGAGGCTATAAAAGAAAGACTTAATAAAATACTAGAAAATGAGTTGATGTAATTATGGCAGAAGTTAAAGAAACTAAGGTTTGTGGAGTTTTAAACATAAATAAACCGCTTGGAATAACTTCCTTTGATGTAGTAAGACAAGTAAAAAGATTGGCTAAAGAAAAAAAAGTTGGACATGGTGGAACCTTAGATCCAGAGGCTGGAGGAGTACTGCCAGTATGCTTAGGTAGAGCTACTAAGGCCATAGATTTTATTATGGAGGATACGAAAGAGTATGTTGCTGGAATAAAGCTTGGCGTTGTAACTGACACCTATGATAGAGAAGGAAAAATTCTTCGTGAAAGCGAAGTAACTTGCAGCCATGATGAAGTAGTTGAGGTTATTAATAAATTTGTTGGTAATATACAGCAAGTACCACCTATGTATTCTGCTTTAAAGCAAAATGGTAAAAAGTTATATGAGCTTGCAAGAGAAGGCAAAGAGGTTTATAGAGAACCAAGAAGTATTATAATACACAGTATTGATATCTTAGCTGTAGAGCTTCCGTTCATTTCTATAAGAGTTAGATGCTCTAAGGGAACATATATAAGAAGCTTATGCTATGATATAGGGGAAGAGCTGGGCTGTGGAGCTATGATGTGGAGCCTTGAAAGAACAAGCACAGGGCCATTCAACATTGAAACTAGCGTAAAATTAGAGGACCTAACTGAGGAAAATGTAAAATCATATATAATTCCTTTAGAAAAGGTTTTTGAAAATTTTCCCAAGCTTATTGTAAATTCTAAATTTGAAAAATTAATTTCAAATGGTGTTATAATAAATGACAGGACTTTGCTTAATGAAGTAAAAAAGAACTGTGAATATGCAGTATACAATACTGATAATGTATTTATTGGAGTTGGTTCAAATACAGGGGCAGGATTTAAACTAATAAAAATGTTTATTTAGGGGATTTACTTATGAAGATTATTAGGGATAATTTTACTAAGATTATGAACGTACCTACCGTTATAATTTTGGGCAGCTTTGATGGTATACATGTTGGGCATAGAGCTTTAATTGAAGGAGCTAAAGAAGTTGCAGAAAAAATTAAAAAGAATTTAAAAACCAATGATGTGAAAGTTATGGTTTGTACTTTTAAAAATCATCCTTTATCAGTTATTAATAAAGATGTTTGTCCTAAACTGATTATGAGCAATAAAGAAAAAGCAGAACTCTTTGAAGAACTTGGAGTGGATATTTTGAATTTCATGGAATTCAACAGAGAGTTTATGGAGATATCTCCTTCTGACTTTATTAAGAATTTAAGTGAATATTATAATGCTCACGGTATTGTAGTAGGATTTAATTATAGATTTGGATATAAAAATTTAGGAGATGTAGAACTTTTACACAAAAATAGTTTAGAACTTGGATATGAGCTCAAGGTTGTAGAGCCTGTTACTTTAGATGGAGAAGTAGCTAGTAGTTCAGTAATAAGACATAATATTCAAGAAGGAAATATTGAAAGAGCTAATATTCTTTTGAAAAGACCTTATATGTTAAAAGGAAGAGTTATTGAAGGAAGGCAGCTAGGCAGAACTATTAACTTCCCTACTGTGAATTTAAATTATAATAAGAAATACCTTGTTCCTAAGGGGGGAGTCTATGGTACTATTGTGGAATACAAAAAAAGTTTTTATAAGGGTATCACTAATATAGGCTTCAATCCAACGGTAGACGGAAAGAAATTAAGTATTGAAACACATATACTAAATTTTAATGAAAATATCTACAAAAAGGATATAAAAATCTACTTTTTGGAAAAAATAAGGGATGAAAAGAAGTTTTTAACATTTAATGATTTAAAGAAACAATTAATTAAAGATAAAGCATATGTTGAGAGCAAAAGGTATGATTTTATGAGTGAAAAAATAAAGTAATATCTAATTTTTTACAAAAATCATGAGTGAAATTATATTTCCTATTTACAAAGAAAAGTTATTTTGATATAATTTCATAGGAACCTTATGCTAGGTATTTCGAATGCCAACGGATTACATGGCATATGGCGATTTAACAATTGGAGGTGCATTACGCATGGATAAGGCAAGAAAACAAGAAATAATGGTAACATACGCAAGAACAGAAGGAGATACAGGTTCTCCAGAGGTTCAAATAGCTCTATTAACTGAGAGAATAAAAGAGTTAACTGAGCACTTAAAAGTTCACAAGAAAGACCACCACTCAAGAAGAGGTCTTTTAATGATGGTTGGACAAAGAAAAGGGCTATTAAGCTACTTAAAGAAGCAAGATATCGAAAGATACAGAACAATAATTGCTAAATTAGGAATTAGAAAATAATTAAGAGCGGCAATGGCCGCTCTATTATTTTAATTTTAATTAAAGTTACAAATAATATAAATATTATATACATAATATAGATATGCTCAAAATTGAAAGGAGGAAAAATAATGTCAAATGTATTAAGCACAATTGTTGCTGGAAGAGAAATGAAAATTGAAATAGGCAAAGTTGGAATGTTATCTGATTGCGCTATGTTTATGAGTTATGGTGAAACTGTAGTTCTTGTAAACGTAAATGCTTCTCCAGAGCCAAGACAAGGAATTGATTTCTTTCCACTAAGTGTAGAATATGAGGAAAGATTATATGCAGTAGGAAAAATACCAGGAGGTTTCTTAAAAAGAGAGGGTAGACCATCTGAGAAGGCTATACTAAATGGTAGAGCTATTGATAGACCTATAAGACCTTTATTCCCAAAAGGATACAGAAATGATGTTCAGGTTGTTTGTACTGTAGTATCTGTAGATCAAGACAATGTACCTGAAATATTAGCTATGAACGCAGCTTCAGTGGCTTTATTACTTTCTAGTATTCCGTTTGTAGATGCTGTTGCAACTGTATCTATTGGATTAATAGATGGAAAATTTGTTGTTAACCCAACATCTAAGGAAAGAGAACTAAGTTCAATGCAGTTAACTGTATGTGCAACTAAAGATAGAGTAATGATGATTGAGGCTGGTGGAGATGAGATACCAGAAGAAACAATGATCGAAGCAATCGATTTTGGTTTCAATGAGTGTCAAAAGATTATAGCTTTCCAAGAAGAAGCAAGAGCTAAGTTTGGTAAAGTTAAGCCAGAGCCAGTTCTATACCATGTAGATGAAGAGCTAGCTGAAGATGTAAGAAACTTCTCTTATGATATGTTAAAAGAAGCTATGTACATCACAGATAAGGATGAAAGAAATGCTAAAGTTGATGAAATTAAAACAAAGATCAACGAAGAGTTTGCAGAAAAATATGCAGATAAAGCTAGTGATATAGGCGAAACTGTATATAACATCCAAAAAGAAATAGTAAGATATATGTTACTTAAGGATAAGAGAAGACCAGATGGAAGAGCTTTCGATGAAATTAGAAAAATCTCTTGCGAAACTGGAATACTTCCAAGAACTCATGGAACAGGTTTATTTACAAGAGGTTTAACTCAAGTTATGACTGTTGCTACATTAGGAGCTTTAGGTGATGTTCAAATTATTGATGGCCTTGGTGAAGAGGAAAGCAAGAGATATATGCATCATTACAATTTCCCAGCTTACAGCGTAGGTGAAGTTAAGCCATTAAGAGGACCGGGAAGAAGAGAAATAGGACATGGAGCCTTAGCAGAAAGAGCTCTTGAACCATTAATTCCTTCAGAAGAAGAATTCCCATATGCAATTAGATTAGTTTCAGAAGTTTTAAGTTCAAACGGATCTACTTCTCAAGCTAGTGTATGTGGAAGTACTTTAGCTTTACTTGATGCAGGGGTACCAATAAAGCGACCAGCTGCTGGTATAGCAATGGGGTTAATCACAAGTGAAGATTTAAGTGAGGAAGCTGTAATAACAGATATTCAAGGTATAGAAGACTTCTTTGGAGATATGGACTTTAAAGTTGCCGGAACAGAAAAAGGAATAACTTCTATTCAAGTTGATACAAAAATAAAAGGATTATCTAAATACTGTATAAGAACAGCTATAGAAGATGCAAGAACTGCAAGAATGTATATCCTAGAGAAAATCAATGAGTGTATAGCTGCTCCAAGAGAAGAGTTATCACCATATGCTCCAAGAATGTACACTATAAATATTAAACCAGACAAGGTTAGAGAAATCATAGGACCAGGAGGAAAAACTATTAAGAAAATAATAGCAGATACTGGTGTTAAGATTGATACTAACGATGATGGTAAGATAGTAATCATGTCTAATGATGGTGATAGTGCTAATGAAGCTTTAAGAATAATTAAAGAAATCACTAAAGAAGTTGAAGTTGGTGAAATCTACCTAGGAAAAGTTACTAAGATTATGGCTTTTGGGGCTTTTGTAGAAGTTTTACCAGGTAAAGAAGGTTTAGTACACATTTCTAAGCTTGCTAATGAAAGAGTTAATAAGGTTGAAGATGTAGTTGCTATTGGAGATGAAATACTTGTTAAAGTAACAGAGATAGATGCTCAAGGAAGAGTAAATCTTTCAAGAAAAGATGCATTAAAAGATTCAGAAGAAAATAAATCAGAAGCATAGAAAAATAAAAAGGTGAAAACACCTTTTTATTTTTTGTTTAAAATGTAAGTACATAATGGTTTACATTTTCATAAAGTATATTATAATTGTATTAAGTTTTGCTTATTTATTCATAAAAAAATTTTACGTACATATTAATCATAGTAATTTAATTATTTTATGAGGTGATAATATGGAAGATAAGTATAGATATTTAAGCGAGATGGAAAGATACGAGATAATTAATATTAATGATGGAGATAAATATAGTGTACTAGGCAACAATGATATAGTCATCGATGAAAATGGACAGCTCAAGCTTCTTTTATTAAATGATGGTAGATCCAATAAATTATTTTTTAAAGGAAGTGAAATGTTAGAGGTTTCTTGGGATTATGTGAAAAAGATAGGATCTAAGACTATAATCATTGATGTAGACGGAGATACACTGAGAAAAACCCACATATAGCATGGAGGTAAATATGAGTATAGTCGTTCAAAAGTTTGGGGGAACATCAGTAGCAAATGAAGAAAATAGAAAGCTGGTAGTTAAAAAAATTAAAGCTCTTATAGATAAGGGACAGCAGCCTGTGGTAGTTGTATCTGCAATGGGAAGAAAGGGATCACCTTATGCTACAGATACGTTAATTTCTTTAGTTGATGAAAATTTTAGAGAAAAGAATACAAGAGCTATGGACTTACTACTTTCTTGTGGTGAAACCTTGAGTACAGTAATAATGTGTAATGACCTTTTAAGAGAAGGTATTGATGCAATTCCTCTAATGGGCGGAGAAGCTGGTATAAAAACAGATAATAATTTTAATAATGCATCAATAATAGATGTAGAACCTTCAAATATTTTAAAAGTAATTGAAGAAGGAAAAATACCAGTAGTAGCTGGCTTTCAGGGAATATGTGAAGAGGGAAGCATAACTACCATTGGAAGAGGCGGTAGTGATGTAACTGGAGCAATCTTAGGAGCAGCGCTTAAAGCCGCTGAGGTTCAAATATATACAGATGTTGATGGAATTATGACTGCGGACCCTAGAATTGTTTCTAAAGCATCATTAATTGAAAGTATAAGCTATGATGAAGTGTTTCAATTTGCGGAACAGGGAGCAAAGGTTATCCATCCTAGAGCAGTTGAAATTTCAAGAAGATATAACATACCTCTTGTTATTAAAAATACATTAAGTGAATGTGAAGGAACTTTAATTGCATCATATGTTAAAGAAAATGATAAGATTATAACTGGAATAACTCATATGGATAAAAGAGTTCAAATTCTTATTAGCTGTAATCAGAAGGAGCATTGCAATACAATTTTCCACACGTTGGCTGAAGAAGGAATTAGTATAGATTTAATCAGTGTATTTCCTAGAGAAAAGGTATTTACAATTGGTGAAGGTGATTTAGAAAAATTTGGATTAATAGCAGATAGATTAAATATAAATTATGAATATGAAGCAGACTGCAGCAAGATAGCTGTAATTGGTTCTAAAATAAGAGGAGTTCCTGGAGTTATGTCAAGAATTCTAAAAGCTTTAGAAGAAGGTGACATTGATATCCTTCAAACAGCAGACTCTCATACTACCATATGGTGTCTAGTAAAAAGTGAAAGAGTTAAGGATGCAATTAACTTACTTCACAATGAATTTAGTTTAGGTTAGAATAATAAAACCTCCAAATGCACAAAATACAGTGTATTAGGAGGTATTTTATTATGTTAAATGATGATAAGAATATGACGTATGACAATATATCAATGGCAGTTGAAGACATAGAGTTGGGTGATGGATGCAAGATGAATGAACATGATAAGGAAAACCCTTCAAAGCTAGTAAAGGTACAAAAACCCATCGTTAATGAAGACAATGATGAAAATTCAAATAATAATTCTAACAATTCATCTGATGAAATTAGAAATATAAAAGAAGTAGGAGCTGTTAATATAGCTAAACCAGACGATAACATTCAAATAATTCCTATTATAGGACAGATCGAAGGTCATAATATATCAGGGAACCAAACAAAAACAACTAAATATGAGCATATTATTCCACAGCTTATAGCAATTGAAAGAGATGAAAAAGTAAAGGGAGCTTTGATTGTATTAAATACTGCAGGTGGAGATGTAGAAGCTGGACTCGCAATTGCAGAAATGATTACAAGTTTAAGCAAGCCGACAGTATCTATTGTCATTGGGGGAGGTCACTCCATAGGAGTTCCACTAGCCACTTCATCAGATTATTCCTTTATAACTCCATCAGCAACCATGATAGTTCATCCTATTAGAATGAATGGTTTTGTAATTGGAGTAGCTCAAACTTTTGAATACTTTAAAAAGATGCAGGACCGCATAATAGAGTTTATAATAAGGACATCAAAAGTAAGTTCAGAAAAACTAGTGGAGCTAATGAGTCAGACTGATGAACTTTTAAATGATATAGGAACAATTCTAATAGGAAAACAGGCAGTAGAGTGTGGGATTATAGATGAAGTGGGAGGAATAAGAGCTGCTTTAGATAAACTAGATGAGTTAATAAAAGAAAAGGAAGAAGAAAAAGAAAAAACTAAAGAGTGATATTTTATTTATGACATGATGAAGTACTTTGCTTCTATCATGTCTTTTCTTTTTAAGATTAACTTTATATTTAGATTAGTGGATGTTATGGATAAAAATTAAGGTTGGTAGATGTATAGTAGAATTATGATGTGATATGAACAGTTTTAATAAGTTCTATATTTACTATGATAAAGAAGAAATCAAATAATGATATATTAAAAATGGGGAATAGTCATTGATGTATAAGTCAACAATGTAAATAATTCTATAAAATGAAAAATAATTTGAAATGTAGGGCCTTTTCAATGTAAAATAGATAGAGGTAGATGGAAAAGCTTGTTTAAAAGTCTATCTAAGGAAATTCGGAGGTGAGACCATGGCAGAAAGAAAGACAGCTTTAAAAAAGAAGAAAAATGGGAAAAAGGCTACTGCAAAGCAGAAGGTTAAAGTTGACAGTGCTAAGAATAAAAAAGAAGATAAAATATTTGATTTTACAGGAATTATATTAATAACCCTTGGAGTTCTTATTTTTTTAGCTTTAATATCAGGAATAGTAGCTGATAAAGGATCCTGGACGGGTTCCTTAGGAATATTTGTAAATAAAGTGCTTATCGGATTAATAGGAATAGGTGCATATATTGTTCCATTTTTATTATTTTACATGGGAGTATGCTATATAATTACCAATAAATATTTTAAGTTTACTAAAATTACAGTTGGAATAATTATATTTGTGATTACATCCCTTTTATTTATAGAGAGTATTGTTTTGAGCAATTATTATATAAAAGGGGACATGATTCTTTCTATACAAAGTCAGTTCAAAGCACAAGGGGTTCTCCATGGAGGAGTTATATCTTTAATGATAGCGGTACCGGTATATTTGCTTTTAGGGAAATGGGGAAGCTATGTAATATATTTAGCATTCTACATTGTAGCTTTAATGCTCATAAATGATATTACCATAAAAGAGCTATTTACCTTTGAAAAGCGTAAAAAGAAGGAAAAAAATGTTGACAGTGAAAAAATAAGAATTTCAGATGAATCGGATGGAAGTCTTATTTTTACGGAACCTCCTCAAAGGGAACAACGTACAAAAATTGACCCTAATATTAAAATAATTGATTTTATGCGATTTGATGAAGATGAACATAAGGGTGAGGAATCAGCTGCAGATGTATTTGAACAAAAGCCTAAGGTAGAAAAAAATGAGATTGAAAGGGAAGCACTTAATATAGATATAACTATGAGCTCGGAAGAACAGAATTATGAGTATGTTTATCCATCACCTGAATTACTTCATAAAAATGTCAATGGAGTAGGAAAAAGTGGAGATAAAAAAGAATTACTCGTAAGTGCTAATAAGCTTCAGGATACTTTAGCTAGCTTTGGAGTAGAGGCTAAGGTGGTTCAGGTCACAAAAGGTCCATCTGTAACAAGATTCGAGCTTCAGCCTCATGTTGGAGTTAAGGTAAGTAAAATTGTTAATTTGGCAGATGATATAGCTCTGAATCTTGCTGCATCTGGTGTAAGAATAGAAGCTCCAATTCCAGGTAAAGCTGCTGTTGGTATAGAGGTTCCTAATAAGGAGCTTTCAGCGGTATTCTTTAGAGAGGTTATTGAAAGTGAAGAATTTGCGGAAAGTAAGAAGAATTTAGCTTTTGCTCTTGGAAAGGACATTGGTGGTAACTGTGTAGTAGGCGACTTAACTAAAATGCCTCACCTTCTAATTGCTGGGGCAACAGGTTCAGGAAAAAGTGTGTGTATTAATACTCTGTTGATGAGTATGCTTTATAAATATTCACCAAATGATGTGAAGCTTCTTTTGGTAGATCCTAAAGTTGTAGAGCTTAATATTTATAATGGAATACCACATCTGCTTATTCCAGTTGTAACAGACCCTAAGAAGGCGGCTGGGGCATTGAACTGGGCAGTTAATGAAATGACAAGAAGATATAAGTTGTTTGCAGATAATAATGTTAGAAATATTGAAGGATATAATGAGTTTGCGGAAAGAGGAGTAATTGAAGAAAAACTGCCATGGATTGTTATAATCATTGACGAGCTTGCAGATTTAATGATGGTATGCGCAAATGAAGTTGAAGAGTATATTGGAAGATTAGCACAAATGGCAAGGGCGGCAGGAATGCATTTAGTTATAGCTACTCAAAGACCATCTGTAGATGTAATTACAGGGGTAATAAAGGCTAATATTCCGTCAAGAATTTCTTTTGCTGTTTCAAGTCAGATAGATTCAAGAACTATATTAGATTCATCTGGAGCAGAGAAGCTTTTAGGAAAAGGAGATATGTTATACTATCCAGTAGGGGAATCTAAGCCTATAAGAATTCAAGGGGCCTTTGTTTCAGAAGAGGAAGTTGAAAGAGTGGTTGATTTTGTTCGTAGTGGTATAGAAAAACATGAGTATAAAAAAGAAATAATTGAAGAAATAGAAAATAATGCTGCCAAAGGTGGAAAAAATAGTGATGATTGTGATGAACTTTTAGATGAAGCTATAAAAATTGTTTTTGAAACAGGGCAGGCGTCAACATCCTTATTGCAGAGAAGACTAAAAATAGGGTATAATAGAGCGGCTAGAATTATTGATGAAATGGAAGCTGAAGGAATTATTTCTGGAAAAAATGGAAGTAAGCCAAGGCAGGTCATTGGAAGAGAAGACTATAGTGGCAGGTATTAACGTTCAAAAGAAGAAAAATTTCATTAAAGCAAAAGATAAATAAAAAGTTATAACTTAGGAGGAGAATTGTGGAAAATTTAAAATTTGGTGTTATTAATCTAGGTTGCGATAAAAATAGAATTGATGCAGAAATAATAATTAACAGCTTAAAGAGAAAGTATGAGTTAGTTAATGATGAGAATAAGGCTGATATACTTCTTATAAATACTTGTGGATTTATAGAATCTTCAAAACAAGAATCTATAGATACTATACTAGAAATGGCTAGGTTTAAGGATGGCCAATGTAAGGTATTAGTAGCTACAGGATGTCTTACACAAAGATATGGTAAGGAGCTTTTAGACCTTATTCCTGAATTAGATATTATATTAGGAGTAAATGACTATGATAAGCTTCATCAGTGCATAGAAAAATCTTTAGCCACTGGAGAAAAAAGCTGTATAACAAGCTATAGTGACACTAATATTAACATTGGGAGCAGAGAGGTTACTACAGGGGGAACTACGGCTTATTTAAGAATATCAGAGGGTTGTAACAATGTATGTGCATATTGTGCAATTCCAAAGATCAGAGGAAGATACAGAAGTCGTGATATGGAGGATATACTTAAAGAAGCTAAGGAACTGGCATTAAACGGGTATAAGGAAATTATTCTAGTTGCTCAAGATACTACCAATTACGGTGTAGACTTATATGGAGAAAAAACTTTACATGTACTTTTAAAAGAGTTAGGTAAAATAAAAAGTATTAAATGGATAAGACTTTTATATTGTTATGCTGAAGAGTTAACAGATGCTGTTATTGAAGAGATTGCCGCTAATGATAAGGTATGTAAGTATATCGATATTCCACTTCAGCACATCAGTGATGATGTTCTAAAAGGAATGAGAAGAAAAGGTAGAAGAAAAATAATTGAAGATAACATAAATAAACTTAGAAAAGCTGTTCCAAATATAACAATTAGAACTACTTTCATCGTTGGATTTCCAGGAGAGACAGAGGAAAACTTTGAAGAGTTATTAAATTTTGTTAAAGAAACAAGATTTGATAAGTTAGGAGTATTTACATATTCTCAAGAAGAAGGTACAGTTGCTGCAGAGATGGAGGATCAAATAGAAGAAGAAGTAAAAGTTCAAAGAATGGATTCTATAATGATGACTCAACAATTAATTTCAGCAGAAATTAATAAAAATAAAATTGGCAGAGAATATGATGTTCTTATTGAAAGTAGGGGGAAAGGTCAATATATTGGAAGAAATTCTGAAATGGCTCCAGAAATTGATGGTGAAGTTTATGTTAAAGGTAATAATTTAGTAGTTGGTACTTTTGTTAAGGTGAAGATAACAGATGCTATGGAATATGACCTTGTTGGAGAAATTGTAAAATAATTTTATTACTTGTTAAGATAAAATTAACATTAAAGTTTATGTAAATAGGAAAATATATTGTATAATGGTTATAGTAACCAACATATTGATTACATGAATAATTTGCAAAAGATTTATAGTGAAATTATGAAGTTTACTGTATGACAGTATGACAGTTGAAATTGATGAAGTAGGAGATGATGAAAATGAATCTTGCAAATAAACTTACTGTGCTAAGAATGGTATTAGTTCCAGTGTTTTTAATTTGTGCAATGGTAAATACGCCAACAGCAAATATTATAGCCTTAGCAGTATTTATAATTGCTTCAATAACGGATAAATTGGATGGATACATAGCACGTAGTAGAAATCAGATAACAAATTTTGGGAAATTTATGGATCCCTTGGCAGACAAGCTTTTAGTAACTTGTGCGTTAGTAATCCTTGTGGAAAAAGGCATTATACCGGCATGGGTAGTTGTTGTAATAATTTCTAGAGAGTTTGTTGTATCAGGATTACGTACTCTTGCGGCGTCACAAGGTATAGTTATAGCAGCTAGTAATTGGGGTAAATTAAAAACTGTGATACAAATGATAGCTATAATTATGGGATTGGTATACCTAGTATATTCTCCTTCATGGCTTAATATGTTAACACAAGTATTTATTTATCTAGCTGGAGTAATAACAATAATATCTGGAGTGGATTATTTTGTAAAAGGTAAAGGTGTTATTAATATTAACAAATAATGTTTAGAAACTTAATGATGTGGTAAAAATGGTAAGGAGTTCCTTTTGTTGTTTGAAAGAGGAACTCCTTATTAATAAGTATTGACCAACCTAATTAAATAATATATAATAAACATATAAGAACAACTGTTCGAGAAGTGGAAGGATGTGAACCCTAAGGGGAATTTTATGAATAATGATAAATTAAAAGCGCTAGAAGCAGCTATGGGTCAAATAGAAAAACAATTTGGTAAAGGATCAGTAATGAAGCTAGGGGAAGAAAGCAATCTTAGTATTGAATGTATTTCTACTGGATGTTTAGGACTAGATTTAGGTTTAGGAATCGGTGGAGTTCCAAGAGGAAGAATCGTTGAGATTTTTGGACCAGAATCATCAGGTAAGAGTACTGTTGCCCTTCATGTTGTGGCAGAAGCTCAAAAAATGGGCGGATGTGCAGCATACATAGATGCTGAACACGCATTAGATCCAGTGTATGCAAAGGCTCTAGGTGTAGACATAGATAATCTTATAGTTTCTCAACCGGATACAGGAGAGCAAGGATTAGAAATTGCAGAGGCCTTAGTTAGATCTGGAGCTGTGGATGTAATAGTAGTAGACTCTGTTGCTGCATTAGTACCAAAGGCAGAAATTGAAGGAGAGATGGGAGATTCTCACGTAGGTCTTCAAGCTAGACTTATGTCTCAAGCTTTAAGAAAACTTACAGGTACAATTAACAAGACAAAGTGTTGTGCTATATTCATCAACCAATTAAGAGAAAAGGTTGGGGTAATGTTTGGTAACCCTGAAACTACTCCAGGTGGAAGAGCACTTAAATTCTATTCATCAGTAAGACTAGATGTTAGAAAGATAGATACAATTAAGCAAGGCGATACATTCTTAGGAAACAGAACAAGAGTAAAAGTAACAAAGAATAAGGTAGCACCTCCATTTAAACAAGCAGAGTTTGATATTATGTATGGAGAAGGAATATCTAGAGAAGGAGATATCCTAGATATAGCGGTTAAAGAAGAAATAGTACAAAAAAGCGGAGCTTGGTTTGCGTATGGAGACATAAGATTAGGTCAAGGAAGAGAAAATGCTAAAAACTTCTTTAAAGAAAATCCAGAAATAAGAAATGAAATAGAAAACAAAATAAGAGAAAAGTATAATCTTCCTTTATGCGTGGAAAATGTGTCAAAAAATGAAGGTGCAGAGTAGATTATTTCTTAAGTGAACATCCAAATCTTTGATTTGGCTAATGTGAACTTAAGTGACAGTGTAAATCTATGATTTAGTAACTGGAACTTACTCTTTGAGCACTTATTGGAATGAATATGAAAAGGAGTTTCATTAAGTAAGCATTCAAATCTTTGATTTGGTAAATGCGAACTTACTCCTTCGACTATTTTTGAGAAGGAGTTTCCTTTAAAAAACATAATGGTTATTTATTAGGTGGGACAAAATATAAGATAAATAAAATTTTCCAAAAAGGAAAGTTTTATTTATCTTTTTTTTATTATTACATACTGAAAATGTTGAAATTACACGTTTCTAGAGATAGAAGGGAATTTGTAGTATTTAGTAATAAACTTGACAATGGTGTTAAAGTAATATAAAATGAATACAAATACTGGTTTAATATAATGATGGATTTGAATAGAATATGCACCTTTTCACGCTTTCATTTTACTGCAAATATATGTCATAAAATAAGCAAAGGAGGTGTTGAAAATTACTGGTAAAGTTGTTTTAATTATAGCTGTGATAATGGCTGTTTGTTTACTTGGGATTTTCGTATTAATTTATACAAGAAAAAATATATCTTTAGCCAATGTATCCAAATCTGAGGAGGAGGCTAAAAAAATCATAGATGAAGCTCAAAAAGATGCTGAATCTAAAAAGAAAGAAGCTATCCTTGAAGCTAAGGAAGAAGTTCATAGATTAAGAGCTGATTTTGATAAAGAATCAAGAGAAAGAAGAAATGAAATTCAAAGGTTGGAAAGAAGAGTTCTTCAAAAGGAAGAAACTCTTGATAAGAAGACTGCGGCTATTGAAAAGAAAGAAGAAACCCTACAGAAAAAACAACAGGATGTTGAAACTTTAGAGTCAGGCATACAGGAACTCTACAATAGTGTTAGAGAAGAATTACAAAGAGTAGCAGGACTAACCTCAGAGGAAGCAAAACAAATCCTTTTAGATGAGGTAAAAAGAGAAATTAAGCATGAAACAGCAATAATGATTAAAGAAGTTGAGTCTAAAGCGAAAGAAGAAGCTGATAAAAAGGCTAGAGAAATAATTACTTATGCTATACAGAGATGTGCAGCAGATCATGTAGCTGAATCAACAGTACATGTAGTGTCTCTTCCAAACGATGAAATGAAGGGAAGAATTATTGGGCGTGAAGGTAGAAATATCAGAGCCCTTGAAACTTTAACAGGGGTTGATTTAATCATAGACGATACTCCGGAAGCGGTTATTCTTTCAGCTTTTGACCCTATTAGAAGAGAGGTAGCTAAGATTGCCTTAGAAAAACTAATAGTAGACGGAAGAATACACCCTGCAAGAATAGAAGAAATGGTTGAAAAAGCTAAGAAGGATGTAGAAAACGACATAAGAGAAGAGGGCGAGCAAGCCACCTTCGAAACAGGTATTCATGGATTACATGTTGAAATAATCAGACTATTAGGAAGGTTGAAATATAGAACTAGCTATGGGCAAAATGTGCTTAAGCACTCCATAGAAGTTTCTTATTTAGCTGGACTTATGGCATCTGAGCTTGGAATGGATCCTACCATTGCTAAGAGATGTGGATTACTACACGACATTGGTAAGGCTGTAGATCATGAGGTTGAAGGACCACATGCATTAATTGGAGCTGAGATAGCTAAGAAGTGTCATGAATCTCCGATAGTTGTAAATGCTATAGGAGCTCATCATGGAGATATGGAATATCAATCTTTAGAGGCTGTGCTAGTGCAAGCTGCAGATGCTATATCAGCAGCTAGACCTGGGGCAAGAAGAGAAACTCTAGAGGCTTATATCAAAAGATTAGAAAAATTAGAGGAAATCGCAAATTCTTATGAATGTGTTGAAAAGTCGTATGCAATTCAAGCCGGAAGAGAAATTAGAATTATGATTAAACCAGAAGATGTTGATGATGCAGGAGCTATTGAGGTAGCTAGGGATATTGTTAAGAAAATAGAAGATGAACTTGAATATCCAGGTCAAATCAAAGTTAATGTTATCAGAGAAACAAGAGCAGTAGAATATGCAAAATAATTAAAGTTGTTAAAAGGTTAAGCCTCCTAATTAATATTAGGAGGCTTTTTAATATTTTAATAAAGGGATTTTAGTTCGGATGTAGAAATATTTAATAATAGATTAAATGTTTATAGCAATTCGTATTAGTAGGAGGGGTATCATGGAAGTATTAAAAGTATCAGCAAAATCTAATCCAAATTCAGTAGCTGGAGCTTTGGCTAGCGTTGTGAGACAAAGTGGCGGAGCAGAAATTCAAGCTATAGGAGCAGCTGCTATTAATCAAGCTGTTAAGGCAGTAGCAATTGCAAGAGGTTTTGTAGCACCAGGAGGAATAGATTTAGTGTGTATTCCAGCTTTTGCAGATGTAGCTATTGATGGGGAAGAAAGAACAGCTATTAAGTTTATAGTTCAAACAAGATAGTATTAAAAGGGGGAATTGTTTTTGACAATTCCTTTAATTTATGGTAAAAAACTTGTGGTTAAGGTGAAGTTCCTATAAAAGAAACAAAACAGTAAATTCTAAATTTTTAGTTAATTGAAAGGTTCGGATGTAAAGTTTTCAAAGAATCTTTACACTATATTCAATAAGTGTTATTATAAGTTTGGGAATAATATGTATATAGCATATTATAATGTAAATGGGTTTAAATTTAATATAGAATCGTGGGGGGCGTTTTATAATGATGTTATCACAAAAAGCTATGGAAATTTCACCATCACTTACATTAGCTATTTCAGCTAAAGCTAAAAAGATGAAATCTGAAGGTTTAGATGTAATAGGGTTTGGAGTAGGAGAGCCAGACTTCGATACGCCTAAGTATATTAAAGAGGCAGGAATTAAAGCTATTGAATCAGGGTATACAAAATATACACCAGCGTCAGGAACTATTGAGTTAAAAAAGGCTATAGTAGAGAAATTTAAGGTGGATAATGGATTAACTTATAAAGCTTCACAAATTGTTGTATCTAATGGAGCAAAGCAAAGTCTTGATAATGCTTTTAAAGCTATATTAAATCAAGGTGATGAAGTAATTGTTGGAAGTCCATATTGGGTTAGCTATCCAGAACTTATAAAACTATCAGATGGAATTCCAGTTATAGTTGAAACTAAAGAGGATGAATGTTTCAAATTGACTATAGAACAATTAGAAAAAGTGATAACAGAGAAAACTAAGGCAATAGTACTAAATAGTCCAAGTAATCCTACGGGAGTAATTTACAATAAAAATGAATTAGAAAAAATTGCGAAATTTGCTCAAAAACATGATATAATAATTATATCAGATGAGATATATGAAAAACTTATATATGGAGAAAATGTACATACCTCCATAGCTAGTATTTCTGAAGATGCTTATAATAGAACAATAGTTATAAATGGAGTATCAAAAGCATATGCTATGACTGGTTGGAGAATTGGTTATGCTGCTGCTAGCGAACAAATAGCTTCATTAATGTCAAATGTTCAAAGTCATACTACGTCAAATCCTTGTTCTATATCACAATATGCCTCCGTTGAGGCTTTAGTAGGAGATCAAACTCCGGTAGTAGATATGAATAAGGAATTTGAAAAAAGAAGAAACTTTATGGTTGAAAGAGTAAATACTATAGATAATCTATCTTGTGTAAAACCTGATGGTGCCTTTTATGTTATGGTAAATATATCTAAGGTCATTGGGAAGGAAATAGATGGGAAAGTTATAGATAACTCACTTGTGTTTAGTGATCTGCTTCTTGAAAAAGAAAAGATTGCAGTTGTGCCAGGTGTTGCTTTTGGAGCAGACGAGTTTATTAGACTTTCTTATGCTACTTCTATAGAAAATATTAAGAATGGATTAAATAGAATAGAAAAGTTTGTAGGTGACTTAAAATAATTTTTGTAGAGACGAGGTGATTACATGCTAACAAGAGAATTAGTTATTAATAATTCACAAGGACTACACGCTAGACCAGCTACTTTATTAGTGCAGAAGGCTACAACTTTTAAATGTGAAGTTTCCATAGAGTGCAATGGAAAATGTGCTAATGCTAAAAGCTTAATAGGAGTTTTATCTCTTGGAGTTAATAAGGGATATTCAGTGAAATTAATTACTAACGGAACTGATGAAGAAATTGCTCTGGATGAAATTACTGCTGTAGTACAAGGACTTTAATTAAATAATAGCTCCTTTTAAGTTGAAATTATAAGGAGTAAGTTCGAGCAATACAAAATAAAAATTGTACACTCACTAAAAGAACTATCTCTTTTGAGATGGTTCTTTTATACTATGGGGGACTTATGGAAGAAATAATTGTATATAATAATAGAAGGCAAATTCAAATAGGAAGTAAAAAACATTTTATAAGAGCTTTTTTAGAATTGAAGGAAGGGAAAAGTAAATATACAGCTATCAGCTACGAAAGAGATATAAAAGACTTTTTTGGAGTGGATGAAGTTGATGAAATAGATTTAGAATATATAAGAAGTGTGAATATTTTTCATGTTCAGCAATACATAATGGAGCTTCAAAATAAAGGCTACGCATCAGCTACTATAAATAGAAAGGTATCATCTTTAAGTGCTTTATATAAGTGGCTAATGAAATATGAAGATAATTATAGTGATATAAGACTTGTAAAGTTCAATCCATTTGCAAACGTTAAAGAAGAAAAACCGGTAATTACTAATAAGATTACTGAATTCCTAACAGAGGAAGAGGCTAAGATGCTAATTGGAAGTATTGATACATCAACTGTATTAGGACTTAGAAATAAAACTATATTGGCATTGGCGTTAACTACTGCTCTAAGAAAATCAGAAATGATAAATATTAAGATTTCACATATTACTAAGTATGGACAGTATGATGTGATTGAAGTAACTCGAAAAGGTGGAAAGAAGGACTTGGTAAAACTTCAGCCTAAAATTAAAGAGCTCATTGAAGAATATCTTAAGGCTACAAGTAGAAATTTTGAAGATAATAAAGGGGAATATCTTTTTGTTGGCCATGGTATAAATAAAAGAAATAATGAAAAATTAGATCCAAGCACTTTAAATTATATGATAAAAAAAGTGGCTATGGAATGTGGAATTAATAAGAAACTTAAGGTTCATTCAACAAGGCATAGTGCCATTACTATGGCAATTACCCAAGGGGCAACCATAGAGAAGGTAAGAGAGTTTGCAGCTCATAGAAGTATTGCAACTACTAATAGATATATTCACTCTATAGATAAACTGCGAGAAAATCCAGGAGATAATATAGATATTATATAAAAGAGGAATTTATTTTAAACTTAAGGCATACATTTTACTATAAATTATAAGTGGAGGTATGTTTATGGGGAATGAGAATGAATTTGAATTTGTGCCATTAGCACCAATAACACACAATTCCTTGCCTGAGGAAATGAGGGATTTTATATCCTCCTCTGGAATGATGGGTATAATGCCAAGAAGAGGGTTTCAAAGTCCTAGTCATGGGATAATGGGGCAGGTCATAGATTTAAAAACTGTAGAGGATGGAATGGAGATTGAAAGGGCATTAGAGAATGATCAGAAATCTAATGATGATACTGTTGAGGACAGGAGATTTAGAGAAATAGAATTAAAAGAAGATGATTCTGTAACTGATAAATTGGTAGACACGGTGTTGACGAATATTGAGGTTAATAATGCAGGTGTGCTTAAGTTTCTTCAAGTAAATGGAATGCCTTATGATAAGGCTAAAAAATTCATTAAAAGAGTAGTAAGACTATCTTTACGCTACAATAAGTGAATGTCCAAATCTATGATTTGGTAACATGAACTTACTCATTCGAATGCATATGAGAAGGAGTTTCCTTGATTAATAATAAGAAAATCGACAGCTAGTGTCGGTTTTTTATTATTAAAATATATATTATTAAAATATAAGAGATAGGTTATATTTTAAAGAAACCTTCTGTATAAATTAATAAGCCCTTTTGTAGGCAGAGATTTATAATTAGGAGGGGAAGAAAATGAAGTACACAAGATATAATGCAAGACCTAAAAAAAAGCAAGGCAGCAATCTTTTATTTTATTTCGCATTAACACTACTTTTAGCTTTAGTTTTAGGGACGTTCGTTCAAAAAATTTTACTACAGGAAGGGGATGGAATTTGGTTTAAGAATCAAGGGCAACAAGGACAAACACAGCCAAATGAACCGTCAGTAAGCAATGGGGGAGAAAATAACAATGTGGGACAAAGTGATAATGGAGCCTCAGTAACTGAAAAAGAAAAAGAAAAAGAAGATGGTGAAGTAGTAGAAGACAAATATAATTTCTATCTTCTTCAATGTGGAGTTTTTAAAGTTCAGGAAAATGCTAATAAGGTTCTTGAGACTTTGAAGCTTTATGGAAGGCCTTTTATGGAAACAGAAGGGGAATTAACAAAGGTTTACTTTGGAGTCTATACGGATGAAACCATTGAGGCGGCTACAGAGCTTTTAGGTAGTAAAGGAATAGAAAGTTCTAAGGTTACAATAACTGTACCGATAGAAGATTTATCATCAGGTCAGCTTTGTAAGATAGCAGAAAATATGATAGAGATAATGAATAAGACTTACGAAACGGGAGTTAAATCTTTGAATACCAGTGATATAAAAGGATGGGCTGGAGAATTAGATCCAACTGAATCAAATATGAAACAGTATGCAGCTGTGGAGGAAATGAAAACATATATTAATAATCTTCCGGAGGAAGTAGATAAAAGTGCTCTTCAAGATGGAATGAAATTCATATATGATAAGATAAAGTCTTTTAAATAGCAATATGATATGTAAAGGAAACACAGCTTAATATGAGTTTGGTGAGGTACTTTACTAAGTAAGTTGGTGTAACTAAATCAAAGATGCACTCTGTGGAAGTTCCACTAAATTAGATTATAGACTTGTAGGTTTATTTATAAAACAAAATGTTTTGTGAATCGACGCAGAATAATATAAAATATAATTTAATTATGATTTGATAAGCTGTTTGTAAATAAAAAGTTACAAACAGCTTAAATTTTTAAAAAAAATTGTTATAGTCTTGTGTAAAAAAATATTAAATGTTACACTATATTAGATATAAAATATATAAGTATAAATAATTATGGTATATTTTGAAGTTTGAATATACTGGGGGATGTTTTTTATGGGGAAAGCATATAAAAGCGCAAAGGAATATATATTCATAACACTTTTAGGTGCCATTTCAGGAAGCTTTATAGGACAGTTTTTAGGCAATACTTTTACTAACTTAGAATTTTTGGGGAAAACTTATGCTATAGGTTTTAAAAGCCCGCTTATTATTGATTTAAGGGTGATGGAAATAACCTTTGGATTAAATTTTAGCTTAAATATGATGGCTATAGTAGGCATAATACTAGCAATTGTGATATACAAAAAGATCTAAGGAGGTAATTATGAATATTGTTTTAGCATCAGCATCGCCACGAAGACAGGAACTTTTAAAAAGAATTACTGAGGATTTTACAATAGAAGTAAGTGATTTCGATGAAAGTTCAGTTGAATTTAATGGTGATATAGATCAGTACGTTTGTGAATTAGCCAAAGGAAAGGCTATGGATATTCTACATAAAATTCATAATGAAAGTATTATTATTGGTTGTGATACTGTTGTATATTTGAATGGAGTAATTTTAGGGAAACCTTCAAGTCGTGAAGCTGCTGTTAATATGCTTAAGGAACTTAGTGGTAAAACCCATGAAGTTTACTCAGGGATTGCAATGATAAACAGTAAAACCAGTAAAATTTTAACTAAAAGTGTTTGTACTGAAGTAAAATTTACTGAGCTATCAGATGATATGATATTGAAATATGTAGAATCAGGACAGAGTGATGGAAAAGCAGGAGCTTACGGAATACAGGATGGTGGAGCTTTGTTTGTAGAAGGAATAAAGGGCTGTTACTATAATGTAGTAGGGTTCTCTTTGAACACTGTATTTTTATTACTGAGGGAGATGGGGGTAAATCTATAAAGGAGTTAATTTATGAACTATAAATTAAGAGTCAAAGATTTACCTAAAAACGAAAGACCAAGAGAAAAGATTCTTCGGTATGGTGCTGAATCAATGAGTAATTCAGAACTTTTAGCACTAATCTTAAGAACTGGAACCAAAGATGAAAATGTATTAAAGCTTTGTGACAGAGTTATATCTCATTTTGGGGGGATTAATGGACTTATTAATCCATCACCAGAAGACTTAAAACAGGTAAAGGGCATTGGAGAAGCTAAGGCAGCTCAGATACTTGCGCTTGCTGAACTTGTAGGGAGATTTAAAAGTTTTAAGTCTGGAGATGAATATTCAGTTTCAAGTCCTAAGGATGTAGCTTTTTATATGATGAATGAAATGAAGAGTTTAAAAAAGGAATATTTTAAACTTATTATGCTAAATACTAAAAATATAATTATATCAGTTAAGAATGTGTCAATAGGAAACCTTAATAGTTCCATTGTGCACCCACGTGAAGTCTTTATTGAAGCAATAAAGACTAGTAGTGCATCGGTGATATTGTGCCACAATCATCCATCTGGTGATCCATCTCCTAGTAAAGAAGACATATTAATAACTAAGAGACTAAAGGAATGTGGGACTTTGCTTGGTATTGAGGTGCTAGATCACATTATTATAGGAAATGAAACTTATATAAGTTTAAAAGAAAAAGGAATTGTTTAGTTGGAAGGAGAGAAGGTTATGGGTTTATTTGGAAAGTCAAGAGACATGGGAATAGATTTAGGAACTGCAAATACATTAGTATATATTAAAGGAAAAGGGATTGTTTTAAGAGAACCATCAGTTGTTGCTATTAACAAAAACACTGGTAAGGTTTTAGCGGTTGGAAATGAAGCTAAGAAAATGATAGGTAGAACACCTGGAAATATTATAGCAATTAGACCAATGAAGGATGGGGTTATAGCTGATTTTGATGTTACAGAAAAAATGCTTAAGCATTTTATAGAAAAAGTAGGAGCTAAAAATTCATTTAAAAGTCCAAGAATAGTAGTTTGCTTTCCATCAGGAGTAACTGAAGTTGAGAAGAGAGCCATATATGAAGCTACAAAAAATGCAGGAGCTAGAGAGGCTTACTTAATGGAAGAGCCAATGGCAGCAGCTATAGGAGCAGGGCTTCCAGTTAATGAACCAACAGGAAGTATGGTTGTAGATATCGGAGGAGGAACTACTGAGGTTGCTATTATATCTCTTGGGGGTATAGTAACAAGCATGTCCTTAAGAGTTGCTGGAGATGAATTAGATCAATCAATTATAGCTTATATAAAGAAACAATATAACCTTATGATAGGTGAAAGAACTGCAGAAAATGTAAAAATAGAATTAGGTTCTGCTTTTGAAATAGATGGAGAAGAGCCAAAGGTTATGCAGATTAGAGGTAGAGATTTAATAACAGGACTTCCAAAGGTTGTTGAAATTGGAGAAACTGAAGTTAGAGAAGCTTTAAGAGAGCCAGTATATTCAATTATAGAATCAATAAAAACTACTTTAGAAAAAACACCACCAGAACTTGCAGCTGACATTATGGATAAAGGTATAATGCTTACAGGTGGAGGCGCATTACTAAAAGGATTGGATAAATTAATTGGCCATGAAACTCATATGCCAGTTAACATAGCAGAAATACCATTAGATTGTGTTGCTGTTGGAGCTGGAAAAGCCTTAGACAACGTGGATATAATTAGCAGAAAATAAATATGAAATTATTAAAAAATAAGCTGGCAGTAATAGTTATACTACTGTCAGTGTCCTTTTTGGGGTTAATTGGTTATTCAGTTCAAAAAAATAATATGTCTTTAGTAGAAAATGGTGTTGGCAGTGTTGTAAACTCAGTGCAAGGAGTTTTTTATAAAGTAAGTAATAAGTTAAAAGGTTCGGTTAATTTTGTTTTTAATTATAAAAACATAAAAACTGAAAATGAAGATTTAAAAGAAGAGAACGAAAGATTGAAGTCTCTAGAAATACAAAATGAAATATTAAAAAAAGAAAATGAAAAACTAAGAAGTGTATTAAACTTCACTAATGCCAATGACCAATATGATTATATTGGTGCAGATGTTGTAGGAATAGCAGGTAATAACTTTTTAGATGGTTATATAATTAATAGGGGTGAAAAAGACGGAATAAAAAAAGGTATGGTTGCAATAGAGGGAGAAGGTCTTGTTGGACAGGTAACAAGTGTTGGAGATAATTGGAGTATAGTAGAAAGCCTATGTAATGAGAACGTTGCAGTTGCCGGATATGTTTTAAGTACCGAAGAAAGCAATGGTATAGTAAAAGGATATAAGGGCAATGAGGATAAATTTTTAGCAGCTATTGAAGGGCTGGCTTTAGATTCAAAGGTTAAAGCTGGAGATACAATTTTAACTTCTGGACTAGGTGGTATTTATCCTAAAGGAATAAAAATAGGAGAAGTCCTTGAAATTTATGAGGACAAAGCTAATGTAACCAAGTCTGCAATTATTAAACCTTCAGTAGAATTTAGCAAGCTAGAGCAATTAACCATAGTAGTGCCAAAGGAAACTAGAGATGTCAAATACTAATAAAAATCCTTTGCCTAAGAAAATATTATATATTTCACTAATAATTATCACCCTTTTTATTTTAGATAATACAATTATTCCGATGTTTTCAATAAAAAATATATTTCCGAGCACTTTATTTGTTTTCCTAGTATGCTATTCAATAATTAATGGTTATATAGAAGGCATTATTGTTGGTGTGGCTATTGGATTACTACAAGATATATATATGCCTGGAGTGTTTGGAATAAATATGCTTATAAATATGATTATAGGTATTTTATCTGCGAAAGTTGGGGAAAGCATATTTAAAGAAAAATCAATAATACCTATTCTATCTACATTCCTATTAAGTATGTTGAAGAGCATTTTGATTTATGTTCTTCTTATACTTATAAAGAAAAGTAATAACTTCTTATACCTTATACCATACAAGGGGTTATATGATATGGTGTTGGCTGTATTTATGTATAAGCTTATACTAAAATTCAGCCAAAGTAAAACTATTAAGAAGGAATGGAGATTCTAGTAACCTATGAGTAATGATAAGAATAATAAAAAAGAATTTTCAAGATATAAAGTATTTTATATAGTTATGGGTGTTATTTTTGCTATTATTTCTGCTAGACTAATATATCTTCAAATAGTTATGGTAGATGAGTATAGAGATAAAGCAAATAATAATAACTATATGAATGTATCAGTTCCTGCTGCTAGAGGAGATATTTTAGACGCAGATGGAAATGTTTTTGCTACAAGCATTCAAAGTTACACCTTAGACTTTACCGAAACATCGGAAAGTAAAGCTAGCTTTTATCCAACAATGAAGAAGGTTTTTGAAATTCTAGATGAGAAAAACATACCCTTAGTTGATGATTTTGAAATTGTCATTAAAGAAGGAAAGCTGGAATTTGATTTTAAATCTACTGATGAGCAAAGTAGAAGATGGATGGAGCTAAGATTTAAAAAAGACAGAGGCTTTGATGAACTAATTGCGAGAAAAGAATATGGTAATGATGTTAAGATGTCAGAGCTTACTGATGAACAGAATGCCAAAATAGATGAATTGTTATTGCAGATTACTCCAGAACAAGCATTTAGACAGTTAGAGAAGGATTATGGTATTACAGAGTATTACGAGTGTACCTTAGAAGAGGAAAGAAGACTTATAATCGTGAAAGATACTTTAAAGATGTCTAGTTATTCTGGGTATGATCAAATAACTATAGCAAACAACTTAGATCAGGAAACAGCATTTGTTTTTGAGCAGCTTCAGGCTAATCTACCGGGAATTTCTGTAGATAATAAACCTATGAGATATTATCCGGAAAATGAATTAGGTTCAGCTTTCTTAGGATATATTTCAGCTATAGACCCTTGGAATGAAGATGTTTATATAGAACAAGGATATAATGTTAATACTGATGAGGTTGGAAAGACTGGAATAGAAGCAACTTTTGAATCAGATTTAAGAGGTACAAAAGGTCAGCAGCGTATTCAAGTTAATAAAGCTGGACGTAGGGTTGCTGTTCTTGGAGAGGTTGAGGCTTATGCTGGAGATACAGTAAAGCTTAATATTGATATGGATATTCAAAGAGTTGCAGAAAAGGCCCTTGATGATACCCTTGAGCAGATAAGAAATCAAACTGGTAAGAAAACAGAGAATGCTACTAGAGGAGCAGTAGTAGTTATGAAAACTACAGGTGAAGTGTTAGCTCTTGCCAGCAGACCAGGGTTTGATCCTAATATGTTCACCATGCCTGGGCTTCTAACTCCAGAACTTTCGGAGGAGTACTTTAATCCTGATTTAGGAAAGAAGGGAAGAGAGTATATTGAGTCACGTGGGCTAGCTAATCTGGAGGGTATTTTAACTAGAGATGAGTTAAACTCTTTAAGTTATGAGAAGAGAGTTAATCTTGTTTTAGATAGAATGTTTCCTTTAGATGATAGGATTGAAGGAAATACAACAATCAGAGAAGATAGGTATGATATTTTCCCTAAGCCATTTTATAACTATGCAACTCAAACACTTGTACCTCCGGGATCAACATTCAAGCCAGTTACAGTTTTAGCTGGACTTGAGGAAGGGGTAATAACACCTTCTACAACAATTTATGATAACGGTCATTATAATTCGAGATATCCTGACTATAAAGGGGCTTGTTGGTATTATAATAAGTATGGTGGTTCCCATGGTGCGATTAATGCTGCTAAGGCCCTAGAGGTTTCTTGTAACTATTTTATGTATGATGTTGCAGACAGGTTATACGCTAAAACTGGAGGAGATATCAACACTCTAGATTTTTTAGCTAAATATGCTTGGGATTTAGGATTAGGAGTGCCAAGAGGCAGTGATATTAAACCAACAACAGGAATTGAAATTACTGAGAATTTTGGTCAGGTTTATAATTATGAGTCAAGTAAAGATACTCTTACAAATGCATATATAAATCAGTTAGTAGAGTTTTTAGAAAAAGGAATTAACTCTATAAATACGGTTCCACATTATAAACCATTTGATATTGTGAAAGTACCTGAATTTGGTAGTGGAAAGGAATTAGAACAGAAAAAGCTTACTAACTCAAAGAAAAAGGCTGTTGTTGATGCTATAAAAGAAGAGGTTAAAAAGGAAACAAAATCTTCTGAGAATGAAATAATCGAAAGGTTCTCTGGTTTAATTCAGGAAATTATAAAATCAGATAAAGCCATAGAGGAAATTGGTTACACAGAAGATGATATTAGAAATATTGCTTATGCGATGTTCTATTGTGTAAATGATGCTCGTACAAGTATTAATTCTGCGGCTAATGCTTATGATGCTTCAATCGGACAAGGGATGAATTACTTTACACCACTTCAGCTAGCTAGTTATGTATCAACTCTTGTGAATGGTGGAACAAGATACGAAGTTAAAATTGTGGATAAAATTTTAGATAGTGAAACAGGGGAAGTTATAAAGGATCTTAGTCCAAAGGTAATAAGCGAGGCAAATTTTGATCCTAATAATATTGAAGCAGTTAAGGCTGGAATGAGAGATGTTACAGCTGGAGAAAATGGAACTACAAGTGGAGTGTTTAATGGATTTCCAATACCAAGTGGTGGTAAAACTGGTACATCAAACGTAGTTGATGAGAAGATTCAAGATGCAATTGGAAGAAACGCAGCTGGTCTTTATGTTGGATTTGCTCCATATGATAACCCAGAAATAGTTGTATGTTCAATTCTATTTGACTCTGATGGAGATAAAGGAACAATCGCAAGAGCTACTTTTGAAGAATATTTCAGAGATGCTATCTTAGAAATGAATCCAGGTTATAAGTTTATGTATGATTTCCATACAAATGAAGGCGAAAAAACAGAATAAAGATAAAAATAAAAAATAACAAATGGACTTCCGTTTGTTATTTTTTATTTTTATATGAAAGTAATAAAAGAGACCTATTTCTGAAGATAGATAGAGTGGATTTTTCATTAATTTGGAATATATAGAAGGTTTTTGGTGATACATGTTGAAATAATGTATTAATAGAGTGTTGCTATGAATGTATATAAAGTAATAAAGTTCAGAGGCATTTGAGTTAATATTAGTTATTTTCAATTGTATAAATAAAAACTTTAAAAAGAAATGGGGACAGTAGAAAGATATGAATAAAGATAATAAAAAAGAAACATCTAGATATAAAGTATTTTACATAACAATGGGTGTGATTTTCACAATTATTACTGCTAGGCTTATATACTTACAGGTATTTTTGGTAGATGAGTACAGAGAGATAGCCAATAATAATAATAAGATGAATATATCAGTTCCAGCAGCAAGGGGGGATATTTTAGATAGAAATGGAAAGGTTTTAGCTACAAGTGTTCAAAGTTATACATTAGAGTTCACAGAAACACCAGAGAGTAAGGCTGATTTTTACCCTACAATGAAAAAGGTATTTGAAATACTAGATGAGAAAAATATTTATATCGTTGATGATTTTCCAATGGTCATTAGAGATGGAAAATTAGAATTTAGCTTTCAGGCTACCGATGAGGAAAGCAGAAGATGGATGGAGCTGAGATTTAAAAAAGATAGAGGTTTTGATGAGATAGTTGCAAGAAAAGAGTTTGGCGATGATGTGAAAATGTCTCATTTAGAAGATGATGAAAAAGAGAAAGTTGATGAGTTGTTACTGCAGTTGTCGGCGGAAGAGGTGTTTAGGAAACTAGAAGAAGATTATGGTATAACACAATATTATGAGTGCACTTTAGAGGAAGAAAGAAGACTTATAGTTATAAAAGATAGTTTGAAAATGCAAAGTTTTTCAGGGTATGATCAAGTAATTATTGCTAATAATCTTGATCAGGAAACAGCATTTGTGTTTCAGCAGCTTCAAGCGAATTTACCAGGTATTACAGTTGGCAATAAACCAATGAGATATTATCCAGAAAAAGATTTAGGATCAGCATTTTTAGGCTATATTTCTTCCATAGACCCTTGGAATGAAGAGTTATATGAGGAGCGTGGATATGATGTAAATATTGATGAGGTAGGTAAAGCTGGGATAGAGTCTGCATATGAGACAGATTTAAAAGGAAGTAAAGGACAACAACGTATACAAATTAACAAAGCTGGGCGAAGGGTTGCTATTTTGGGGGAAGTTGAAGCTTATGCAGGTAATGTTGTTCAGCTAAATATAGATATGAATATTCAGCGTGTAGCTGAAAAAGCATTAGATGATACTTTGGAGCAAATTAGATCTCAAAGAGGAAAGGATACTGAAAATGCCACTAGGGGAGCTGTAGTTGTTTTGAAAAATACAGGGGAAGTATTGGCACTTGCTAGCAGACCAGGATATGACCCTAATATTTTTACAACACCAGGACTACTAACTCCAGAGCTTTCTCAGGAATACTTTAATCCTGACCTTGAAAGGATGGGAAGGGAATATATTGAATATGGTGGATTAGCGAATAAAGAAGGGCTTTTGTCTAGTGAGGAAATTAGTACATTAAGTTATGATGAGAGAGTTGAGATTTTATTAAACAAAATGTTTCCTATAGATGAAAGAATTGAAGGAAACACAACTATTCGTGAGGATGTATATGATATTTTTCCAAAACCCTTTTATAATTATGCTACGCAGTCACTAGTTCCACCAGGATCAACATTTAAGCCTGTAACTGTACTTGCAGGTTTTGAAGAAGGAGTAATAGATCCTTACACTAAGATTTATGATAATGGCAAATATAACAAAAGATATCCTGATTATAATGGAGCCTGCTGGATTTGGAATAATGGTGGTGGTTCACATCATTGGGTTAATGCAGCTAGAGCCTTAGAGGTTTCTTGTAACTACTTTATGTATGAAGTTGCAGATAGATTATTTGCTAAAAGCAGTTCAGATTTCAATACCTTAGATTTCTTAGCTCATTACGCATGGAACCTTGGTTTAGGTGTTGAAAGAGGGAGTGATATAAAACCTACTACAGGAATAGAGATAACAGAAAATTTCGGTCAAGTTTATAATTATGAATCAAGTAAGGAGACATTGTCCAATGCATATGTTAATAGATTAGTTGAGTTGTTAGGCAATGGAATAAGTACTAGAAACTCTACTCAATTCTATACACCATTTGATATGGTAAAAGTTTCGGAAGTTGGTGATGGAAGTGAGTTAGAGCAGAAGAAATTAACAAATTCCAAAAAGAAAGCATTAGTTGATGAGATTAAGGCAGAAATGAAAAGAGATGTAATTTCTAGTGAAAAAGAAAACATAGATAAGTTTACAAGCCTTATAACAGAAGTAATAAAATCTAATTCAGACATAGAGAATATAGGATATACCGAAGATGACATATGGAATATTTCATATGTCATATATGAGGAGATTTCAAGTGCACGTTCTGAAATTAGTTCTGCAGCCAACGCATATAATGCATCAATTGGACAAGGTATGAACTATTTTACGCCCCTTCAATTGGCAAGTTATGTTTCAACCCTTGTAAATGGGGGAACCAGGTATGAAGTTAAGCTTGTTGATAAGATCATGGATGGTGAAACTGGGGAAATAATTAAGGATATAACGCCGCAAATAATAAGTGAGGCACAGTTCAATGAAAGTAATATCAAAGCTGTGAAGGAAGGAATGCAAGATGTTACTACAGGGGAAAATGGAACAACTAATGGTACATTTAATGGCTTTCCAATATCTAGTGGAGGTAAAACAGGTACAGCAAACGTAGTTGATGAAAAAATCCAATATGGAATAGGTAGAAACGCAGCTGGTCTTTATGTTGGTTTTGCTCCATTTGATAACCCGGAAATAATTGTATGCTCACTTCTATTTGACTCTGATGGAGATAGGGGTACAATTGCAAGGGCAACCTTTGAAGAGTATTTTAGAGACACTATTTTAGAAATGAATCCAAGTTATAGGTTTATGTATGATTTCCATACAACAGAATAAAAATGAAGAAAAGACAGAATAAAAAAACTTGCAAATGGGTTTCCATTCGCTAGTTTTTTTTGTAAAATAAATATGTTGTTTTATCAATGAATATGAATAAATTTGAGAAAAGTTTTGAAAAATTCTAATTTTCAGAAGGGATTTTGACAGTCTGTGTTGAAATAATGTAATAACATCTCGATATATGGAGGGTACCTATGCATAATCATGGTATAAAGGTAAAAGGAGAAAAAGATGGATTAAATTTAATTGTTAATTTAAATGAATTTAATTCTTTAGATAGTTTAATAGAAGGTATAGATGATAAGCTTCAAAAGGGAAAAAAATTTTATAAAGGTGCTACTATAAAAATAACAGTAGATGTTAAATCATTAGATTCAAGAGACTTAAGAAAGATAAGAGCTTTCCTTTATGATGAATTTATGATAAAAGACTGTTCCTTTGTAGATATTAGAGAAACTGAAAAAAAGGTATTCAGTGGGATTGATGAAGGAAAGACTAAGTTTTTAAAGAAAACTGTTAGAAGTGGCCAAAGGCTTGAGTATCCAGGGAATGTTGTTATTATTGGCGATGTTAATTCAGGTGCTGAAGTATATGCCGCGGGAAATATTATTGTGTTAGGACAGGTTAAGGGATCACTTTTTGCTGGGTGCAATGGCAATGATTGTGCTATAATATCAGCAATGGAATTAACACCGCAAGTTATGAGAATTGCGGACCTTATAACTCGTTCACCAGAAGATATAGATAAGCCGAAATATCCTGAGGTGGCAAAAATAAAAAATGGGAATATTGTTGTAGAGCCATATTCAGTAAATAAATATATTTAATGGAGGTATTATTAATGGGAGAAGCTATAGTTATAACATCAGGTAAAGGCGGAGTAGGAAAGACTACGACTACGGCTAATATAGGAACTGCATTAGCAGCAATGGATAAAAAGGTTGTTGTAATAGATGGAGATACAGGACTTAGAAATCTTGATGTATTAATGGGACTAGAAAATAGAGTAGTATTTACTTTGTTAGATGTAATAGAAGAAAAGTGTAGACTAAAACAAGCATTAATTAAAGATAAAAGATTCGCAAATTTATTTCTACTTCCTACTGCTCAAACAAGAGACAAAAATGATGTAGACATAAGTGAAATGCTAAGGGTGGTTACAGAGCTTAAGCAAGAATTTGACTATGTAATCTTAGATTGTCCTGCTGGTATTGAGCAGGGATTTGAAAATGCAATAGTTGGAGCAGATTGGGCTTTAGTAGTTGTAAATCCAGAGATAACTTCAGTGAGAGATGCTGATAGAGTTATTGGTAAGTTAGATGCTAAGGGCGTTGAAAGACAAGAACTTATAGTTAATAGAATGAATTTTGAAATGTCTAAAAAAGGAGATATGCTTTCTATAGAGGATATTAAAGATTGTTTAGCTATTAAATTAATGGGAGTTGTACCGGATGATAAGAAGGTAACAATTTCAACAAATAAGGGAGAACCTATAGTGCTTGATAGTAGTGCTTATGCTGGCCAAGCTTACAAAAATATTGCAAGAAGGATAGTAGGTGAAGAAGTTCCTTTTTTAGATTTTGATGAAATATATGGTCAAAAAGGATTTTTAGGAGCTATTAAAAAGTTATTTGGAGGAGGTAGGAATTAAAAATGGGTTTATTTAAAATTTTTCCACCTAAAGGTGGTACCTCCAAGGAAGTAGCTGCAGATAGGCTAAAATTAATTTTAGTTCATGATAGAGCTACTGTATCTCCAGATTTTTTGGAGAATGTTAAGGCTGAACTTTTAAAGGTTGTTTCTAACTATGCAGAAGTAGAACGTGGGGAGATTGAATTGCGATTCACAACTAATGATGAGTATGATGGCAGCTCACCAGCTTTAGTTGCAAACATACCTATAAAAAAAGTTAAGAGGTAACAAAAAAATAACATTGACATAACAATTTAAGGCTATGATTTTCATAGCTTTTTTGGCTTCATATGATATAATAGGAAAAGGTATGGAGGAATTGATTATGATAAAATTTTTAAAAAACTTTAAGATAAATGAAAAATTAGTTAAAAATATTGATTTTAGCATAATTGCAACAGTTGTTATTATTGTATTATTTGGTGTTTTAAATATTTACTCGGCAATTGGCTTTCATTATGCAAGACTTCAATTTTTCTGGCTTATTATAGGTTTAGTTGCGATTTATTTTATTTTAGCAATAGATTATGCTGATATTCTTAGGTTTACTCCCTTAGTGTATTGGGGAGGAGTTCTTCTTCTTATTGTCAATCAGTTTTTAGGGAGTGCAGTTAATGGTGCTAATGCATGGATACAAATAGGTAACAGAGCAATTCAGCCTGGAGAGTTTGCTAAAATCGGAATGATTCTTATGGTAGCAAAGATAATTGAAGAGGCTGAAGGAGATGTAAATAACTTCAAGACTTTCTTTAAGGTCGTAGGATATGCAATAATTCCAGTAATTTTAATATTAATACAGCCAGATATGGGGCTTACAATGGTTTCCTTCTTCATTATGCTTGGAATAATGGTTATAGCAGGACTAAATTGGAAGGTTATTGTTGGTGGCTTAAGCTCCTTGGCAACTGCAGTTGTTGTAATATGGAACTCACCAATAATGAAGCCTTATTGGAAGCTAAGATTTTTGGCAGTAGTAAATCCAGAAAAATATGCCCAAAGCGAAGGACTTCAGCTTATTCAATCTAAGATTGCTATTGGATCAGGAGGAATCTTTGGACTCGGATTTTTAAATGGTAAACAATATAAGTTTGTACCAGAGAATCATACAGACTTTATATTTGCTGTAATTGGTGAAGAATGGGGACTAGTTGGAGCATGCTTTCTAATGTTTTTATATGGCCTGCTTATATATAAGCTTATACAAATAGCTAAAAATTCAAGAGATATTACAGGACGTATAATAGTTATTGGAATTGTTGGATCAATATTATTTTCTATAATACAAAATATTGGAATGACCATAGGCCTTATGCCTATATCAGGTATAACACTACCTTTCGTAAGTTATGGTGGAAGTTCTATGTTAACTAACTTTATTTCCTTGGGAATAGCATTAAACATAGGAATGAGAAAGAAAAAAATAAATTTTTAGGAGTGTGACTTTCATGAGAATAGCATTAATTGCCCATGATAAAAAGAAAGATGATATGATTGATTTTGCAAAAAGATATAAAGAAGTTTTGAAAAATCATCAACTATATGCAACAGGAACTACTGGAAAACTTTTAAATGAAATAGTTGGTTTAGAGGTTTATAGATTTTTATCAGGTCCACTTGGTGGAGATCAGCAAATTGGAGCAAAACTTGCAGAAGGAAAGATGGATATGATAATTTTCCTTAGAGACCCATTAACAGCTCAGCCACATGAGCCGGATGTAACTGCACTTATAAGATTATCAGATGTACATCATATTCCACTTGCAACCAACTTAGGTACAGCTGAAGTATTTATGAAAGCTCTTGGAGACAGATAAATTAACATTAAATAGAACAATGAAAAAGAACTCTTATGAGTTCTTTTTTATTGTTGAAAATATGAATTAACTATATAGTTTCAATTAGTTTATTTTGTTTTATTCAAATTATTTTATAATGGATAAATAGCTTTTTAATATGAATCTTCGTATATATTATGAAAACAATCTGTAAAAGTTAACGTATATTTAAAGTCTCAAATTAATAATAACATATTAATATTAAGTGGTTTTACAGTGAATAAGTTAGAAAGTAAAACTAGTAGCACCAAATAAAGCATATGTTAACTTAGTATTCCTAAAAATTACAAAAGTACTATAAAATAAAAAGAAGATTTATTCGAAGAAGGTGAGAATAAATATCTAGTATTCTAAATTCTACATTCTCAATTTCTAATATAATTCTCAATTAAATAAAACTCTTTAAAATCAAAAAAATTTTCATAAACAGTATAAAAAATAATATACATAGATTAGTAAGAGTAAATTGAGGAGGTTGTATCATGGGCATGTATAATGATTATTATAAAAGATATTATGCTAATATTGGGCATCAGAGTGTTTCAAAAGCATATGTTCCTAGAGGGTATAATGGTAATGCTAAGGTTGAGGGACATAATAAAGGAGCTGGAGTATTTCCTATATTTTTAAATGTATTTGGAAAAGGCTATATCAATATATTTATTGGTCAATGTGTTATAACCTTAATATTATTTGGAGGTCTGATATTGTATAGGGCCTATCCAACAACTAACTTGGGAAAAGCTTATGCCTTTGGGATGGATTACTTGAGTAGAGGGGTTAACCTAGAGGAATTTTCTAAAGAGCAAGTAGCAGCAGTTTTTAAAGAAGTAAAATCAGTTTTTGACTTTAATGAGAAAAAGGAGGCTTATATAAGTGCAAATTATCTTTATCCAGTAGCAGGAGATAGTGAAAGTAGTTCTAGTATTGAAAATAATAAATTAGTTATTGAAGCTTCTGAGGGGACAGATATCCGAGCGTCTTATCCGGGAAAAGTTAAAGCGGTGAAAGATGGGATTGTAACCATAAATTACGGTGAAGGGATAGAAATGGTTTATAGTGGCCTTATGGACGTAAAGGCTGTGGAAGGGATGGCATTAGATTCTAATGATGTTATAGGAAAAGCAGGAGAAGAGGCAGAGGGGGCTATATCCATAGAAATATTATATATGGGTGACAAACTAAATCCTTCAAATTGCTTTAATTTGAATAGAACCATTTAGCAATGACTTAGGAGGATACGTTGGTTAGAATAAGTAGATATTTAATACCATATATAATTTTAATATGGGTGGTAAGTTTTAAAAGCCAGCTTCTTATAGGATTTGTAATAATATTTATTCATGAACTTATTCATCTAATGACAGCCAGAATTTTAGGCTATTCTGGCTTTTCTATTGATATTATACCTATTGGGACAAGTCTTATATTAAAGGATTTAGATGAAGCTTCCCCAAAAGAGGATATAATTATTTCTTTAAGTGGGCCAATGGGCAATTTTATAATTGCAGGGATTTTTTATGTTTTAAATAAACTATTATGTTATCAATGGATGGATCATTTTATAAGTTATAATTTAGTAATAGGTGTTTTTAACTTGATACCAGCCTTTCCTTTAGATGGAGGAAGAATACTTAGATCTTTATTAAATTTGAAGTTTATATATAAAAAAGCCAACAAGATTGCACTAAATATAAGTATTTGTATAGGCTATATATTTGGTGTGTTTTTTTTAGTTACACTGCTTATGAATAGTATTAATGTTGACTTGCTATTTTTCTGTGTATTTATTTTAGGAGTTTCCTATAGAGAAAAAAGGAGGATAGCTTATATTATCATGGGATATATTGTTAAAAAGAGGGAAAAATTAATACGTAGGGGATATCTTGAAAATAGAAGTGTTTCTGTATATTATAAGTTAAATCTCTTGCAGCTTATAGAATTAGTAGATAAAAACAAGTATAATGAATTTATTGTCCTCGATGACAATATGAATGTAATTGGAATTTTATATGAAGAGGACATTATAACTGCGTTAAAGGATTTAGGTAACATTTCAGTTAAAGAAGCCCTAGGCGCTCGTTCGCAAGAGTAATATTAATAGTTCTGTGGCAAAAAAAGGTTAAAAACTTGAAATATTATTTGCATATGATAAAATGGTTTATTGAATTAACTTAAGGAGGATTCACAATGAATAAAATTTCAGATGATATTCTATGTAAGGTTGAAAAGCCGGCTAGATATATAGGGGGAGAGATTAACTCCTATAATAAAGATAAAAACAGTGTTGATATAAGATATGCTTTTTGTTTCCCTGACGTATATGAGGTAGCTATGTCTCATTTAGGGACAAAAATTTTATATTATGTAATGAATGAAAGAGAAGATACTTACTGTGAAAGATGCTTTGCACCATGGCCAGATATGGAGAAAGCCCTTAGAGAGAATAATATTCCTCTAGGTACCCTTGAAACTAAAGATTCTCTTAAAGAGTTTGATATATTAGGCTTTACTCTTCAATATGAGATGAGTTATACAAATATATTAAATATGTTAGATATGTGTGATATTCCTCTTAGAGCTTCAGAGAGAGGAGAAGAGTATCCAATAGTAATGATGGGTGGACCATGTGCATATAATCCAGAACCACTATATGATATTGCTGATGCTTTTGTCCTTGGAGAAGGAGAAGAAGTAACTAATGAAATATTAGATGTATATAAAGCTATGAAGGGTAAACCAAAGGCTGAATACCTAAGAGCTATTTCCAAAATACAAGGAGTATATGTACCATCCCTTTATGATGTAACATATAATGAGGACGGAACTATCAAGGCAATGACTCCTAAATTTGAGGACGTACCTAAAACTGTTAAAAAGAGAATACTTGTAGATTTTGATGCAAATAGATTCCCAGATAAGTTTATAGTTCCTTACACTGAGATAATTCATGACAGAATAGTTATAGAAACAGCAAGAGGCTGTACTAAAGGTTGCAGATTCTGCCAGGCTGGAATGATATATAGACCAGTTAGAGAGAAGACTACAGACAGACTTATGGAAGAAATTGATGTACTTCTTAAGAATACAGGATACGAAGAAATTTCTTTAAGTTCTTTAAGCATCTGTGACTATTCTAACATTCAAAATTTAATTATGTCCTTAATAGAGAAATACGGAGAAGAAAAGATAGGAGTATCTATTCCATCTTTAAGAATAGATTCCTTTTCAGTAGATTTAATTAAAGAAATTCAAAAGGTTAGAAAAACAGGTTTAACCTTTGCACCTGAAGCTGGAACCCAAAGAATGAGAGATATAATAAATAAAGGGGTAACGGAAGAAGACTTGATGAGAGCTACTAAAAGTGCCTTTGAATCAGGTTGGTCAACAATAAAGCTTTACTTTGTTATAGGACTTCCATATGAGACTATTGAAGATGTTATAGGTATAGCTGATTTAGCTCAAAAGGTTGTAGATGAATACTTTAACGTTCCTAAGCACATAAGAAAAAGAGGCCTAAGAGTTACTGTAAGTACTTCTATATTAGTACCAAAACCATTTACTCCATTCCAATGGGCTCCAATGAATCAAATGCCAGAGGTTAAAGAGAAGATTTCAGCTTTAAGAAATTCTATAAAGAGTAAAGCAATAAATTATAACTGGCATGAATCTCCACTAAGTTACTTAGAGGCTGTATTTGCTAGAGGTGATAGAAGACTTTGTGATGTTTTAATTAGAGCCTTTGAGAAGGGCGCAAGATTTGATGGATGGAATGAATACTTTAACTATGAAACTTGGCAGGAAGCTTTAGAAGAATGCAAGGTTGATGGAGATTTCTATGCTTACAGAGAAAGAAGTTACGAGGAAATACTTCCATGGGACTTCATAGATATAGGGGTTAGCAAAAGATACTTAATAAGCGAGAATGAAAAAGCTAAGGAGCTGATTTTAACTCCAGACTGTAGAGAGAAATGTACAGGATGCGGAATTAATGCCAGCTTTAAGGAAGGAGAGTGTTTCCATGGTGCGATACTTAATAAAATACACTAAGGAAAGTGAGCTAAAGTTTGTATCTCATTTAGATTTAATGAGAACAATTCAAAGAGTAATAAGAAGAGCAAAGCTTCCAATTGAATACTCGAGAGGCTTTAATCCTCATATGAGTTTATCCATAGCCCAGCCTTTATCTGTTGGAGTTTATTCATCAGGTGAATATTTAGATGCTGTTTTAACGGTGGAGATGGATGAGAGGGAGATCTTATCGGCTTTAAATGAAAATACTGTAGGTGGAATTAAGTTCCTTTCTGCTACTAAGGTTATAAAAATAGATGAAAGAAAAATTCCACAGGCCATGGCTATTATAGACGGAGCAAAATACATTATAAAGTTTAAGCTTAAAGAAGGGGAGACAGTAGATTTTAATGCTCTGCTAGAGCTTAAACAATGGGAAATTCTTAAGAAAACTAAATCAGGCGAAAAAGAAGTAGATATAAAGCCTTTAGTAAAAGAATTAAAAAATTACATGGAAGATGGCAAATTAGTTGTTGAAGCATTGCTAAGTTGTGGAAGCAGAGAAAACTTAAGTGCAGGTCTTCTAAGTGATTTTATAAAGGAACATGTTAAAGCAATTAATAAAGAGGCCTTCGTTGATATAAAAAGAGTAGAAATGTACGCTTTAAAGGATGAGAAATTTGTTCCACTAAATGAATTCTTTACTGCATAGTGAGGAGTGGTTTTAGTGAAAAAGATTTTTATTGAAAGACAAGAATCGTTACTTAAGGTGGCAATTAAAGAAAATAATATTCTTAGAGAGTGTTTTGTAGAAGAAGAAACCATGAGCCCTAAAGTTGGAGAAATCTATAAAGGGGTAGTGAAAAATATTGTTCCTGCCATGAAGTGTGCTTTCGTTGACATAGGCTATGAAAAGAATGGTTATATGGCTCTAGAAGGTAAGAAAAAGGATAATGGTCTTAAAAAGGGTCAAGAGGTTATGGTTGAAATCATTAAAGAGGACATTGGAAAAAAAGGGCCAAAGATAAGTCCTAATATTTCTCTTCCAGGAACTTATGTAGTTTTAACAAAGGAACACAATGAACTGCAGATATCTAAGAAAATTTTGAGTGATGAATTTAGATCTTTAGTAGAATCCCAGATATCTAAACCAGAGGATATTGGAATTGTAATTAGAACAAAAGCTGAAGGTGTTGACTTTCAAACAATAAAAAATGAGATTGAAGAGTTAATAACCATGTATGAAGAAATACATAGACAGTTTGTTTATTCAGCTAATGTTGGACCTCTATATAAAGATAATGGAATCCTAAGCAGGATAATTAGAAATTATACTGAGGGTGGAGCAGAAATAATTGTTGATGATGAAGAAGACTTCAATTATTTTAGAAAAATTATCAGTGAAAAAAGCCTAAAGGATATTCATATTGAATTTTATGAGGGTCCACTTTCTATTTTTGATTATTATGAAATTGAAAAAGAAATTTTAACTCTAAGACATAATAAGATAAATCTTACCTGTGGAGGAAATATTGTTTTAGAGAATACAGAGGCAATGACAGTAGTAGATGTAAATACTGCTAAAAACATAAAATCTACAAAAAATGAGGGAGCTGTTTTAACTACAAATAAAGAGGCTGCTGCAGAAATTGTTAAGCAGATAAGGCTTAGAAACTTAGGGGGAATTATCCTGGTGGATTTTGTTGATATGAAATCACCGGAAGATAAAAATCAAGTCATGGATGTTCTGAAGAGAGAATTCTATGATGATAAACACAATCCTAAGGTATATCCTTTTACAGAATTAAATCTAGTGCAGATTACTAGAAAGAAATATGGAAAATCCATTTGTGATTTTGTGTTTGAGAAATGTAAAGTCTGCCATGGAAGCGGAGAAAAGGTATCTTTAAATTATTTATCCAGCATTATAAAGGGTAAAATTAGAAGAATATCGAAGGAACAACAGGTTAAAAATATTTATATAGAGCTTCCTAGCATTTATGAGAAAGAAGTAAAAGAGGATGTTTTAGCTTTTGTCATAAACCTTGATGCTACTCATTGTGATCTTTACGTGAAATTTGAGGAGCATAATTATAATTTTAAGGTGGAGCCCATCATATTCAATAGTCAGCTTGAAAAACTTAAAAATTTACAAATTTTTTCAGCAAATTTAATGAAAACATAAAGAAAAATATGAGAAGTTCCTTTACATTGAGCTTCTCATATGTTAAAATGTCATTTGTAGACCGCACACGTAAGGTTTTGAAAATAGTTTTAAAGAAGCTTTTTTAAGTTATTTAAAGCTTACCTGGGATGGCGAGACTGGATTGAGGAGGTGTATTTTAATGTACGCAGTTTTACTTACTGGAGGAAAGCAATACAGAGTTCAAGAGGGAGACGTTCTATTCGTTGAAAAACTTGAAGCTGAGGTTGACTCAACTATAGAATTTGATAAAGTTCTAGCAGTTGGAAAAGAAGATGGTTTAGTAGTTGGAAAGCCTGTAGTTGAAGGAGCTAAAGTTGTTGCTAAAGTTGTAGCACAAGGAAAAGCTAAGAAAGTTATAGTTTTCAAATACAAGCCAAAGAAAGACTACAGAAAGAAGCAAGGTCATAGACAACCATTTACTAAAATAGTAATTGAGAAGATCGAAGCATAATATGATTACTGTTAAATTTCAAAAGTCAAATAATAAGCTAGTTTCATTTCATGTAGATGGACACGCAGAATATTATGATCATAAAGAAAAAACAGTTATTTATGATGACGTTGTTTGTGGATGTGTATCCAACTTAGCACAGGTAACAATCATAGGAGCGTTAGAAGTGCTGAAGCTGAACCCTAGCTATGTGGCCGAAGAAGGCAACATCAGACTAGATTTAAAAAGCCTAGGAGCAGAGGAGATAGATGAAGCGCAGGTTTTACTTGAAACTATGTTGTTAGGATTGAAAAATTTAGAAATTAGCTACGGAAAATATATCAAAGTTATAGTAGAGGAGGTGCAGTGATATGTTACTAATAAACCTTCAGTTATGTGCTCATAAAAAAGGAGTAGGTAGCTCAAAGAACGGTAGAGACAGTGAATCTAAGAGATTAGGTGTTAAACGTGCAGACGGACAATTTGTACTTGCAGGAAACATCCTTGTAAGACAAAGAGGAACAAAAATTCACCCAGGTACAAACGTAGGTATCGGTGGAGATGACACTCTTTTCGCTAAGGTTGATGGAATTGTAAGATTTGAAAGAATGGGTAGAGACAAGAAGAAAGCTTCTGTTTACCCAGTTGATGTAGAAGTTGCAATAGCCGAATAGTTTTAAAAGCACCCATTAAGGGTGCTTTTTTATGTCATAGTAAGGCTATGATATAAAAAAACATCCTTATAAAAATGGTGTTTCAATTGAGAGAATTTAGTACATACTATTATAGATAAGTGAAACTTAAGATAAGATGAAAAGTGATATTCTTGTCACTTCGTTTAAAAGTTATAGTAATATTAACAATAAGCTAAAAATATTAAGGGATGTTTTAGTTAGGAGAGTGAAATAGATTATGTTTATAGATAAGGCAAAAATTTTTGTTAAATCAGGTAATGGTGGAAATGGTTCAATTCACTTTAGAAGAGAAAAGTTTGCTCCCCTTGGAGGTCCAGATGGTGGAGATGGTGGAGACGGTGGAAGTGTTATATTAGTTGTGGATACTAACATGACAACCCTTCTAGATTTCTCTTATCACCGTAAATTTGTAGCTCCAGATGGGGGTAAAGGTGAAGGTTCTAAGTGCTATGGAAAAGCTGGAGAAGATATAATAATTAAAGTTCCAATGGGAACTATAGTTAAGGATTTTGAAACTGATAAGGTTATGTGTGACTTAGCACATGCTGGTGATACATATGTGGTTTGTAAAGGTGGAAAAGGTGGAAAAGGAAATGCTAAATTCTGTACACCTACAAGACAGGCGCCACATTTTGCTGAGCCAGGAATGCCAGGAGAAGAAAGATTTATTAAGCTTGAGCTTAAGCTTTTAGCTGATGTTGGTCTTTTAGGATTCCCTAACGTTGGAAAATCTACACTTTTATCTATGGTATCAAAAGCAAGACCAAAGATAGCAAACTATCACTTTACAACAATTAAGCCAAACCTAGGGGTGGTTGCAGTTCCAGGAATACAACCATTTGTTATAGCTGATATTCCAGGAATTATTGAAGGAGCAGCTGAAGGGGTTGGATTAGGTCTTGAATTCTTAAGACATATTGAAAGAACAAGAATGCTTATACATGTTGTTGATATTTCAGGAATTGAAGGCAGAGATCCAATTGAAGATTTCAAGAGAATTAATGAAGAACTTAAAAAATACAGCATAAAATTATGGGATAGACCACAAATCATTGCTGCAAATAAATCAGATATGCTTTATGATGAAGAGGTTTTTGAAAACTTCAAAAAAGAATTAAATGCAATGGGATATGATAAGATATATAAAATCTCTGCTGCAACTAATGAAGGCGTTGATGATTTAATGAAGGCTGCTGCAGAAATGTTAAGCACTATTCCTATAACTGATTTAGAAATAGCAGAAGAAGATAGATATATACCAGAGGAAAAGAGATTTACTTATGAAATTAATGAAGTGGAAGAAGGTATATTTGAAATTACTGGTTCCTTCGTTGATAGATTACTTGCAAGTGTTAATGTAAATGATCCAGATTCATTAAGATACTTCCATAAGGTATTAAGAAATAAAGGTATAATCGATGAATTAAAGGAAATGGGAATTGAAGATGGAGATGTTGTTAGATTAAATGACTTCGAATTCGAGTTCCTACTATAGTAAGGAGTAAAATAAATTATGATAACAACAAAACAAAGAAGTTTTTTAAGAGGCTTATCAAACCAGATAGATCCGATATTCCAAGTTGGTAAAGATGGTATAGAGGAAAATTTTATAAAGCAGGTTGATGGAGCTTTAGAAAAAAGAGAATTAATTAAAATAAAAACCTTAAACAATAGTGGAATTACTGCAAGAGAAGCTTCAGATATATTATGTGAAGAACTTGGATGTGAAGGAATTCAAGCTATTGGTGGTAAATTAGTTTTATACCGTAAATCTAAGAAAAACCCTAAAATAGATTTAGAGAATCTTAGAGTTGGAGGTCCAGAAAAACCAAAGGAATCAAAAAAACAAATAGCAATACGTAAAAGCGAAGAGAGAAAAGAACAAAGAAGAAGTCAGTATAGAAGCAAGCAAAGTAGCAGCAGAGGAAATAAGGGAAGAAGTAGATAAGAGTTACTTTTAGAGGGAGTTTTAGCTTCCTCTAAAAATCTTATTGAAATCTTCTATCTAAGTTATGGTTGGTAAAATACTTTAGATTATGGTATTATGGTGAAAGAGGTAATAGCATGAAAAAAGTGATTTTTGGAGGAACCTTTGACCCTATACATAATGGTCATATTCATATTGCATATGAAGCACTATATAACTTAGAAGTTGATGAGATTATATTTATGCCTGCTGGTCATCCGCCACATAAAAATAATAGGATGGTAACAAGCGGAAAAACAAGATATGAAATGGTCTTAAAAGCTATAGAGGGAGAAGAAAAGTTTTCTATAAGTGATTATGAGATTAAAAATAATGGATTAAGTTATACATATAATACTTTGATTCACTTTAACAAAGTAGAACCAGATACGGAGTGGTTTTTTCTTGTTGGGGTAGACAGCCTAATGGCACTAGATACCTGGAAGAACATAGATATTATATTGGATAACTGCACTTTAGTGGTGTTCTCTAGAAGTGGATTTTCTGAAAAAAGTATATTTGAGATGAAAGCAAGGATAGAAGAAGAATATAATACAAAAATTATTTTCTTGCAAATGCCTTTATTAGATATCTCTTCTACTGCTATTAAGGAGAAGATAGCACAACATAAAGTGGTTAATTATCTGTTGCCGCCAAAAGTGAAAAAAATAATTGACGAATATAATTTATATAGGGATAAGGTGTAACGTATGTGGCATGAAAATAAGATAAAAGAGTATATTAAAGTACATCTCACAGTAGATAGATATAATCATACATTAGGAGTTATGAAAACTAGTGAAGAGCTAGCAGTTCGATATGGAGTGGATCCAGCTAAAGCTAGAATTGCAGGGCTATGTCATGACTGTGCTAAAAATTTTTCTGCCAGTGACTTAATAAGTAAAGCAAAGGTAAGTGGTGAAGTTATATCAAATGTATATTATAAATCACCGCAGCTTTTACATGGCACAGTTGGAGCCTATATAGCAAGGGAATTATTTCATATTAATGATGAAGACATATTAAATGCTATAAAATATCATACTACGGGTAGAGAAAATATGAGCACCTTAGAGAAGATAGTTTATATAGCTGATTGTATAGAGCCATCAAGATCTTATAAAGGGGTTAATGAGCTTAGGGAATTAGCTTATAATGATCTAGATAAAGCTCTTTTAAAATCTTTTGAGGATACAATAATGTATATCATTGTGAGAGGTTCAATAATTCATTTAGATACAATAAAAGCAAGAAACTACCTTTTAATGGGAAATAGAAGGGGTTAGTATTGATGCCTAAGTTAAACTTCGGTTTCATATAAAATTAATTTATGAGGGCGATAATATGAATAAAACTATTGTAAGTGATGACATTAAAGAGGCTACAGCAGTATGTCTAGATAATGTAAAAGCTGTTTTAGAAGAGGCAGGAACAACAATGGATAAAGTAGTTAAGCCCCTTGTATTTATTAAGGATATGAATTAGGTTGCAGCGATGAATGAAGTATATGCTACATACTTTAATTCAAATCCACTAGCAAGATCATGTGTGCAACCGGCTAGATTACCAAAGGATGCTTTAATAGAAATAGAAGTTATTGCAGTGGTAGAATAAAAATAAGTCTCCTAATGTGGAGGCTTATTTTTAATTACATATTAATTTATATAAAATGTTTTAATAGTATAAATTTAATAAAATCAATAAGTTTGCTAATTAAATATAAATGGATAAAATTGAGTTAATTGTAATTTTAAATTCTAAATTCTACATAAGTGAGATTCCAAATCTATGATTTGGTTAATCGAACTTACTCATTGGAAGAAACTGAGAATGAGTTACATAATAATAAAAAGAGGGTATATAGATGAGCATAGTAAGATACAAAGTAACAGCAGCAGGAAATGATGTTAAAATAAGAGATTACATGAAAGATGAATTAAATCTTTCAGGGAGATTTATTAGAAATTCAGCTATGGGTCAAAGACTTATGGTAAATGGTAAACAGGTTAGGTTAAGCTATAAACTTTCAGAGGGTGATGAAATTCAAGTTAAGGTAACAAAAGAAGAAAATCAAGATATACAGGGAGAAAACTTAAATATTCAAGTTGTATATGAGGATGATGATCTTCTAATTGTGAATAAGCCACCATTTATGGTAGTACACCCAACAAAGAGTCATCCAACAGGAACCTTAGCTAATGGGGTAATTTATCACTTTAGACAGAATAAAGATAATTCAATTGTAAGACTTGTGAGTAGACTGGATAGGGATACGTCAGGACTTATAATGATTGCTAAAAATCAATTTTCTCATATGAGTTTAGCAAAATTCATGGAGCAAGATTTAATTGAAAAATCATATTTAGCCATTGTTCATGGTCATTTAAAAGAAAAGGAAGGGACCATTGATAGGCCAATAGGCAGACCTACTAATGAGACTATAAAAAGAGCTGTTTTAGAGGATGGGCAAAAAAGTATTACTCACTATAAAGTAATAGATGAATATAAGGAAGGTTCATTAGTTCAGCTTCTCTTAGAAACGGGAAGAACTCATCAGATCAGAGTTCATTTAAGTTATGAGGGTCACCCTATATATGGTGAATCACTATATAGTGAATTTAATGATGAAGAATTAATTGACCGTCAAGCATTACATGCTTTTAGATTAAAACTTCCACATCCAAGAAATAGGGAAATTTTAGAGTTTCATTGTGAAATGCCAGAGGATATGAAAAAGTTAATTGAAAGTCTTAAGTAATATACATAAAATAAACACGGTATTCAAAGGAAATGAACAGCCAACTGTCTACTTGGCAGAGGCTGTTCACGGAATACCGTGTTTTTTATTAATAATTTTTGTATCTTTTTTTATTTTTTGATTGATATGATGATAAATACATATTTTTTCTTTTTCGTTTGTTTAAATTAATTCTTCTAATAACAAGAATTAAAATTAAGAAAAGAGTTAATACACCAATTATTGATCCTATAATAATCTTTGCTAACTTCATATAGTCAATAGTATTTTTTTTAGTAGTAACAATATCACCTAGTACAGGTATTGTTTTTTCTTCGTAATTTACAGTACTGCTTACTGAAGCTGTATAGGTTTGATTGTTGTAAGTTATATTAACTGAAGTTATAGGCTCATTAGCATTAAAGAATTTACCTGAAAGAGCATCCTTATCAACAACTACTTTAGGCTGAATTCCAGAAGTTAAATCCTTTGAGTAGAAGATATCCTCACCAATAGTTAAAGGAATATTTGTTCCGTTAGAGGTGATGTAAGTATCGATTTGGTCACCTTTGGAAAATAATTTTTCAGTGGCAAAGTTTTCAAAGGCCCATTCAAAGATAGCTTCAACTTCATTGTAATAAGCCTTTTGTTCATCATATAGGATTGCAACTATAAAGCTTTGGTCTCCCTTTTTAGCAGAAGCTACGTAGGAATGTTTAGATTCATCGGTGTATCCAGTTTTTCCAGCTACGGCGTAAGGATAGTATTTATCATCGCCTTCTTGAACAAGTCTGTTATCATTCCATAAAGGTCGTTGCTCTTCCGATTTATTTGTTGCATCCATAAGCAAGGATTTTGTTTGAGATATCTCTATATATTTTGGATATTTTAATAATTCTTTTTCCATTAAGGCTAAATCGTGGGTTGTAGATCTATGATTTTCACCATAAAGTCCATGGGGGTTTTCGAAATTGGTATTCATGGCACCAAGTTCTTTTGATCTTTTAGTCATTAATTCAGCAAAAGCTTCAATGGAGCCAGATATATGCTCTGCGAGAGCGGCTGCACAATCGTTAGCAGATGCCATAATAACCGCATATAACATTTGCTCCACAGTCATTTGTTCACCTTCATGGATATAAATTTTTGAACCTTCAATATAAGGTGGTAGTGGTCCAACAGTGACGATTTCATTCATTTCACAGTTTTCTAAAGTTAATAGTATTGTCATCAGCTTCGTAGTAGATGCTGGTGGATACTGTCTATGTTCATTTCTACCATATACTACGGCACCTGTATTGGCATCCATTACAACCACACTTTGTCCTGTAATAGATGGAGGTTCTGTAGATGCATATACATCAGTATAATTACCAAATAGGGTAATTGTAAAAAATATAAGCAATATAAACGCAAGTCTTTTCATAATAATCTCCCTATAAACACATGATTTAATATTATATCAAAAATATTAACAAATGACGATATTAAAAATTGGAAATTGGTAAAACTTATAGATAAATAAAAAAATTGGGATAAGTTCATGATTTAAAATTATAAATAAGTACAAAAGGGGAATACATATGAAATTAAAAGAGAAAATTGTTGGTTCAGTTACTATACTAGTTTTAAGTATAGTGTTTCTTTTCGTTGGATATTTTTCTAATAAGGATAAAGATATAGATTTTGAAGAAGTTTTTGAAAAGGATATGAATAACAAAAATGCTGTTGAAGAATTTATTACTTCAACCAGTGAAGTTGAAAATAAGAATGAAAATAAAATAATTGTAGCAGATATTAAAGGTGAAGTTAAAAACCCAAGAGAATATGAACTTAAGGAAGGTGCAAGAATTAGAGATTTAATTGATGCTGCAGGAGGATTAACAGGGGAAGCAGATGAAAATAGAATAAAGTTTTCTCAAATTTTAAATGATGAAGATTGTATAAAAATTTATAAGATAGGTGAAGAGGTAGAGGAAAGTAATGAGGTCTTTTCAGAGTCATCATCTTCTAAGGAGGGACAGAGTTCTAGTGGGAAAATTAATATAAATAAAGCATCCGCCTCAGATCTTCAAACTTTACCAGGTATCGGAGCAGTGAAGGCTCAAAGCATAATTGATTATAGAGAAAGTGTAGGAACAATTAAATCTGTGGATGAACTTACTAATATAACAGGCATAGGAACTAAGACTATTGATAAATTGAGAGACATGGTAGACATAAAATAACTATTAGGATAAAATTTTATATGTAGAGGAGGTAATAATTATGATAAAAAGACTTACTGAACTTTCAAAAACCTCTGGATGAGCAGCTAAAATAGGGCCGGAGACCCTTTCAAAGATTTTAGATAAATTGCCTAAGATGAATAATGAAAATTTATTAGTAGGAATTGAAACAGCAGATGATGCAGCAGTTTATAAGCTGACTGATGATATAGCAACTATTCAAACCTTGGATTTCTTTACGCCAGTGGTAGATGATCCATATACCTTTGGAGCGATAGCCGCAGCTAATTCCTTAAGTGACATTTATGCTATGGGAGGGAAACCTACGGTAGCAATGAATATAGTATGTTTTCCTAACTGTCTTCCAATAGAGGTTCTGGGAGAAATTCTAAAGGGTGGAGCAGATAAGGTAATTGAAGCAGGAGCAGTTGTTATTGGAGGCCATAGTGTTGAAGATGATGAGCCAAAGTTTGGTCTTTCTGTCATGGGATTAGTTCATCCAAAGAAAATTTTAAAGAACTATGGCTGTAAACCAGGAGATGTGTTAATTTTAACTAAACCTATTGGAACAGGTGTGATTAATACTGCAATAAAAGCTGAATTTGCGTCTAAGGAAACCTATGAAGAAGCAGTAAAGGTAATGACTACTTTAAATAAGTATGCAGGAGAAATAATAATAAAGTATCCAGTTAATGCTTGTACTGATATAACAGGTTTTGGAATTATGGGACATGGGTATGAAATGGCTAGTGCTTCCAAGATAACAATAAGATTATTTAAGGACAGTATACCAGTTGTTTCCGGGGCAAAAGAATTTGCAGAAATGGGCTTGGTACCAGCTGGAACTTATAACAACAAAAAGTATCTTGCAGGGAAATATGAACTTAAAGATGTAGACCAGTGGATGGAGGATATTCTATTTGATCCACAGACTTCTGGAGGACTATTAATTTCACTTCCTAGGTCAGAGGCTGATAACTTAATGAAAGAGTTAAATCAATTAGAATTAAAATCAGCTGTCATTGGTGAAGTTATAGAAGAAGGAAAGGTACCTATAATAGTTGAATAATATTTTTATATTCACAAGTTTAGTTAAGACTAAAATAATTGTTTTAAGCATGGGGGAAGTTGAATGAATAAAGAGCTTTTAAGAAAATTGCCTAAGATTGACGAACTTTTAAAGGATGAAAATATTTCAAAACTACTAGAGGAAAACTCAAGAACCTTAGTCCTAGAAAGTTTAAGAGAAAGTATAGAATTTTATAGAAATGGGATTTTAAAAGGCAGTGTAACTTCACTTACCACTGAGGGGGTAATAGACCTTTCAAATCACTTTTTAAAGGAGAAAAATAAGATGCACCTTAGAAGAGTGATAAATGGAACAGGTACAGTTATACATACTAACTTAGGACGTTCAATTCTAAGTGAGAGAGCTATTGAAAATGTAATAGAAGTAGCTTCAAATTATAATAATTTAGAGTATGAAATTTCAGACGGAAGAAGAGGTTCTAGATATTCTCATATTGAGGACATAATTAAAAAGGTTACAGGAGCAGAAGCAGCTATGATTGTAAACAATAATGCAGCTGCCATAATGCTTGTTCTTGATACCCTTGCTAAGGAAAAGGAAGTAATAGTTTCCAGAGGAGAGCTTGTTGAAATCGGAGGCTCCTTTAGAATACCAGAAGTAATGAAATTCAGTGGGGCTAAGCTTGTTGAAGTTGGTACTACAAATAGAACACATCTTTATGATTATGAAAATAACATAACAGAAGAAACAGGAATATTTTTAAAGGTTCATACATCTAATTTTAAAGTAATGGGTTTTACAGAAGCTGTTTCACTAGAAGAAATGGTCAGTTTAGGGGAGAGGTATAATATACCAGTAGTTGAAGATATAGGAAGTGGAGTTCTGATTGACTTCAGTAAGTATGGATTCACCTATGAGCCAACAGTACAGGAAAGCCTCTCAAAGGGTGTTGATGTGGTTACTTTTAGCGGGGATAAGATGCTTGGAGGTCCACAAGCTGGAATAATTGTTGGTAAGAAAAAATTTATTGATAAAATGAAAAAGAATCAATTAACTAGAGCTTTAAGGGTGGACAAAATGACCCTTGCCGCTTTAGAAGGAACATTTAAATATTATATAGATGAGAAGGATGCCATTTCCAATATTCCATCCTTAAATATGATTTTAATGTCTGCTGACCAAGTTAAACAAAAGTGTATGACGTTAAAGAGAAAGCTTCAAAGTAAAATAAAAGACTGTACATTTACCATAGATAAAGGTGAGTCTATGGTTGGTGGAGGTTCCATGCCAACGGAGAAAATTCCAACTTACGTTATAAAGGTAACTAGTAGCAGTCTTTCTCCAGAATTAATGGAAGAAAAGCTAAGACTAGGAGAGACTTCATTAATTGCAAGAGTATACGATAATGAATTAGTTCTTGATGGTAGAACCCTATTTAAAAGAGATTTTGATGAAATAGTAGAGTGTTTTAGAAGAATACTAGGGTAAGTATCTGTTTAGGAGGATAGATGGAGTATGAAGCATATTATAATAGGAACAGCAGGGCATATAGACCATGGTAAGACTACTTTAATTAAGGCTCTTACAGGAAGAGAAACAGATACATTAAAGGAAGAAAGAGATAGAGGAATTTCAATAAATTTAGGTTTTACTTACTTTGATCTGCCATCCGGAAGAAGAGCAGGAATAATTGATGTACCTGGTCATGAAAAGTTTATTAAAAATATGTTAGCTGGAATAAGCAGTATAGATGTAGTTCTTTTGGTCATAGCAGCTGATGAGGGAATTATGCCACAGACTAGAGAGCACTTTGAAATTTTAAAGCTGCTATCTATTGAGAAGGGAATAGTTGTTTTAACTAAAACTGATTTAGTAGATGAAGATTGGCTTGAAATGATAAAAGAAGATATTAAGGAAGAGATGAAGGGGACCTTCTTAGAAGGAGCGCCAATTCATGAAGTATCTTCAAAAACCAAGGCTGGTTTTGAAGACTTCATAAGGGATATAGATAAAATAACGGAAGAGGTGGAGCCAAAGGATACGGAAGGTCACTTCAGATTACCCGTTGATAGAGTTTTCTCTATAAGTGGTTTTGGAACCGTAGTAACTGGAACTATCATAAGTGGAAGAGCTTCAGTGGGAGATACTGTAGAGGTATATCCATCTAAGGTAACTACAAAGATTAGAGGAATCCGAGTTCATGATGTACCTTGTGAAATGGGAGAGGCTGGGCAACGTTGTGCTATTAATTTAGCTAATGTAAAGGTAGCTGATATTGAAAGAGGTAATGTTATTGCAAGACAAGGTATAATGGAACCATCTTCAATGATTGATTGTAAGCTATATCATATTAAATCTATAGAAAAACCTATAGTACAAAGGCAGAGAATTCGTGTTTATCATGGAACAGAAGAGATTATAGGTCGAATCGTTCCATTAGATTGTGAAGAGATTAAACCTGGTGAAAGTGCTTATGTGCAGATAAGACTTGAAAAGCCAATTACAGCTCAGAGGAATGATAGATATATAGTTAGAAGCTACTCTCCAATGAATACCATAGCAGGAGGAATAATCATAGAGCCCAATGCTAAGAAGTCTAAAAAGATAACACAAGAGTATATTGAAGAGCTTAAGGTTAAGGAAAGTGGCAAAAGTACTAATATACTAGAAAATACCATTAAAACTTTAAGTTCAGAATATGTAGATTCAAATGCAATATTAAAGGCTTTAGGAAAGAATATGGAAAGTCTACAAGAAGAGTTACAAAATCTTGTGGATGGTGGTATGGTAATCAGGCTTGGTAGCATAGACAATGGGATTTATATTCATGAAGAATTTTTAAAGGTTAAAGCTAAGGAACTTAAGAAGCTGTTAGAGGAGTTCCATAAAAAAAATCCATTAAAGTTTGGAATATCTAAAGAAGAAGCTAAAAATAAAATCTTTGGTAAAAAATTAAAACAGAAAAACTATGATGAACTTTTAGGAATTTTACAGGAAAGAAAAACAATTAAGGTTAGTGAAAAGTTTATTTCTCTTAAAGATTTTGAAGTAGTTCTTACAAAAGAACAAGAAAGAATGAGAACTCGAATTCAAGAAGAATATAAGGCATTAAAGTATGCACCACCTAAGTATGTTGATTTATCTGCTACAGAAAAGGATAAAACAGGTTTTAAAATGGTTTATGAACTTTTATTAGATCAAGGTGATTTAATAAAGCTTAATGAAGACTGTACTCTTTTAAAAGAAGACTATGAAGGAGCTAAGGAGACTGTTGTGGAGTATATAAAGAAAAATGGCTCTATTTCAGCATCTTCAGCAAGGGAGGTCTTTGATACTAGTAGAAAATACGCTGTTGCCATTCTTGAACATTTTGATAGCATTAAGCTAACAAAAAGAGTAGAAAATGATAGAGTTCTTTATTAAATTAAGAATTAAGAATGATGGTAGGAACTCCCACTGGAGTTCCTAATTTAGGGCTGTTTTGATACAGCTCTAAATTATTAATTTACAAAAGGTTTATTATTATAAAAGATAATACTTGATTTTACAGTTATCGGATATTATAATAGAAGAAGAAACATCTTCTCATATACATTTGAAGGTGTAAGTTCGTGTATACCAAATGAAAGATGCACACAGTGAAAGTTCCACTAACCAAATCAAAGATTTGAAGTGTCACTTTTGGAGCATCATTTTTGGACATATACTTAATAAATATATGGGAGTAGATAGGTGCTGGTGTGCCTGCCGGTCTTCAAAACCGAGTTGCCGTGCTAAGACCACGACGGGTGAGTTCGATTCTCACATATTCCCGCCATAGATTGATAGGCTGTAAAACTCTAATTTTTAATTAGAGTTTTACAGCTTTTTGAGTATATTATAAATTAAGGAAACAGTTAAAGGGTTTAACTAAGGAAAGACAGAATAACCTTGAATAGGAAAGATTATAAGTTTAAAAATACAATAAAAAGATAAATCCAAATTATTAAGGATTCATCTTTTTTTATATTTGAAGTTTATATAAAGGAAGTTAGTAGATAGGTAAATATAATCAAGGCAAATATTAAACAAAAAATAACAATTGAAACAATGATAAAAAATACATAGTTTCAATTTAAATTAATATATTTAGTTATATAAATTTTTTCGACAGGTATGTTATTTATGGGAATACTTTCATCAACCATGGGTATAGTAATTCTTGCTATATTGGGTGTAATTGTACTTTTATGGCTCCTTGGTATTAGAATTATTCCAAATGATAAAGCTGGAATTGTTGAGAAATGGTGGAGGTAATGCCTTTGAATCTTTAATTATGCTTTTATTAAGTGAAAAGTTAACTGTTAGTGGAAGTGGAGTTGATGTGGAAGAAGATATTGATATAAAAAGACTTAGAGACGAGATATTAGCTCAGTTATCAGTTAAAAACCAGAAGTGAAAGAGGAAGAGGTAGTATAATAAAGAAAAGCTTAAAGTTTACGAAAGTAAATTTTAAGCTTTTTATTACATATTTTAGGAAAGTGTTGTATAATAAGTTTATTACATATTTTGGAAGAGGGTGTAAAGAATGCACAATAAAGATATGGATTTGAAGGAGAGTTTTAAAGTAAATAGGTATAATCAGATTGATTTAATAGGAAGTTATGGAATAAAAGATAATATTCATTTAGGTGGAGCAGCTAAAAAGAGAGATAAAGATGAAGTTGTTTCCTTATTCAAATGGCTTTGTATAATTTTCATATCAATAATTCCCATTGTAAATATTCTTGCACTTATAATAATGGCATGTACTGATATAAACTTGAACATAAAAAATTTTGCTAAAGGTGCTTTAATTATTATATCCATTTTAGTATTCTTATTTTTATTATATATTTAAGAATAGCGTAGATGTAAAATCTATGCTTTTTTTATGTTTAAATTATGAGGCAGCTTTCCTTCACATTAAATTATTGGTTTATGATATAATATTGTAATGATAAACAAGGTAATAAAATAGCCTTAGCTTATAGACAGAACAAGGTTATAGGGGGCAGCAATGAATATAAAATTGAAGTCAATTTTTCAAAAGAAGATAGATAGAGAGATTAAAGGTGTTATAAAAGCTGGTGACAGTATTGAAAACAATATAAAACAAGAACTTGAAGAGTTTGTTATAACTGATGAAATAAAAAAGCATTTAGATAAATTTTTTGAAGCTTATAGGAAAGGAATAGATGGCATTACTGATAAGAATGCAGTATGGATTTCAGGTTTCTTTGGTAGTGGTAAATCTCATTTTTTAAAAGTGTTATCCTGTGTTTTAAGGAATGAGGCTGTAGGTGGAAAAAAGGTAATAAGTTATTTTAAAGGTAAAGGTCTTAAAAAAAGTACTTTAGAAAATATGAAGGCGGCAGAAAAGGTTTCAACAGATGTAATTCTGTTTAATATTGCATCAAAGATTGAGCAGACATGTGGACAGGAATCTATTGTAAAGGTATTTAATATGGCTTTTAACGAAATGAGAGGACTATGTGGAAGTAAACCTTGGGTAGCTGCAGTGGAAGAAAAGCTAATTAGTGAGGGAGCATATGATCCTTTTAAAAATACCTATAAAGAAATTTCAGGGAAGTGCTGGGAAGAAGGACGAGAGAATTTTTATTTTGAAAAGGATTCTATTATTAAAGCTTTAGTAAACACTATTAATATCAGTGAAGATTCAGCAAGAACATGGTGTGAAAAGTGTGAGACAGACTTTTCTTTAAATGTGGAAAACTTTGCGGTTAAGGTAAAAGAGTATTGCAGAGATAAAGGTGAGAATCATCATGTTGTATTTCTAGTAGATGAGATTGGCCAGTTTATGGGTAATGACACTAAATTGCTCCTTAATTTACAAACGGTAGTGGAAGAATTGGCTGTAAGATGCCAGGGAAAATGCTGGGTAATTGTAACGGCACAGGAAGAGTTAAGTTCCTTTGTGGATGAAAATAATAAGGATTTCTCTAAAATTCTTGGAAGATTTAGTACTAAAATTTCTCTGTCGTCATCAAATGCTGATGAAGTAATCAGGGAAAGACTTTTAAAAAAGAATAAAAAATCATCGGTTTATTTAAATGGATATTTCGAGGAAAACGAACCAAATATAAAAAATTTAATTGTATTTCCTAAGGAAAGTGGATTAAAAGGTTATAGGGGTACTAATGACTTTATAGGAACATATCCATTTATCCCATATCAATTTAATATGCTTCAAATGATTTTAAATGGTATTAGAATAAATGGAGCAGTAGGAAGAGATATTTCTAAAGGTGAAAGAAGTTTATTAGAATTATATCAAAATGCTGCAATGGACTTTATCAATGAGGGCATAGGAAGTATTATACCTCTTCATGGCTTTTATGGTGTTGTGGAAACTTATTTGAACGCATCTATAAAAGAAGTGATATTAGAAGCAGAAAATAATAAGGAAATTCATGATTTTGCCTTAAAGGTTTTAAAAACTTTATTTTTACTTAAGTATGTAACAGTATTAGATGCAGATAGTGATAATATCTCAACATTAATGATAAGTAATTTAAAGGATTCTAAGAAGGAAGTCCAAGATAAAACTAATGAGGCGTTAGCAGTATTAGTTAAGGTCGGTTTTGCTCTGAAAAACGGAAAAGAGTATGTGTTTTTAACCAAGGAAGAGCAGTTAATCAATAAAGAAATAGCTGAAATATCTATTGATAAAGATGAAGTAAATGAAAAAATAGGAGAAATCATTTTTGAAAGAATTTATAAGGTGGTAAAGTTTAATTACTCACCAGAGTATAGATTTTCCTTTAACAGATATGTGAATAATCGCATAATTGGTAATAGAAGAAGTGAGATTGGAATAAGAATCATAACTTCAGACATTGATATTAAGGGGGATGAAGTTAGTGAGTTAAAAAGATTATCACACCTTGAAAAAGAAGTAATAGTAGATATTTCAAGTTATATATCCTGCGTAGACACTGTAGAAAGATTGTTGAAAATTGACTCTTATTTAAGAAAAAACCATGACGGAAAGGCTTATGGATTATTTAAAGACTCAGCCCTTAGAAAAAGGAAAGAAAGGGATGCAATAAGTTTAGAAGCAGAAGAACTTTTAACAGAAGCTTTAAGAAAATCAAAGATATTTGTTTCAAGTAGTCAACTTCAATTGGGAGATAAAAATGGAATAGATAAGATTAATGAAGCCTTACTTTCCTTAATAAATACAGAATACTTTAAACTGCCATATGTTAAGGTGTTTAGAAATGAAGTTAATGAGCTGTACAATATTTTAAGTGAAGAGAATGATGTTGATAAAACAAAGGTTAGTGCTGGAGAATTGGCATTAGAAGAAGTAAGGGTGTTTATAGAAGGAAATTCATTAAGAGGAAATTCAGTTACCCTTAATGATGTTTTATCAAGATTTAATAAAATGCCTTATGGCTGGAAAGACATAGATATTCAAGGAATAATTCTTGAATTAATAAAGGCAAAGCAAATTAAAGTTTTCTTAAGTGATAGCTTAGGTAATTCTCATATAAATAATGTTAATCATTGCATCATTAACAGAATATCAACAAATGAAATCTTTTTTAAACCAAGGGTAAAGATAAGTGTTAAATATATTGATGCCTTAAAGGATATAGCAAAGGAGCTTTTTAATACAAACTTAGATACTAGCGATTCAGAGAAAGCTATGTATGAGTTTAAAGACTTATGCAAGGGTGAACTTAATGAAATTAGACATATGCTGTATGAATTCAGTAACTGCAACCAGTATCCTGGGAAAAATATATTGGATTTAGGAATTGAAATTTTTGATGACGCTTTAAAGGAATATGAAGAGCAGAAGTTTTATAAAGAGATTTATGATTTGCAGGATGACTTTGAAGAGTATATGGATGAAGTAGAGGAAGTTAAGGGATTTTATTTTAAGAGAATTCATGGAAAAGTTAATGTTTTAGATAAGGGAGAACAAAGACTTATTTTTGATAAAGCTATTGAAATGATGAACACCTATAAAGATGATGAAGATTTTATTGAAGATAAAGAAGTAATTGAAACAATGGTACAGGTCCAGGCCATACTTTGCAATAAAAAGCCATATTCACTTATTCAAAAACTTCCAGAGCTTTTAAAAGAGTATAACCATAAGGTGATGCCTTTAGTAAATAAAGAAGCTAAGCGAATAGTAGCTTATTGTGAACAATGTAGGAATGAAATTATTAATTTATCTAAGGATCATAGTTTAAATAGTGAAATCGATAAAGTTTATGGCAAGTTAAACTCTAGGATTGTAGCAGAAACAAGTTTTATGAAGCTGGCATCTTTAGAAAAGCTAGTGGAAAGAAAAACTTCTTTTTATAAAAATCAATTAACTTAGTAGGAAATTATATATTGTGAATTTATAAGGAATGATTTGGTAATAATCCATAAGGGTGATATTTATGGATAGACCGATGGTTCAGCTTTATATGGGACTTTTAGCTGGCTCAATTTTGTACTTTGTAAATAGCTATATGGGAACATTAATAGCAGTATTATGGATGATAATATATTTAATAATTTTAATGAAAGCAAGGTTTAAAGCTTACTTAACTGCGGTTATTTTGAGCTTTACTTTGCTTTCTTTTATTAATTGTCATTTTTATTTTTATGGGAATAATCCTAAGGGAGTTATAGAGGTTAGAATTGAAGCTGCAAGAACAGGATATTATCTTGCAAGTCATAATAATAAAACACTTAAGGTGTTTATTGAAGGAAGTCAAGCTGAGGGGAATGAAATTCAGCTGGGCAGAAAATATTTAGTAAAGGGGAACTTTAAAAGTAAGCCTGATTATTCTAAAGGGATTGCAGGAGAATACTATGTGGAAAGTCATTTATCTTTAAAGGAAGATTTAATATATAAGGGATATAAACTAAAGGATGAACTATATCATAAGTTGTCTAAAGTCATAAATGAAGAGGGCGCTGGCGTTATATTGGCTTTAAGTTGTGGTGATTCAAGTTATATTGATTACGGGAAAAGGGAGGAATTTAATTTTCTTGGTATTTCACATATTATAAGTGTGTCTGGCCTTCATGTGGCCCTGATATATAATTTGGTTAAGAAGCTTACAGGTAAGAAAATATCACTGATTTTGCTATTAGCATTTGTAATATTTACAGGAGGAAAGGCATCTACGGTAAGAGCTTTTATCATGATACTTACAATGGCCATGAGCATAAATGTTAAAAGAAGATATGAACCTATCTCAGCTTTAGCCCTTGCGGCATTTATTATTCTTCTTATGAGACCTTATTCTCTGTTAGATGTTGGTTATGTGCTGAGTTTTTTAGCCGTGCTAAGTATACTTTTATTTAATAGCAGGATTGAGAGAAAGCTTTATAAACTACCTGCTGCCATTAATTCATCCTTAAGCTTAACTTTAAGTGCTATGGTATTAACCCTTCCTTATATGATATTTATTTTTAGAAATGTCAGCTTAGGAGGAATGATTTCAAATTTACTGCTGATACCTTTTTACACTTATTTACTAGTGGCTGGTATGGGACTTTTAATTTTTTTTAAAATACCAGTAATATTTAATCTTCTTGTATATATTACTATATCCATATTGACTATAATAAATGAAATAGAAAAACTCCTAGTGGATAAACTTCCAATGCCTTTAGAATTTACATATCTTCATGGCATAATTATTTTATTTTTATATTTGAGTTATGTACTTATAAGAAGAGGAGTAAATTCCTTAAAGTACTTTCCAATACTTCTCATGGTTTTAGTGATAAAGGAAACTTACATAGTATATCCTGAAATAAATTTTATTTCGGGGAGGAAGGCTGATGTAATTCAAGTCCTTCATGAAGATAAAAATATTTTAATAAGTACGGAAAAAGTAAAGCTCCGAAGTATATATGAAAATTATGGCAGTATAGATAGAATTTACGATGAATTTGAAGAGGAAATCACTATACCTTTAAATGATAATTATGAACTTAAAGTAGTTAAACTTTACAGGAATATGGAGTTGTATTTAATCTATAAAAATCAAGTTACTAAATTTATAACAAAGGATAATAACACTGAAAAGTCTGAATCTGCCATAGGGGTATTTTCTTATGGAAATTATGATATAATAGAAGTTGAAAAAAATGAGGACACAGTTAATGGACGATATTTTGGAACCTATAAAATTGTTAGGGGAAGAGGATATCCTCACTATGTTCATTAAACCTAAGAATAAATTATTTTAAATTGATTATATATGGGCCAAGGTGAGTGGAGGTAAGACAGTGATTACACTAGAGCAATTTGAGAAGGACATAAAACAAAATAAGTTGAAAAACTTTTATGTTTTTTGTGGCTCCGATGAAGGGTTAATTAAAGAATGTATTGAAAAAATAAAAAAGATAACTGTTGAGGGCAATGGCTTTATAGATTTAAATTATGCAAGAATGTCAGGAGAGAAGCTTGATGTTGATACCATAATTAATAGCTGTGAAACCATACCTTTTATGAGTGATTATAGAGTCTTAGAAGTATATAGGGCAAACTTCTTAAGAGATAAAAATAGAGAAGATAAAGGAAAGGAAATTGATCCTTTAAGGGATTATGTAAAAAATATCCCCCCTTATACCATTCTTATAATGTACTATGTCTTTGAGGATGATAGAGAGAAACTGGGTAATAGAATTAAAAAGCTGGAAAAAGCTTGTGAAGTTGTTAAGGTTGATAAATTAAAAGGAATGGGATTCCAAAACAAAGTAAAAGAACTCTTTGATGAAAGAGGAAAAGCTATTGGAAAAGCCGAGCTTTCTTACTTTTGTTCCATTGTAGAAAATAATATGAGTATAGTAGAAAATGAAGTTGAGAAGCTAGTTTTATACACAGGGGAGAGGGCAATAACTAAGGAAGATATTATTAAAATGGCTCCTTATGAAAAGGAAAGCGATATATTTAACTTAGTTTCCTATTTATCTGATAGAAATATAAAGGGTGCCATTGATACTTTAAATGAACTTGTATATAAAGGCGAAAAACCTCATGTGATTTTATCAATGATTGAGCGTCAGTTTAAGTTACTTTTTTCAATCAAGGTGAAGATGGGGAAAGGTGCTAAAAAGGATGATTTAGTTAAGGAGTACAGGCTAAATCCCTTTATAGCAGAGAAGATGATGTCACAAAGCAGAAGATTTTCAGAGGAAACTTTGAGAAGAAATTTAGAATTATGCTTAGATACTGAAGTTGAAATAAAAAGTAAGTCTGTAGATACAAAGAATGCCATAGAGATGCTTATGGTTAGAACTATGATGAAGAAATAAAATTTAATTTAGAATGCAGAATTTAGAGTGAAGAATTTAGAATGAAGGTGGAAATCCAGCAGGGCTGGATTTCTTTTTTTTATTAAAAATAAAATTAAAGTTTCTTTGAAGAAAGTGAAGTATCCATAATTCTAAATTAGGGCATTCTAAATTTAAAATGGGTAGCAAAAAACCTCCACACAAAGTGTGAAGGTTTATATAAATCAAACTGAGTTTGCTTTAAATTTAAATAACCGGTGGAATCACCGGTAATTTAATTAAGCTGATAATCCGTTTAACTTAGCTGCTAATCTTGATTTCTTCTTAGCTGCTTTGTTTTTATGTATTATACCTTTAGAAGCAGCCATATCAAGGGCTTTAACTACTTTTTTGAAGTTCTCTTGTGCTAAAGCAGCGTCTTTGCTAGCTACAGCAACTTCGAATTTCTTTATAGTTGTTTTTAAAGAAGATTTTAACATTGTGTTTCTCATAGTTTTAGCTTGAGTAACTTTTATTCTCTTTTTAGCTGACTTAATGTTTGCCATTATTAATTCACCCCCTTGTAGTTTTATCATATCTCAGTGGCAGCTTTGGGGAAGTCTGCTTACGAGTTTCATATAACAAAAGCTATTATAACACTAAATTAAGAGTACTTCAAGTAGAATTTACCTATAAGATTAATAAAGTATAGTAAGAAAGTTTTAGGAAAACCTAATGATAGTTACTTTAGATACTTAAGTGATCATCCAAATCTTTGATTTGGCTAATGTGAGCTTATACCTTCAAGTGAATATGAAAAGGTGTTTCAATATTATAAGAAGTGAGGTATTTCAATGGAAATAAGTAATAGAAAGCAAGAAGAAAAGGGCGCTTTAGAATATAGTGTTAGAACAGATTTAGCTTTAGAAGCTAGAGAAATGTACAATGAATCTAATTCAGGAGAGATTGATGGTATTGAAGGAGAGGAATATATAGATAAAAATATTAAGGTGTCTGTTGTTAAGATTGTAAATGAAAATGGAGCAAAAAAAATTGGTAAGCCACAGGGAACATATATAACTTTAGAGTTTGGTGAATTTGTATATTATGATGGACAAAGAATTATAGAGTTAAGTGAGGTTATGGCTAAAGAACTTTCAAAATTAATTAATTTAAATGAAGAACAGACTGCCTTAGTAGTTGGTCTTGGTAACTGGAATATTACTGCAGATGCTGTAGGTCCACAGGTTGTAGAAAAGATTATGGTAAGCAGACATCTTAAAGAATATGTTCCAGATGAAATTGATGAGGGAGTTAGGCCGGTTTGTGCTTTAGCACCAGGAGTTCTAGGACTTACAGGAATGGAAACAAGTGAAATAATTAAAGGTGTTGTAGATAGAGTAAAACCAAACTTAATCATTTGCATAGATGCTCTAGCCTCAAGAAGAACACAAAGAGTTAATAGAACAATTCAAATTGGAGACACGGGAATAGCTCCTGGAGCAGGCGTAGGGAATAGACGAGTAGAATTAAGTGAGAAAACTTTAGGAATACCCGTAATAGCAATTGGAGTTCCAACTGTTGTTGATGCAGGCACTGTAGCAAATGATACCATAGATTTGGTTTTAGATAATTTAATTAGTTCAGCAACTAAAGGTAGTGGTTTTTATAAAATGCTTAAAGAAGTTGATAGAGAGGAAAGGCAGGCGTTAATTAGGGAAGTGCTAGATCCAACCCTTGGAGGAATGGTAGTGACACCTAAAGAAATTGATAAGGTTATTGAAAGTGTTTCTAAGGTCATAGCCAATGGAATAAATATTGCGCTACAGCCTGCTTTAACTTTAGAGGATATAAACACCTATTTAAACTAGGAGTTATTCATAAAATTAAAAATTCCCTCATATATTTTAATTAAGTTTATCAGAAGGTGAATTTAATGAAATAAACAGGAGGGGATAAAGTGAAATACAAAAGGTCTGCTGGAGATGGGAAGATTAAAGCCAGGATAATGTTATGTGTAGTTGTTATGACTATGACAATTACAATGATGTTCTCAACTCCAGGTGTTGCAGCAGGAGAAAATAGCGATGCGGGGATAGAAAGTGCCATGAGAAGTAGTTTCTTTTTAAAACTTATTGGGTCCACTGTAAGTGCACTAAAGGTTGAAGAAAATAGTGATGATAAAAGTTTTATAGGGCAGTTTTCAATAAATGCATTGAATATAGTTAATAGGGAAATAAGCTTTTTAAATGGTGATGATTTAAAGCACAGCAATTCAGATATGAAAGGCCATGCTCAAGCTGTTAATAGCATTGTAATTAATCCATTTAAAATAAATGACGGTTCAATTAATAAAGTAGATAACTCTGTGAACATAATTGGTAATCCGGAAGACAACTCAAAGAAGAAAGTATTAATTTATCATACCCATACCAATGAAGCTTATGCAGAAGGAAATACGGGACTTGAAAGTACAGTGGCAGCAGTAGGAGATACATTAACAGAGGAACTTGAAAAGCAAGGATTTACAGTTATCCATGATAAAACTGTTCATGATGTGGCTGATTATAATAATGCCTATAAGGCTTCAAGGGAAACTTTTTCAAAATACCTTAATAGTTATGGAGACTTTGATCTTATAATTGATTTACATAGAGATTCAGGGCCAGCGAAAGCAAGTATTACAGGGGAAATTGAAGGAAATAGTGTTGCAAAGATAATGTTTGTAACTACTGAGCAGAATCCAAGATATAATGCACACATTGCTAATATAGAGAAGTTAGCATCAATAGCTAATGAGATGTATCCAGGACTATTAAGAACCAAGTATTTATATACTTATCTAAGTGGAATTTCATATTATAGTCAGGATTTAAGTGATAATGCTATTTTAATGGAGGTTGGAGCGGATGTGAATAGTCTGCAAGAAGCAAAAAATTCAATGATATATATGAGTAGAGTAATAGCTCAATATTTAAATACTAAGTAAATGGGAAAATCTATCTCAAAGTAGTGAATTAGATAGCCTGCTGAATAAGTGATTGGATTAAAGTATATAAACCTTCTATAAAAAACAGGATAATTTTAAACCATATGAGAAGACCTATAAACTAGTTGAAAATTGCTAGTTTATAGGTCTTTATTTATTGAGGCTTATAAAAAATTATTATAGGAAAGTCATTTGAAATTTGGTTTTGTAAAATAGGAAGTTTGGAAGTAAATAAAGGAAATTCATTTTTGGTTCGAAGGAGTGCTCAAGGGGTAAGTTAGCCTTAGCCAAATGTAAAATTTGGAGGAATAAGAGGAAACTCCTTCTAAAAAACAGTCGAAGGAGTAAGTTCCATTGGCCAAATGTAAAATTTGGAATGTCACTTAAGAGGTAATAAATTTAGACATCAAAGCATATATTTTCACTAGGTTTATCCATTGATAAATTTGATGGACAAGCAAGGGGGGATAAAGTGAAAAACAAAAGGTATGGTAATCATAGTAAAATTAAGGCTAGGGTAATGTTATGTATAGTTGTAATAACTATGGGTATTTCCATTATGTTTTCTACGCCAGGGATTGCGGCTGGAGAAAATAGTAGTGTGAGTATGCAAAGTGCCATGAGAAGTAATTTCTTTTTAAAGATTATCGGATCCACAGTAAGTGCATTAAAGGTTGAAGATAATAAGGATGATAAGAGCTTTATAGGTAAGTTTTCGGTTAATGCATTAAATATAGTAAATAAAGAGGTGAGTTTTTTAAAAGGTGAGAATTTAAAGTTTAGCAGTGTTGATATGCAGGAGAATGCTGAAGTTGTGCAAAGCATTGTCATTAATCCATTTAAAATAAATGATGGTTCTATTAGTAGGATTGATGATGCAGTAAGCATTGTTGGTGATCCTTCAAGCAATTTGTCAAAAAGAATATTAATCTATCATACCCATACTAATGAGGCTTATGCAGAGGGAAATTCAGGACTAGAAAGCACAGTAGCTGGGGTTGGAGATGTGTTAGTAGCGGAACTCGAAAAACTTGGATTTACAGTTGTACATGATAAAACTGTTCATGATGTAGCTGACTATAATAATGCCTATTATGCTTCTAGAGAAACAGTAAATAAGTATTTAAGTAGTTATGGAGATTTTGATCTTATAATAGATTTGCATAGGGATGGAGGTCCTGCTAAACCTAGTGTAACAGGTACAATAGACGGAAATAGTATAGCTAGACTTTCTCTTGTTACGACTAAACGTGATCCGAGATATGAAGCTCATATAGCTAAAATGCAAGCAATAGTAGACATTGCCAATGAACTTTATCCAGGATTATTTAAGGACGGAGAAAGAGGACTTATAGCGTATAATCACGGAGGTATATCATTTTATAATCAGGATTTAAGTGACAATGCAATCCTAATGGAAGTTGGAGCGGATGTTAATAACCTGCAGGAAGCTAAAAATTCAATGGTATATATGAGTAAGGTTTTTGCTGTATATTTAAATTCTTAATAAAGGAACTTATATTAAAGATAGTCGAATGCATGATGGAAGAGTAAGTTCGAGCAGTTAAATCATAGATACACACAGTGGAAGTTCTGCTGACAAAATCAAAGATTTGGAGCATCACTTCTAGGCTCTTACTTAAGCTTCACTAACCAAATATAAAATTTGGAGTGAATATATGAAACTCCTTCTCAAAAACAGTCGAAGGAGTAAGCTCCACTAACCAAATATAAAATTTGGAGTGTCGCTTAAGGTATAAAAGTATTAAAAAAAGTACATCATTAATTTGAGGTACTTTTTTAAGTGAGCGTAAAATCTTTGATTTGGATACTAGAACTTACTCCACCGAATGAAATGAGGCGGAGTTTCATTAAGAAATGAGGTTGAATTATGAGTAGAACTAAGACTAGCTCCTTTGCAAGGTGGTTTTTATTTGCATCAATATTGATAATAACTTTAGGAATTTTTAAAGTTAACTTAGAGTTAGCTGAGGTTGTAAAACCAAGTTCCTCTTTTGAGGTAACTATGGACAAAGACCCCATGTTATTAACTTTAAAGATTGGAGATTTTAAAATAAAATTTAATGGAGGACGCTTTGAGAATTTCTTTAATGGTATAGATACAATTATAGAAACTATATTCTAGATTTAGGTAATCTTTTATTTTTAATTTTCATCCTTCATAAATGAAAACTCTTGTGGTATAATTTACTGTGATTTATTTTATATAAGTTGTTTTGTACTCACAGATATAACAAATTAGAAATTTAGCTGAGTAAACCTTAGAGTAAAATCTAGAAAACCAGTATAATATAAGTGAGACTCCAAATCTTTGATTTGGTTAGTGGAACTTACTCCTATGAATAAAGTGAATAGGAGTTTCTTAATATAAATTTACGGGGGTAATTCGATGCAAACTAATAGACAAAAACATATTAGAAACTTTTCTATAGTAGCTCATATAGATCACGGTAAGTCTACTTTAGCTGATAGACTTCTTGAGAAAACAGGAACGCTTACAGAAAGAGAAATGGAAGCACAGGTTCTTGACAACATGGAGCTTGAAAGAGAAAGAGGTATAACAATTAAGGCTCAAGCAGCCAGACTGATACATAAAACAGAAGATGGCGAAGAATATATACTAAATCTTATAGATACTCCAGGACACGTAGACTTTAACTACGAGGTATCTAGAAGCTTAGCAGCCTGCGAAGGAGCAATCCTTGTGGTAGACGCAACTCAAGGTATTCAAGCACAGACCTTAGCTAACTGCTATCTTGCTTTAGATCACGACCTAGAGATTGCACCGGTTATAAATAAGATTGACCTTCAAAGTGCAAGACCAGATGAGGTTAAACAAGAAATCGAAGATGTAATAGGAATTCCTGCTGATGATGCACCACTTATATCAGCAAAAACAGGACTTAACATTGAGGATGTAATTAAAACTGTTATAGATAAGGTACCAGCACCAAGTGGAGATGAAGAAGCGCCTTTAAAGGCTTTAATATTTGACTCTTACTATGACCCATACAAAGGAGTTGTAACTTATATAAGAGTATTTGATGGTGTTGTTAAGCCAGGAACAAAGATTAAATTCATGAACACTAATAAGGTTTATGATGTTACAGAGGTAGGAGTATTTACTCCAAGCCCATTAAAGACAGAAGAGCTTAGAGCTGGTGATGTTGGATACCTTACTGCAGCAATCAGAAACGTTAAGGATGCAAGAGCAGGGGATACAATCACAGAAGCTAAGAGACCTACAGAATCGCCAATGGAAGGATATAAGCCTGCTATACCAATGGTATTCAGTGGTATTTATCCAGTTGATGGAGCTAAATATGAAACATTAAAAGAAGCTTTAGAGAAGTTACAGCTTAATGATGCAGCTTTATCTTTTGAGCCAGAGACTTCCATAGCATTAGGTTTCGGATTTAGATGTGGATTCTTAGGACTTCTTCACATGGAGATTATCCAGGAGAGAATAGAAAGAGAATACAATATAGATATCATTACTACTGCACCTTCCGTTATATATAAGGTTGCTAAAACAGATGGAGAAATATTAGAAATTACAAATCCAACTAACCTTCCAGATCCATCAGAAATATCTTATATGGAGGAACCAGAGGTTAAAGCTTCTATTATTGCACCTTCTGATTATGTAGGAGCTATAATGGAATTATGTCAGGAGAAGAGAGGAACCTTTATCGATATGCAGTATATCGAAGAAACAAGGGTTGTAATTAACTACGATATTCCTCTTAATGAAATTGTTTATGATTTCTTTGATGCTTTAAAATCTAGAACTAGAGGATATGCATCCTTTGACTATGAACTTAAGGGGTATAAAGAAACTAAACTTGTTAAGCTTGATATCCTTCTTAATGGAGATATCGTAGACGCTTTATCTATGATAGTTCCTGCAGACAGAGCTTATCACAGAGGAAGAGTAATGGCTGAGAAGCTTAAAGAAATAATTCCAAGACAAATGTTTGAGATTCCAATACAAGCAGCAGTAGGATCTAAAATCATAGCAAGAGAAACTGTTAAAGCTATGAGAAAAGACGTTCTTGCTAAATGTTACGGTGGAGATATATCAAGAAAGAAGAAGCTTCTTGAGAAACAAAAAGAAGGTAAAAAGAGAATGAGACAAGTGGGAAGTGTAGAAGTACCACAAGAAGCATTCATGGCAGTACTTAAAGTAGACTAGGTTAGAAACTATTTAGATTAGATGAAATTAATAACAATTATTTAATTAAGAATTTAAAATGCCTGAATGTAGAATTAAGGATGATTCTTCTCACTGCGTTCAGAGAATCTATAATTTGTTAGAAATATTAAAAACTCCTGTGGAGTTTTTGATAGAAATAAAACAAAAGAAATTCCGTAGGAATTTCCACCCTCATTCTACATTCTTAATTCTACATTCTAAATTAAAAAAAGAGGAGAATTGAAGATGAAAAACACAGTAGCTTTATACATACACATTCCATTTTGTAAAAATAAATGCTTCTACTGTGATTTTCCTTCCTTTAGCGGCAAGGAATCATTGATGATTGATTATGCTAAGGCCTTAAGTAAAGAGATTGATGATACTTGTCATGATAAGTTAATAAGCACAATATTTATAGGTGGGGGTACTCCCACCTATTTGTGTATAGAGGGTTGGAAAATCATAACTGAAAGTATAAAAAAATTAAATTTTGTAAAAGAGAATTTTGAGTTTACAGTAGAAGGGAATCCTAATTCTTTTAATGAAAAACAGCTTGGAATTTTTAAAGATATGGGCGTAAATAGAATTTCCATGGGACTTCAAGCGGTGCAGGAACATCACTTGAAATCTATTGGAAGAATTCACACTCTTGAGGATTTTAAGAGAAGCTACGCAATGCTAAGGGAACATGGATTTAATAATATAAATGTGGATTTGATGTTTGGACTTCCAAATCAAACATTAGAAGAATGGGTAGAAAGCCTTGAAGAGGTTATAAAGTTAAGGCCAGAGCATTTATCTTGTTATAGCCTTATAATTGAAGAGGGGACTAAGTTTTATAATTTATATGAAAATGAAAGCTTACTGTTACCTAACGAAGATGTAGAGCGGGATATGTATGCTGTTACTAAAGAAATTTTAAAGAAAAATCAATATGATCAGTATGAAATATCAAATTATGCAAGAAAAGGATATGAATGCAGACATAATAAAATATATTGGAAGCTTGATAATTATGTTGGATGTGGTTCTTCTTCCCATTCTTATGTAGATGGAATTAGGTATAGAAATGAAAGTAATATAGAAAAATATATAAGAGCAATTAATAATATGAATACTGCGGTGGTTGAGGAAATTAGAAACTCTCAGAAGGATGATATAGAAGAGTTTATGTTTCTTGGCCTTAGGCTTACTCAGGGAATTCAGATAGAAGAGTTTCAGCAGCGCTTTGATATTTCAATCTTTGATAAATATAAGGACATTATAGAGAAATATGTAGATATGGATCTTTTAAAACTTCAGGATGGCAGGCTATTCTTAACTAATAAGGGGATAGAATTTAGTAATCAGGTCATGGCAGATTTTATTTTGTAAAAAAACTATGAACCCTATTGACAAGGCATATAGAAAGTGATATTTTGTAAATATAGTCATTAGCACTCGATGTTAGTGAGTGCTAACAAAGAGGTGATGAATATGGATATGGATATGGATGAAAGAAAAATTAAAATCTTGCAGGCCATAATTACTGACTATATTACCTACGGAGAGCCTGTAGGTTCAAGAACCATATCTAAGAGATACGATTTAGGTATTAGTTCTGCTACTATTAGAAATGAAATGGCAGACCTTGAAGAAATGGGATATTTAGAACAACTTCATACATCCTCTGGACGAAGACCTTCTGATAAGGGATATAGACTTTATGTAGATAAACTTATGCATACTCCAACCCTCACTGAGGAAGAGCAGGAAATGATTCGTCGTGAGATTAGGGAAATAGCCCTTAATGAAGTGGATGCTATAGTTAAAGGTGCAATTGATATTGTCTCTAATTTTACTAGATTAACATCAGTAGTAAAATTTGCTCCTGTACAAAAGTCTAGTATTAAGTATATAAAACTTTTAGCTATTGAGAGATATCTGATTTTATCTACAATTATTACTGATAATGGAAGTATTAAAAATAATACCATTAAAGTTACTAATGAAGTAAATGATGATAAGCTCATTAGAGTTAACAATGTTCTAAACAGGCTTTTAGTTGGTATAAGTATAGAACAGATAAGCTTAGATTTCCTTGTGAATCTAAGAAATGAACTTGTAGGATATGAAGAAATCTTTGATAGTATTATTCCTGCATTACACGAAACCTTAGTTCAAGGTGACGGTAGTGAGATTTATACAAAGGGTACAACAAACATCTTTGATTATCCAGAGTATAATAATATAGATAGAGCTAAAGCTTTTCTAGGTTTAATTAATAATGAAGATAACTTAAATGAAATTTTGACAACTGCAAGTGAAGAACCTATATATATAGGAATTGGTAAAGAAAACTATGTTGAATGCGCCAAGGATTGCAGTATAATTACAGCTAGTTACAGCTACAAAGGCAGAGTTATGGGAACTATAGGTGTTATAGGTCCAACGAGAATGAACTATGATAAGGTAGTAGCAGTTTTAGATACTGTAGTTGAAGAAATAGATAATAATATTTCTAAATTATATGATGAGCCTGAAATTTAGCTGTGAAAGCAGCTGAAGGTATTAATAGATTGGAGGAAAGTGCATTGCATAATATGGATGAAAATAAAGACCAAATGAATAGCTCAGTTGAAGATAATGTAAGTGAAGTTCTAGAGAATGAAGCTTCTGAAACAATAGAATGTGAAGGAGATAAAATTCCTTGTGAGGAAACTGATGAGTCTAATGAAACAGTAGAGGATCAGGAATGTGAAGATGAAATGAAGATGTTTAGAAATCGCAAGGTTGAACTTAAAGAACTTAAGGAAGAAAACGAAGTTTTAAAAGATAAGCTTTTAAGAACTGTTGCTGAATATGATAACTTCAGAAAAAGAACAATAAAAGAAAAAGAAAATATATATACTGAAGCTTGTGCAGATGTATTAAAGGAAATGCTTCCTGTTCTAGACAATCTAGAAAGAGCTGTTGCAGTTGATGGCAGCGTTGAAGATTTAAAAAAAGGCTTAGAAATGACAATTAATCAATTCATAGGTGCTTTAAATAAGCTTGGAGTTGAAGAGATAGCTGCAGATGGAGAGTTTGATCCAAATCTGCACAATGCAGTAATGCACATTGAAGATGAAAATCTAGGCGCAAATCAAGTTGCTGAAGTATTCCAAAAGGGATATAAAAAAGGTAACAAAGTTTTAAGATATAGTATGGTTAAAGTAGCTAACTAAATAATTAAAAAAGTATCAATATAATAAATTTTAGAAAATGAAATAAGATTTCGTTATTAGGAGGAAATTATAATGGGAAAAATAATAGGAATTGACTTAGGAACAACTAACTCATGTGTATCAGTTATGGAAGGTGGAGATCCAGTTATCATACCTAACGCTGAAGGCGCTAGAACTACTCCATCAGTAGTATCTTTCATGCCAAATGGCGAAAGACTAGTTGGTCAAGTTGCAAAAAGACAAGCAATCACAAATCCTGATAAAACAATAATCTCTATAAAAAGACATATGGGAACTAACCATAAAGTAAATATAGATGGAAAGGAATATACTCCACAAGAAATATCAGCAATGATACTTCAAAAATTAAAAGCTGATGCAGAAGCTTATCTTGGAGAAACAGTAACAGAAGCTGTAATCACAGTTCCTGCATACTTCAACGACAGCGAAAGACAAGCGACTAAAGACGCAGGAAGAATAGCTGGTCTTGATGTTAAGAGAATAATCAACGAGCCAACAGCAGCATCTCTTGCTTATGGTCTTGATAAAATGGATACAAACCAAAAGATTTTCGTATATGACCTTGGTGGTGGTACATTCGACGTATCTATCCTAGAACTTGGTGATGGAGTATTTGAAGTTAAAGCTACTAACGGAGATACTCAGTTAGGTGGAGACGATTTTGATAACAAAATCATAGATTATATAGCAAGCACATTCAAAGCTGAAAATGGAATTGACTTAAAAGGCGATAAAATGGCTTTACAAAGATTAAAAGAAGCAGCTGAAAAAGCTAAGATAGAATTATCTTCAGCAACACAAACAAACATCAATCTTCCATTTATCACAGCTGATGCTACAGGTCCAAAACACATAGATATGACATTAACAAGAGCTAAATTCAACGAGTTAACTCATGATTTAGTTCAAAGAACAATAGAGCCAATGAAAAAAGCCCTAAACGATGCTGGACTTTCAATTGGAGAAATAGATAAGGTAGTACTTGTTGGAGGATCTACAAGAATACCTGCAGTAGTTGATGCTGTTAAGAACTTCACTGGAAAAGAGCCTTCAAAAGGTGTTAACCCAGATGAGTGTGTTGCAGCAGGTGCAGCTGTTCAAGGTGGAGTTTTAACTGGAGACGTTAAAGATGTATTACTTCTTGATGTTACACCATTAACTCTAGGAATTGAGACTTTAGGAGGAGTTGCTACTCCATTAATAGAAAGAAATACAACTATTCCAACTAAGAAGAGCCAAGTGTTCTCTACAGCAGCAGATGGTCAGACATCAGTTGAAATTCACGTTGTTCAAGGTGAAAGACAAATGGCAGCTGACAACAAGACTTTAGGAAGATTCACTCTTTCTGGAATCCCAGCAGCTCCAAGAGGAATTCCACAAATCGAAGTTACTTTTGATATAGATGCTAACGGTATCGTTAAAGTTTCTGCTAAGGATAAAGGAACTGGTAAAGAGGCTAACATCACAATCACTGCTTCTACAAACCTAAGCGATGATGAAATTCAAAATGCAGTAAATGAAGCTGAAAGATTTGCAGAAGAAGATAAGAAGAGAAAAGAATCAATAGAAGTTAAAAACACTGCAGACCAAATGGTATATCAAACAGAGAAAGCTATAGCTGATCTTGGTGACAAGGTTTCTGCTGATGATAAAGCTAAGGTTGAGCAAAGACTTCAAGTTCTAAAATCAGTTAAGGACGGAGAAGACATAGAAGCTATTAAAAAGGCTACTGAAGAATTAACTCAAGAGTTCTACGCAATATCTTCTAAAGCATACCAAGGTGAAGGTGGACCACAAGGACCAGAAGGCTTCGACCCTAACAACATGGGTGGAGCAGGAAACAGCACATCAAATGATGATAATGTTGTAGATGCAGACTTTAAAGTAGACTAATATAAAGTAAAATTATAAAGTAATATGTTTAATAAGGGATGACGTAAAACTCATCCCTTAATTTAAGTGAGAACCTAAATCTCTGATTTAATTGTTCGAACTTACTCCTTCCACTGCTTTTGAGAAGGAGTGTCCTTTAAATTAAGAGCCCAAATCTATGATTTGGCTAAGGTGAAGTTAAGTGAGTGTCCAAATCTTTGATTTGGTAACATGAACTTACTCAGTGGAGTACTCATTCGACTGTTTTTGAGAATGAGTTTCCTTTAAAATAATGAGTTATGAGTTAAATCCATGATTTGGTTGTTTGAACTTACTCCTTAGAACAAAGTGAAAAGGAGTTTCATTTAAATATGGATGCAAAGCATGGTTTCTAATTTAAGGAGTCAAAATATTTGCTGGAGCATAAAAGAACTTCATTAATATAATAAAGATATAATAAAGTTGAAATTATAATGAATATGTTTTAAGATAATATGGAAACTTCTCTTAATGACTATGAATAAAGTACAGGCAACTAAAGAGTGAAGTAAGTAAAATAGGTGGTGAAAATTTCAATATGGCTAATAAGGATTTTTACGAAGTTCTTGGAGTAGATAAGAGTGCAAGTGATGATGATATAAAGAGAGCTTTTAAAAAACTTGCTTTAAAATATCACCCAGATAGAAATCAAGGTGATGAAGAGGCTGAGGAGAGATTCAAGGAGATTAATGAAGCATATCAAGTGCTTTCAGACCCAGAGAAGAGACAAAGATATGACCAATTTGGTACTGCTGACTTTAATGGAGCAGGCGGTGGCTTTGATGGATTTGACTTCGGTGGATTTGGAGGATTTGGAGACATATTTGGAGATATCTTTGGAGGCGGTTTTGGTGGCTTCGGTGGTGGAGCATCTAAAAATGGTCCTAGAAAAGGTGCAGATTTAGAATATGATTTAACATTAACCTTTGAAGAAGCAATGACTGGCTGTGAAAAGGAAATTAAGGTTACAAGAAGAGAAAAATGTGAAACTTGTGGAGGTAGTGGAGCTAAGGCTGGAACTTCTCCAAAAACTTGTAGCAAATGTGGTGGAAGAGGAAGAATTCAAGTTCAAAGAAGAACTCCACTTGGAGTTATGTCAACTACAACTACTTGTGATGAGTGCCATGGAGAAGGTAAAATTATAGAGGATCCATGTCAAACATGTAGAGGTACAGGTAAAGAAAGAAAAACTAGAAGTATAACAATAAACATTCCAGCTGGAGTTGATACTGGAAATGTTATGCCATTAAGAGGCCAGGGAGAAGCTGGTGAAAATGGTGGACCAGCAGGAGATTTATATATTAATATTAGAGTTATGACTCACAGTACATTTAAGCGTAAGGGAAATGATATCCATATGGAAACTCACATTTCCTTCGGTAAAGCTGCCCTTGGAACTGAAATTAAAGTTCCAACTATTGATGGTGATGTAACTTATAAGGTTCCAGCAGGAACACAATCAGGAACTGTATTTAGATTAAAAGGAAAAGGAGTTCCTAGAGTTAACTCTGCAGGAAGAGGCGATCATTACGTTAAGGTAATAGTTGATATTCCTAAGTCATTAAATAGTGAGCAGGAAGAAGCTTTAAAGGCATTTATGGAAGCTTGTGGTGAAACTGTAGAAGGTGCACCAGAAAAGAAAAAGCATAAAAAAGGCTTGTTTGGAAAATAAAATATGAAATAAATAGATTGCTTCGTATTGCATACTTAGTTTAAGGTAGGCCATATGAAGCAATTTTCTTGTTGAGATAAGAAAATGTCCGTTTTTAACAAAGAGAGTTTGAAGTAAAAGGAATAGATTTTAGCACTAAGGCTTTAATAAGATTAAAGAGATTTGCAGAAAGATATAACTATGATGTATCAACTGAACTTATAGATTTAAGTAAAGAAGATGCATTTAAGAATATAGGCATATTTGATAATATCTTAATTAATCACTTTAGATTAGGCGAAAAATTAATGGCTCAACTAAGTGAAAATGGCGTAATTCTTGTATCAGGTTTTGGCCATAACCATAGGACAGATTCCAAAATAGGTGAAGCAGATTTGATTCAGCCAAGGGATTTTGAACCATTAAAGAAGCATTTTGATTTGCTTTATTATGAGGAATACGAAGATACTAGAGGATTTTTTGTTACCTATGTTTATAGAAAAAAATAGGTATAATTTAAGAGGTTAATAAATTATACAAAAGGATAAAAGTGTTGGATTAAAAACTAATCTAACACTTTTAATGTGAAAATTGAACACTTTAGCTCAATTAGTGTATAATAGGTATTGCTATGTTTACTTAACATCCTGTAAGGGTATAATTTTAGGATATAAGGCAACTATTAGTTAAAAAACATATTATATAGATTAGATAATTGGAGGAATACATAATGGATAAAGATTGGATAGAGGTTACAGTTGTTACAAGCAGTGAAGCTACAGAGGCTGTTTCAGGAATATTTTATACTCTAGATGTTCAAGGAGTTTCAATAGATGATGCTAAGGATGTGGAGTTTAAAAAGAAACATCCAGCATATGCCGATTTTTTTGACGAGGCAGTGTTAAATAAAGATAAAGATGCCATAGTTAAAGGTTATTTTAAGGAAACTGATGATTTTGATGAAATAATTAAGTATATAGAAGAAGGTGTGAATAACCTTACAGAATATGGTCTTGATAAAGGAAAAGGTATTGTTACTTACAGTAAGGTTAATGAAGAAGATTGGGAGAATAACTGGAAGAAATACTATAAACCAACTAAGGTTGGAGATAGTATAGTTGTAAAGCCTATATGGGAAGAGTATGAAGCTAAGGATGGGGAATTAATTGTTGAGATGGATCCAGGGATGGCTTTTGGTACTGGAACTCATGAAACTACAAGAATGTGTGTTAAGGCTTTAGAGAAATATGTTAAAGCTGAAGATACTGTATTTGATATCGGTACAGGTTCTGGAATACTATCTATTGCAGCATCAAGACTTGGAGCTAAACATGTAGTAGGAGTAGACCTTGACCCAGTAGCTGTTGATTCTGCTACAAAGAATGTTGGATATAATGATATATCTAACATAGAGATTCTTTATGGAGATTTAATGGAAGTTGTTAAAGGTAAAGCTGAGATTGTTGTTGCTAACATTCTTGCACCAATAGTAATGATTCTTTGCGATGGTGTTAAAGAATTTATAAATGCTGGAGGATTCTTCATTGCATCTGGAATTCTTAATACTCAAGAAGAAATGATAAAAGAGAAAATGGAGTCAGTTGGCTTTAAAATTGAAGAAGTTATTGCAGATGGAGAATGGGTTTGTATAGTTGCAAAGAAATAGATTTTTATTTATAATTAAGCCAAGTTTAAGATAGGAGTACACTAATATGCATAAGTTTTTTGTAGAAGATAGTAATATAGCTGGAAATGTGTGTACCATTGACGGTGATGACGTAAAGCACATTTATAAGGTTCTAAGATTAAAGGATGGAGATAAGGTTAATATAAACAACTGCAAAGGCGTTGAATATATTGGAGAAATCCTTGAAGTTAATAAAAAAGAAGTAAAAGTTAATCTAATAGAGAAGGTTGAGCTTAATAATGAGAGTCCAATAGAGGTACATTTGTTTCAAGGACTACCAAAGGCTGCAAAGATGGATTTGATAGCCCAAAAATGTACTGAATTAGGAATAAGCGAAATAACACCAATAATTACTGAGAGAGTTGTAGTTAAAGGTAATGAAACTTCAGAATTTAAAAAGGTGGATAGATGGAACAGAATTGCTTTAGAAGCATGTAAGCAAAGTAAAAGAAGCATAATACCAACTATTAATCAGCCCATTGAATTTGAAGTTTTAATGGAAACCTTAAAAGAATTTGATTTGGTTGTGGTACCTTATGAAAATCAGGAAAACCAAGGTATTAGATACGTGAAAAATCAAGTTAAGGATATGAAGATTAAAAAAGTTGCTATTATCATAGGACCAGAAGGCGGCTTTGAGGAAAGGGAAATTGAAGCGCTTAAAGAAGCTGGTTCTTATATAGTAACCTTAGGACCTAGAATACTAAGAACAGAAACTGCTGGATTTGTGGCTCTAAGCTTAATAATGTATGAACTTGGAGATTTAGGAGGAGACATATAATGAAGGTAGCATTATATACATTGGGCTGTAGAGTTAACTCATATGAGTCAGAAGCTATGGCGGAGCAGTTTATAAAAGAAGGATACGAAGTTGTTGACTTCAACGAGTTTGCTGACGTATACGTAATCAATACTTGTACAGTAACTAATATGGGTGATAAGAAGTCAAGACAGATGATAGGAAGAGCGAGAAGATTGAATCCAGATGCTATTATAGCTGTGGTTGGATGTTATTCTCAAATTGCTTCTGATGAAGTAGCTTCTATAGAGGGAGTTGATGTAGTTCTAGGAAGCAGAAATAAAGGTGAAGTTGTTTACTGGGTTAATAGAACTAGGGAAGAGAAAAAGCAAGTTATAGAAGTAAAGGATGTTCTAAGAAATAAGAAGTTTGAAGAGCTTTCAATTAACGAATATCAGGATAAAACAAGAGCCTTTCTTAAAATTCAAGATGGGTGTAATAAATTCTGTACCTACTGCTTAATACCTTTTGCAAGAGGCGCTGTATGTAGTAAAGACCCAGAACAAATTTTAAAAGAAGTTAATGAGTTAAGCAAGAATGGCTTTAAAGAAATAATTCTTTCAGGAGTTCACACAGCTTCTTACGGGGTAGATATACAAGGAGATTGGAATTTAGTTAGAGTCCTTGAAGAAATTGATAAAATAGATGGTATAGAGAGAATAAGAATTGGTTCAATAGATCCAACCTTCTTTACTGAAGGAGTTATAGAAAGAATCTGTGGACTTAAAAAGTTATGTCCTCACTTCCATTTATCTCTTCAAAGTGGATGTGATGCAACTTTAAGAAGAATGAATAGAAAGTACACTGCTGCTGAATATAAAGAGGTGTGTGATAACCTTAGAAAACACATTAAGGATGTTTCAATAACTACGGATATAATTGTAGGTTTCCCAGGAGAATCCGCTGGTGAGTTTGAAGAAACATATAAGTTCCTAAGTGATATTAAATTAAGCAAGATGCATATCTTTAAATACAGCAAAAGAGCAGGAACAAAGGCAGCGGATATGCCATTCCAAGTTGATGGTAATCTTAAAGAGGAAAGAAGTAAGGCTTTAATAGAGTTAAATCATAAAAATGAAGTAGAGTTCATGGAAGGCTATATAGGCAGAACTATGAGTGTTCTTTATGAGGAAAAGGTTAGTGGCAGTGAAAACTCTTATGTAGGTTACACTGAAAACTACTTAAAGGTTATAACTGAAAGCAGTGAAGATATAAGTGGTAAAATAGTTCAAACTAAAGTTGTTTCTGTTGAAGCGGAACATATGTTGGGAAAAATATAAAATATAAATTCATATTTAGAAAAATCATACACCTATGAAGAATTTTAGAGTATAATAATAGATAGAATAAGTAATATTAAGAAAAATTTTAAGGCTTTTGAATGGAGGTGAAAGAATGTCAGATTGTATTTTTTGTAAAATTGCAAAAGGAGAGATTCCTTCAAATAAAGTTTATGAAGATGAAAAAATATTATGTTTTCATGACATAAGTCCAGAAGCTCCTGTGCATGTACTAATAATACCAAAGGAACACATTGAATGTGTCAATGATATTAATAATGAAAATAGTCAGATTATAGCTCATATCTTCACCGCTATTCCAGAGATTGCTAAAAAACTTGGTATAGATAAATCAGGCTATAGAGTAGTAACGAATACTTTGGAAGATGGTGGTCAGACAGTGCCTCATTTACATTTTCATTTATTAGGTGGAAGAAACTTGAAATGGCCACCAGGTTAAAAATATATAATTATTAGCAATGAAAATCTTGACATAAGCTTTAGTGAATTGTATAATTGATAATGTGCTATTTAGGCCTCGCATTGGCTACTTTTAATTAAAATTAAATTGAGCTAGCGGAGGGAGGGATATAAATGTCAGAGATAAAAGTTGGAGAAAACGAATCATTAGAAAATGCATTAAGAAGATTTAAAAAGAAATGTGCAAGATCAGGTGTACTTTCAGAAGTAAGAAAGAGAGAACACTATGAGAAGCCAAGTGTTAAGAGAAAGAAAAAATCAGAAGCTGCTAGAAAAAGAAAGTTTAAGTAGAATTTGAAAGAAGGTTTAATAATGTCATCCATAAGGGAAACATTACAGGACGACTGGAAAAATGCTATTAAATCAAAAGACAGATTTAAGGCAAATGTAATTAGTATGGCAAAATCAGCTATTCTATTACTTGAAAAATCTGGTGCTACAGACATCGATGATACAAAGGTTATTGAGGTTATAGCTAAGGAAGTTAAGCAAAGAAGAGATTCTTTGGTTGAATTTGAAAAAGGAAATAGACAAGATTTAGTTGAAGAAACTAAAGCTGAAATTGAAATTCTATTACACTACCTTCCTCAGCAGTTAACGGAAGATGAAATCCGAAAAATTGTTATGGAAGCAGCTGAAAAGCTAGGTGCTAGTAGCATGAAAGATATGGGAAAACTAATGGCAGAAGTAAGACCACAAACTAATGGTCGAGCAGATGGTAAATTAGTAAGTCAAATAGTAAAAGAATATTTGAATAAATAAGGAACTCAGTTTTACTGAGTTCTTTCCTTTTGTATTAATTTAGAATGAAGAATATAGATGTAGAGTAAAGGATGAAATCCTTAAGGGGTTTCTTAGAATTAAAACATTACTGAAAGGTAATGTTTTATAAACTTTTTGTATTATAGAGGAGTAGTGTACATATCATAATTTCACAATAATTAAGTAATTTAAAATAGTATATATTAAAATAACAGTATAATATTACTATGGAGGTTATTATTCTTGCTATCTAATCATAAAATTTACAAGGAAAACTTTAGGGTTAAATTGTGATAAAAATATGATTAAGAGGTGAGAAGTATGACCAATAAATTGGGGTCGATGAGAGAGAAGATTGTGGATACACTAGAATTACCTGCAGAGATAACATTAAATGTACCTAAAATAACTATACTAGCCAAAAGAGAAATAACCGTTGAGAATCATAAAGGGGTAATAAAATTTAACACTACTGAGCTTGTAGTAAATACATCTTTAGGACCTTTGACAATAAAGGGAGAGAATTTTGAAATTGCGTTTGTAGGGGGAACCACCATGACTTTAAGGGGAAATTTTAAGAGCATGGTGTATGAAAACTATGAAGAGATTTGATGATATTAAAGCAAGCTATGTAGGAGTTAGAATTGAAGCAATAGAGATTGAGAAAATACTGAATTATTTATGGAATAATAAGGTAGAGGTTAGAAATATAAAAAATAATAATAAGTTTTCCGTTGATTTACAAATAGAGTTGAAGGATTATAGTGTGCTAAGAGAAGGGGTAAAAAAAGCAAGAGGCAAGATGAGGATTCTTGATAGAAAAGGGACAAGTTTTTTTTGGCTTCGATTAAATTCAAGAAAGTTCTTGGTTCTAGGTATAGCTATATTCTTCTGTGTATTATACTATTTAAGCACCTTTATTTGGAAGGTTGAAATAGTTACTGAAAGATATTTAGCTCCTTTAGAGATAAGAAATATGCTTAAGGAATATGGTATTGATGTGACTACTAAAAAGTCAGATATTAATGTTGTTGAAGTTGAAAAGGCCTTGGTAAGAGATTTTGATGAAATAATGTGGATTAAAGTAAGAATAGAGGGCTCTAAGCTTTCCGTTGAGATTAAAGAACGTCAAGAGCCGCCGCAGATTAAAGAAAAGCCTAATTATACAGGAAATATAGTTGCTAAAAAGAATGGTGTAGTTAATAGGATAAATACTATATCTGGGACTCCCGTTGTTAAAGCTGGTCAGGTTGTAAATGCTGGAGAACTCTTGATTAAAGGTCAGGAAGGCAAGGAAGGTATGGAATTTGAGGTTATGGCTGAAGGAAAAGTACCTTCAACTGTATTTTATGAGGAAAGAATTGAAGTGCCTAAAACTCATGTTGTAAAGGAGAGAACTGGAAACAAGAAAGTTAGGTATGGAATAAATGTAAATAATAAAATAATTTATCTAGGAAAGTCGTTAAATAACTTTGTAAATTATGATAAAATAGAAACAAAATGGGGTATCTTTATTAAAGAAGTATATTTTGAAACTGAGGAATTTGAGAAGAATGTAGAAACAGACCGTATAGTAAAGGATCTTCAGAATAAAATATATTTAAACCTTGATAGAGCAGCAAAAGTTTTATCAGTTACCCCAGAAATAGATGAGGATGGAGAAAAGTACAAAATAAGAGTTCTAGTAACGGTTGAAGAGGATATAGCAAAAAGTGAGGTTGCTACTCCAGAACCTGAAGAACAATCTCAGGAGAAATCCGCTAATCCGTAAAGAGAAGGTGTGAAGATGGGATATAAAAATACGTTATGGAGAAAAACTAAATTTCCAAAAATAAAACCATATATTATGTTTATAGCTACTGCTTTAATTGTTTATTTTATTTTAAGTTCAGTGGCAGTGACAAAAAAATATAATTTGGAAGTTGGTGAGATTGCAAAATTTGATATAAAGGCTCCTAAGGATGTAGAAGATAAGATTGCCACTCAAAAGAAAATTGAGGAAGAGTTAAATCACCTTCAGGATGTATATACTTACAATGCTGATGTGAAAAAAACAGCTATAGAAAATATTAGCAAGTTGTTTCAACTAGTTGAAGATGTAAATAAAAATACATCAATAACACCAACTACACCAACAGATCTAGAGGTGAATACAGAAGAGCAAGATGCAGCGAGACTGAAGGCTGAAAAAATTAAAAAGCTTAAGGAACAAAGTCCTATTGATAAGATATCGGTAGAAAATTATGAAATTCTATTGTCTCTTAATAGCACTCAATTACAAAGTGTTCACGATGATTTAGTGGCTTGCCTCAATAATATATATGATAATATGCAGATAAGAGAAGGAAATTCTCAAGATATATACAATGCACAGGCCCAAGTGACTACAACATTTAATAACACTAGTTATGCAAAGGCTATAAAAGATATGGCTACATCAATAGGGCATATTCAAACTAAAGCAAGTTACTTTATTGATCATACTAAAACAGAGGAGGCAAGACAAGCAGCTATAAAAAGTGTAACCCCTGTTGTTTATAAAAAAGATCAGACTATAGTATCAGAAGGTCAGCCTATTACAGAGGCGCAAATTCAGTTATTACAGGATACTGGGCTTTTGGATAATGATAGATCCACTAGATTATATTTGTATTTAGCTTTAGCTGTTTTAGTTGGAGGTGTAATTACTTTACAATGGATATATCTAAAGGATAAAAGACCAGATATTTATAAAGATAGCTCAAAGGTTGCATTAATTAATATTTTAACTATACTGTCTGTTCTGCTGGTAAGAATAGCCATAACAATTAATGCGTTTCTCACTCCATTCGCATGTGTGTATATTTTATTTACTGTGCTCATAGATAATAAGACATCTTTAGTCTTTGGAACTTTAAATGTGGTATTTATAGCACTACTAGTAAATTTTGCTCCTCATATTATACTAATTGCAATTTTAAATGCAGTAATCGTACCAATGGTATTAAAAAGGGTTCAGCAAAGAAGTGATATATTATATTCTAGCTTAATAATTGGAATAATAAATATTATGGCTACAGTAGTGATAGGATATTTTCTAAGTTCAGATTTGAAAAGTATTATATTAAAAGCACTGTGCGCTGGTGCAGGTGGAGTTGTGTCAGGAATATTAGCAATTGGAATACTACCATTTTTAGAGAATGGCTTTGATATTGTTACTAACATGAAGCTACTAGAGTTATCGAATCCTAATAACCCATTAATGAGAAGGCTTCTATTAGAAGCTCCTGGAACCTATCATCATTCTGTACTAGTGGCTAATTTGGCAGAGATGGCAGCGGAAAAAGTGGGAGCTAATCCTATAATGGCGAGAACAGCAGCCTATTATCATGATGTAGGAAAGTTGGAAAGACCTTATTATTTTAAAGAGAATCAGATAGGCATTAATCCCCATGATGGAATGTCACCAGCACTTAGTGCAGCCATAATACTTTCTCATGTGGATGATGGAATAAAATTAGCTAATAAATATAATCTGCCTAAATCTATAATAGAGGTGATTAATGAGCATCATGGAGATTCTACAGTGAAATATTTCTATATAACTATGAGAAATAATAGTGAAAATCCAGATGAGGTTAATGAAGAAGACTATAAGTATAGTGGAAGGCCTCCAAGAAGCAAGGAATCAACTATTGTCATGATGGCGGATGGCGTTGAAGCAGCTGTAAGGTCAATTCAAAAGCCTGACAAAGAAAAAATTGAAAAGATGGTTGATAACATTATTAAGACTAGGGTTGATGAAGGACAATTAAAGAATTCAGACTTAACCTTTAAGGACTTAGAAAAAATTAGAGAAAGCTTTTTAACTGTTCTTTCTGGAATATATCATGAAAGAATAGAATATCCAAAGGAAAACTTAACTAAATCCATTAGGGATAAAGAGATAGTTGAAGTTGAAGAAGATGAAGAGAAAGTTAAGATTTATGTTAAAGGTGCATTTAATCTTAAAGATAAATTTAAGTCTAAGGATAAGTAGTACTACTTAAGTGAAAGTCCAAATCTTTGATTTGGGTTCTTGAACTTACTCCTTCGAATAACATGAGAAGGAGCTTCCTCAATAAATATAGATAAAACTCCCCGCAAGGGGAGTTTTAAGCACCTATTTCACTTTTCATTTAAACTAATGTGATAGTAAGACTAATAGATGGATAAATACATAGAATAAGTATAAAAAAATGTGAGAGGTATAAAATGATATACAAGGACAATAGACAAAATTTATTAGAAGTAGATGAGGATTTAACTAATATTATTGATGAAATTATTGATTATGCTTTAAAAGAGGAACAGGTTTTAATTCCTTATGAAGTTAGTGTAATCTATGTTGATAATGAAAGTATAAGAGAAATTAACGAAGAAACAAGAGGCATTGATAAAGCAACAGATGTACTTTCTTTTCCAATGCTTGATTATGATCATAAGAAGATTTTTAAGGAGTGCTACTTAGGGTATGAGTTTTCACAGATTGATTTGAATGAGGGAAATTTAGTTCTTGGTGATATAGTATTATCACTCGAGAGGGCCAAGGAACAGAGTGAGGATTTTGGACATTCTTTTCAAAGAGAAGTGTGTTATTTAATTATCCACTCTATTCTTCATCTTCTTGGATATGACCATATGGAAGAGGATGAGAAGAAAGTAATGAGAGCAAGGGAAGAGAGTATTTTAAGTAAATTTGAAATAACAAGATAGGCTTTAAGGTAAGAGGGGGATAATGTTATGAAAGTAAAAAAAATTGTAGATAGCTTTAATTATGCTATTGAGGGCATAATATATTCAATTAGAACCCAGCGTAATATGAGAATACATATGGTATTGGCAATACTAATTCTAACTGCGTGTTTCTTTTTTGATATAACTAAAATAGAATTATTAATTCTTACAATAACAATAACCATGGTTATTGTTGCTGAAATGGTTAATACTGCAGTAGAAAGTGCCATAGATGCTACTACTAACTATTATCATCCCTTAGCTAAGATAGCTAAAAATGTTGCAGCAGGAGCTGTACTTATAACTGCAATTAACGCGGTTTTAGTTGGATACATAGTTTTTTATGATAAGGTTTTTCCTTTATCATTGATAATGCTTAATAAAATAAAAAACTCAAGTCCCCTTATGATATTCTTAGTTCTTGTAATAGTATGTATTGTTACGGTTGTAATAAAAGCTGTATATGGAGAAGGTACAGCTTTGAGGGGTGGAATGCCTAGTGGACACAGCTCTTTGGCTTTTTCACTTGCAACGATAATAACCTTGATGGCTTCGGAAATGGAATCTGCCCCTTTTATAATGGCTCTTTCATATTTAATGGCAATTATAGTTGCGCAGAGTAGAGTGGATTCAGATGTCCATTCAATCTGGGAGGTTATTGCTGGGGCTCTTTTAGGGATATTGCTTACTCTATTTATTTATAAGGTTATAATGTAATAATATTAAAAAAGGGGGACAATAGTCCTAGTTATGGTGTATACTAATAAAACAAATAAAGTTGGAGGATAATTAAATGGAGATAAAAGAATTAGTAAAATTAAGTATTGAAGCGAGAGAAAAAGCCTATGTACCATACTCAAACTTTAAGGTGGGTGCTGCGGTGGAGATGGAAGATGGCAGTATTTATACTGGATGTAACATTGAGAATGCTTCTTATGGTGCTGCTAACTGTGCTGAGAGAACAGCAATATTTAAAGCAGTTTCAGAAGGCCACAGAGTAATTAAGAGAATTGCTGTTGTTGGAGATATGTCTGCCTTCACTTCTCCATGTGGAATATGTAGACAGGTTATTGCTGAATTTGCTAGTGATGACATTGAAATTATAATAGTTAAAAACCAAGATGAATATCAAGTAAAAACTTTAGAAGAAATTTTACCGGGAGCTTTCAGGAAATCTGATTTGCTTAAGTAAGGAGGAAATATGTTTAAATCAGGATTTATAACAATTGTGGGAAGACCTAATGTGGGAAAGTCCACCCTATTAAATCATTTAATGGGAGAGAAGCTGTCTATTGTTTCTAGTAGACCACAAACTACTAGAAATAATATACAAACTATATTAACAAAGGATAACTACCAAATAGTGTTTGTTGATACGCCAGGTATGCATAAACCTAAAAATAAACTTGGTGATTATATGATGAAAAATGCCAAGGATTCAATGAAGGATGTTGATGTGGTTGTGTTCTTAACAACGCCAGAGGGTGGGGTTAAAGAAGGAGACCTTCATATTTTAGAGCAGCTTAAGGGATGCGCAACTCCTGTGTTTTTAGTTGTTAATAAGATAGATGAAAATGCGGAAACTAAGGTTGCAACTGCTCTTGAAGAATATACAAAGTTATTTGATTTTACGGAGATAATTCCTATATCTGCCATGAATGGGAAGAATACAGAAAAACTTCTAGAGTTAATAGTTAATAAACTTCCAGAAGGACCTAAGTATTATCCGGAGGATATGATAACAGACCAGCAGGAAAGATTCATTGTCATGGAAATAATCAGAGAAAAAGCTCTAAGATTATTATCGCAAGAAGTACCTCATGGAATCGCTATTGAAATCCTTTCTATGAAGCAGCAGGAAAATGGAAAATATAATATAGAAGCCAATATGCTTTGTGAGAAGGATTCACATAAAGGTATTATCATAGGTAAGAATGGGGCTATGTTAAAGAAGATATCTACCTATGCTAGACAAGACATAGAAAAATTTTTAAATGAAAAGGTGAATTTAAAGATTTGGGTTAAAGTTAAGAGTGAGTGGAGAGATAGTTCCTTTGTTCTTAAGGAGCTTGGATATAAATAGATTGTAGGTGGGAATTGTGAGTACCATTAAAACAAGGGGAATGGTGTTGAAAGTTCAGGATTATAAGGAAAATGACAAGCTGCTTTGGATACTTACAGAGGATTATGGAAAGGTATCAGTCATTGCTAAGGGTGCTAGAAAAAGTAAAAACAAAAACTTTTCAAATACGTTACCTTTTTGTTTTGGAGAGTATGTATTATTTAAGGGTAGAACTATGTTTTCTTTAAACGAAGGAAGAATTATTGACTCATTTCAAGATATATTAAACAATTATGATACATTGATCTATGGTTCATATTTTAATGAATTGGTAGATATAGCAATTGAAGAAGAGCCTTGTAATGAGATCTTTGTTGATCTCGTTAAAGCTTTTTTCCTTATGAGAAATGCTGCTGTTGATTTAGATACATTAGCAAGAGCTTTTGAAATAAAACTTTTAAAGGCAACAGGTTATGGAATTTCTTTAGAACACTGCGCAGTATGTGGAAAGAAGATAAATAGTTCTGATTACATATCATTTCAGTTTTATGGAGGAGTATGTGAAAATTGTGATAAGCAATATGGAACTAATGTGTCTTTATCAGCATATAATGGAATTAAATTTCTTAGTAAAGTAGATCTTGAAAAGGTGGGGAGACTTACTTTGGATGAAAAAACCAAGCTAGAAATTAATAAGATTTTAACTACATTTATTGAGCTAAATTATAGAAGAAAACCGAAGAGTTTATCTCTTCTTAGTGGTTTTCAAAACACTATAAATAATGGTATAATGTAGAGCAAGGGTGAAATATTGCTTAGGGGGAATATTTGTGGACCAAGATACATTGAAAAAGATAGAAATTCTTAAAGAACGTACTAATTTATCAGATGAAGAAGCTAAAGAATTGCTTGAAAAATTCAACGGTGATCTTATCGAGGCATTAATTCATTTTGAAAAAAATAAAAAGAATAATGATGAACTGCATAATATTTATGATAAAATAAGCCAAAGCGAATTTGTTAACTACATAAAAGGGTTAATCAAAAGCGGAAATGTGGCTAGGATTATTATCAGAAAGGATGATGCAGTTATAGTGAATATTCCTGTTAATGCAGGGATTGTAGTTGGGGCAATAATGGTTTTACAACCTGTAATTTTATTATTGGGTGCTGCTACAGCGGTATTTACAAAATTAGAGATTGATATTATCAAAAAAGATGGTACAGTAGAAGTTGTAAATAAATATGTTGAAAAGGGTGTAGAAACTACAGTCAAGGTTGCCTCAGAAGTTGGACATGAACTACAAGGAGTTTTTTCACATACTTCAGATAAAATTAAGGATAAGATTAATCAAATGAAGAATAATAAAAATAAATAAACAATAAAAATAGATAAATAATAAAAATAGATAAATAATAAATGTCTTAAAGAGTTGCTTGATTATATTAAAGAAGATGGGGGAACTCATCTTTTTTGTTTAAGATTAAATGTTTACATTAGCACCACAAAAAATTACAAATTAAGTGAATATCTTACTTCTTTTCAAGAAAAATATTGAAAAACAATACTCCTTTTTAAAATAACATGCTATAATATATCTATAGTGGAAAATTAACAAAGGAAGAAAAATTTAAAAACAATTTATTATAAACAATGCTATGGTTTTATTTTATATAAAAGTATGACATTATCATAAGCGTTGGAAATGAAAGGTGGCGAATTGTCATTAAACTCTCAGAAAGACAAGAACAGATTATAGAGCTAGTGAAAGCTAACGAGCCAATAACAAGTGAAGCAATTGCTAAAGAGTTAGGACTAACTCGCTCCGCCATACGACCAGATTTATCTATACTAACCATGACTGGAATACTACAGGCAAGACCAAAAGTGGGATATGTCTGTATGAAAAACTCTTCGAAGAATTCAAGTAGTGGTGAGATCAGAAAAATTACGGTTCGGGATGTAATGTCGAAGCCGGTTCTAGTCAAGGAAGAGACACCTGTATATGAGGCAATATTAACGCTATTCCTTAACGATGCAGGTACCTTGTTCATAGAAAACAACGGAGTGCTCTTAGGAGCTGTATCAAGAAAAGACTTTATAAAAATGGCAATGGGAACAGCTGATATGCATAGAGTACCTGTTGGAATCATCATGACTAGAATGCCAAATATCATTTGGGTATCTGAAGACGATTCAGCATTTGTCGCAGCTAAAAAGATAATTGAGCATCAGGTTGACAGTCTGCCGGTAATAAGGCGGGAGGTCGTAAACGAAAAAGAAGTTTTAAAAATTGTAGGTAAGATATCCAAAACAACCATTACTGGAATTTTTGTTAAATTGGGTGAAGATGAATAAGATATTCGTTTTTGGTAAAAATGAATAAGGTATTCATAATAGCTATATATTAAAAATTAAGGGGTTGTGTAACATGGAAAAGAAAAAGTATGTATACCTTTTTAGCGAAGGTAATGGAAGCATGAAAAACCTACTAGGGGGAAAAGGTGCAAACCTTGCAGAGATGACCAATATTGGGATTCCAGTGCCACAAGGTTTCACAGTAACTACAGAAGCTTGTAATAAGTATTACGATGATGGAAAAATAATAGCAGAAGACATAATAAATGAAATACATGAGAAAATGGTTGAGCTAGAGAACATAACAGGAAAAAAATTCGGAAGTTTAGAAAATCCACTATTAGTTTCAGTTAGATCAGGAGCAAGAGCTTCAATGCCTGGAATGATGGACACAATACTTAACTTAGGATTAAATGATCAAACTGTTGAAGTTATGGCTAATAAGACTGGCAATCCAAGATTTGCCTACGACTCATATAGAAGATTTATTCAAATGTTTGCAGATGTTGTTATGGAAATCGAAAAGAGAAGTTTCGAAGACATCATGGATGAAATGAAAGCTGAGAGAGGTGTTACTTTAGACACTGATCTTGATGCAGATGACTTAAAAGAGCTAGTTGTTAAATTCAAGGCCCATTACAAAGCTATTAAAGGGGACGATTTTCCAAGTGACCCAACTGTACAGTTAATTGAATCAATTAAAGCTGTATTTAGATCATGGAACAACCCAAGAGCTATTGTATATAGAAGAATGAATGATATTCCAGGTAGCTGGGGTACAGCAGTAAACGTTCAAGAGATGGTATTTGGTAACAAAGGAAACACTTCTGGTACAGGAGTTGCCTTCTCAAGAAACCCATCTACTGGTGAAAAGAAAATCTTTGCTGAGTACTTAATGAATGCTCAAGGTGAGGATGTTGTTGCAGGTATTAGAACACCTCAAAACATAGAAGAGCTGGCAAAGGAAAATCCAGCCGTATATGAAGAATTTATGTCTATAGTTGCTACTTTAGAGGAGCACTATAAAGACATGCAAGATATGGAGTTCACCATAGAAGAAGGAAAGCTTTACTTCTTACAAACTAGAAATGGTAAGAGAACAGCTCAGGCTGCTTTAAAAATTGCTGTTGATTTAGTTGAAGAAGGAAGACTTACTAAGGCTGAAGCTATCCTTAAAGTTGAACCAAAACAATTAGATACTCTTTTACACCCAGCCTTTGACCAAGAGGTACTTAAGGCTGCAACTGTTATAGCTAAAGGTCTTCCTGCTTCACCTGGAGCAGCTTGTGGTAAAATTGCCTTTACTGCAGATGAAGCTAAGACAAGACATGAAAATGGTGAAAAGGTTGTATTAGTAAGATTAGAAACATCTCCAGAGGACATTGAAGGTATGATAGCATCTGAAGGTATACTAACAGTTAGAGGAGGAATGACTTCTCACGCTGCTGTTGTTGCTAGAGGAATGGGTACTTGCTGCGTTGCTGGATGTGGAGAATTAAAAGTAAATGAAGAAGCTAAAACTTTAGAAGTAGGGGGAGTTACTTACGGAGCAGATGACTTTATTTCTATCGATGGAAGCACAGGAAATATATATGCAGGACAAGTGAAAACTGTAGATCCTGAAATTAGTGGATACTTTGGAACATTTATGGCTTGGGCAGATGAAATTAGAACCTTAAAGGTTAGAGCTAATGCTGATAATCCAAGGGATACTGCACAGGGAATTAGATTTGGAGCTGAAGGAATTGGTCTTTGCAGAACTGAGCACATGTTCTTTGAGGCAGATAGAATCATGGCAATTAGAGAAATGATTGTTGCTAATGAGGAATCTACAAGGAGAGCTGCTTTAGAGAAATTACTTCCAATGCAAAAAGGTGACTTCATAGGTATCTATGAGGAGTTACAAGATAGACCAGCTACTATCAGATTCTTAGATCCACCACTACACGAGTTCCTTCCTCATGAAGATGAAGAAATAGAAGAGTTAGCTAAGGATTTAGGAATAACATTTAAAGAGTTAAAGAATAAAGTGGAATCTCTCCATGAGTTTAACCCAATGATGGGGCATAGAGGATGTAGATTAGCTGTTTCTTATCCAGAAATAGCTGAAATGCAAACTAGAGCTGTAATAGAGGCTGCTATTGATGTTAAAACTAGATTGGGATATGATATCATTCCTGAAATCATGATTCCACTTGTTGGAGAAGTTAAAGAGCTTAAATATGTTAAAGATGTAGTTACTAGAACAGCTGATGCAATAATAAAAGAATCTGGAATAGAAATGAAATATATGGTAGGAACAATGATAGAAATTCCAAGAGCTGCTTTAACAGCTGATGAGATTGCTAAAGAAGCGGAATTCTTCTCCTTTGGAACCAATGACTTAACTCAAATGACCTTTGGATTCTCTAGAGACGATGCTGGTAATTTCTTAAAATACTACTATGATAACAGTATTTATGAATCAGATCCTTTTGCAAGGTTGGATCAAGTTGGAGTTGGAAAACTTGTTAAAATGGCTGTTGACCTTGGAAAGTCAACAAGACCTAATATTAAGCTTGGTATCTGCGGAGAACATGGCGGAGATCCATCTTCAGTTGAATTCTGCCACAATATAGGGTTAAACTATGTATCATGTTCACCATTTAGAGTACCAGTTGCTAGACTTGCTGCTGCTCAAGCAGAAGTTAAGAATCCTAGAAACAAAGACTTTAAAGATAGTGCTGAAGAAGTAGCAGCTTCAAGAAAATAGTATTTGATTATAAAAGAGTTTGTACATTTATTTGTATAAACTCTTTTTTTATTATTACAAGATGTAAATTGCAATTCATATTGATGAAATAGAATATTTACTAAATGTTAAAAAGTGTCGATGTGCAATATTTTCTATGCAAAAGTTGCTAAAAATATTTTATGTGTATATTTACGGTTTTAGCAAAGTAATTGTTGAAATAAATTGGCTTCACAAATGCTCTACATGAATGGAATGAAAGAATTGATGAAAGATAAAGAAATTAGCGCGTTTCTAATGTAAAAGCCTATTTGAAGCTGGAGGTAAGGATGGTGGAGAAATTGCAATGCGGGATATATTTGAAATGTATTGGTTTATTAAAAGTGTTAGGGTACATTAAAAACTTTAATTATAGGAAGAGATGCAGTTTAAGTGCAGTGAATGCTAGGTAAAAAAGTGATATAAAACAATTTTTTAACATTGAAGTTTAATATATTGAAATTTGGAAGCGTTATAAAATATCTTATACAAAGGAGTTATGGGAAATTTTTTTAAAATAGTTTAATAATATAAAGAAAGTAATTTAAATATAATAAGAATTATGGTTTTTAAAGGGTTATTTAAACGATTACGCAACAATTACAATGACAATCTAAACATTTACAATTTTAATATTCTGAAGATTATTGTAACATTGAATTGTAGAATTTATAACAATATTAAAAAACAGGAGGTACACAAATGGAAAATAAAGAGATGAACACAAAATATCACCGCGCTACATGGTGGCAGATGGCATTCTTCCCTCTTAATAACACAGCTACAAACCTTTATATGTTCTTAATGATGTATGTAACTTATTATTTAACAGGTTTTGTAGGAATATCAGTAGTGCTTGCAGGAACAGTTATGACAGCAATGAGAATATGGGATGGTATAACAGATCCAATTATAGGATATGTTCTAGATAAGACAAACGGAAAATTTGGTAAGAATAGACCGTTTATGATTATTGGGAATGTTATACTAGCAATTATGGCTACAGTAATATTCACAACATGTCACTTAGTACCAGAAAAATTTAGATTAATATACTTCATATTTGTATATGCAATATATATTGTAGGATACACATTACAATGTGTAGTAACTAAATCAGCTCAAACTTGTTTAACAAGTGATCCATCACAAAGACCAATGTTTGCTTTATTCGATGGTATTTACATGTCAGTAGTGCAAACTGTAATAATGTTTGTAGTGTCTAACATTTGGATGCAAAAATATGGTGGATTCACATTAGAGTTCTTCAAAACATTCTTAATCTTCACAATCGTAGCATCTGGATTATTAACAGCGCTTGCTGTATTTGCAATATGGAAAAAGGATAGACAAGAGTACTTTGGAACTGGTGAAGTTGTAAAGGTTAACTTTAAAGATTACTGGGAAGTTCTTAAACATAATAGAGCTATTCAGATGCTTGTTGTATCAGCTTCTTCAGATAAATTATGTATGTCAATAGGTAACAACTCTGTAATAGCAATAATGCTTTATGGAATTATTTGTGGAAATTATGCGGTAAGTGGACAACTTGGTATGATAATGATGATTCCAAATATGTTAATTATGTTCTTTGGAGTTGGATTTATTGCTAGAAAATTAGGACAAAGAAAAGCAATGATATGGGGTTCAATAGGTGGAGTAGTATTTAACTTAGCATTATTTGCTCTATTTATCTTAGGAGATCCAACATCTTTAAGCTTAACTAGCATGGGAGTGTTCACTATATTATTTTTAGTGTTTATGATGCTAAGAAATGGTGCTACAGGGGTTGCTGGAAATATAGTTATTCCAATGACAGCAGACTGTGCAGACTATGAAACATACAGAAGTGGTAAATATGTACCAGGCTTAATGGGAACATTATTCAGCTTTGTTGATAAATTAATATCTTCTTTAGCTACAACTATCGTTGCATTTGCTATAGCTGCAATAGGCTTTACGACTACACAACCAACACCAGAAACTCCGCTTACTTCAGCTATATTCTGGATGGCGTTATTCTTAATGTTTATAGTACCTATATTTGGATTAGTTCTTAATTTAGTAGCGATGAAATTCTACCCATTAACTAAAGAGAAAATGGAAGAAATTCAAGAAGAGATTGCTAGAATTAAAGCTGAAAATAAAGTAGCCTAATGGATTGAATGCTATGGAATTAGTTTAAATTTAATTAAATAAAAATAGCCTTACAAAATGGTGATACCTATTTTGTAAGGCTATTTTTATTGTGTAAATTGTGATTTGAAAGGAATATTAATCATATTGAAATTATAGTTATAGCAAGAATTTTTAAATAAATTATAAGTGAAAGCATAAAAGGAAGATAGGTCCGTGTAAAATATATAAAAAGATGGGAAAAAATGAAGTATAAGTGAATATATTTACAAATAAGCAATAATCACAATAACAATCTAAACATTTACAATTTTAAAATTCAGAAAATTGTCGTAATATGAATTTGTAGTAATTATTATAATTTTTTAAAAATTTGGAGGTTAACAATGGATAACAAAGAAATCAAAACTACACAATATCATCGTGCCAAATGGTGGCAATTAGCTTTATTCCCTTTTAATAACACAGCTACAAACCTTTATATGATGCTTATGGGATACATCTCATATTATCTAGTAGGTTTTGCTGGAATTGGAGTTGTATTAGCAGGAACTGTAATGACAGCCATGAGAATTTGGGATGGAATTACAGATCCAATTATAGGGTATGTAGTAGATAAAACTAATGGTAAATTTGGTAAGAATAGACCGTTCATGGTATTAGGAAATATAGTTCTTGCTATTATGTCAATTGTGATATTTACAACTACTCACCTAGTGCCAAAGAAGTTTAGCTTTATATACTTTGTAATTGTTTACGCTATATACATAATCGGTTATACTCTTCAATGTGTTGTAACTAAGTCAGCACAAAGTTGTTTAACTAATGACCCTAGTCAAAGACCACTATTTGCATTATTTGATGGAATATATAATACTGCTCTGTTCACAGTGTTAGGATATGTAGTGATGAGTGTTTGGTATCCTAGATTTGGTGGATTTACTTTAGACTTCTTCCATCACTTCTTAAAATTCACAGTTGTTGGTTCGGCTATATTAACAGTTCTTTCAGTAATTGCTATTTGGAGTAAAGATAGGGAAGAATATTTTGGTACAGGAGTTGCTGTTAAAGTAACATTTAAGGATTATTGGGAGGTACTTAAACACAATAGAGCTATCCAAATGCTTGTTGTAGCAGCATCTTCAGATAAGCTAGCTTCATCTGTAGCACAGAACTCTATCATTGCAATGATGGTATATGGTATAGTTTGTGGAGATGTAGCCATTGGTTCAAAATTAGGTGTAATAATGATGATTCCAAATATGCTTATAATGTTCTTCGGAGTGGGATATATAGCTAGAAAACTAGGTCAAAGAAAAGCTATGATCTATGGTTCTATTGGTGGAATTACATTTAACCTTGCTTTATATGCACTATTTATTTTTGGAGATCCAAAGACTTTAAGTTTAACAAATATAAGTATATTCACAGTACTATTCTTAGCTTTCACTATTCTAGCAAGAGGGGCTGCGGGAGTGGCAGGTAGCATTGTTATCCCTATGACAGCAGACTGTGCTGACTATGAAACCTATAGAAGTGGTAAATATGTACCAGGCTTAATGGGAACTCTATTTAGTTTTGTTGATAAAGTAATATCTTCTTTTGCAACAACCATAGTTTCTCTTTCCATTGCAGCTATAGGATTTACTACAACTCAACCAGAAGCAACTACTCCTTATACAGATGGTATATTCTGGGTTGGAATTTCATTAATGTTCATATTACCAATTATAGGACTTGTATTAAACTTGATATCAATGAAGTTCTATCCATTAACTAAGGAAAAGATGGAAGAAATTCAAGAGGCTATTGCTGAAATTAAAGCTAAAAACAAAGTAGCTTAATATTGTAGCTTAATACTGTAGATTAAGATGAAATAAATATTAGTAAAATTATTAAAGTGGATTTTTAGGAATCCACTTTTTTTATCCGTGATACTGGTAAGTGGTAAGGTTTGGGAAAACGTTATCTGTATAATTGACAATATTGTAAATTGTGAGGATAAAAAATCAAACTTATACATAATGAAAGATGAAAGAAAAAACCTTTGAAAATTTCTGAAAAATCTTGGAAACAAGTATTTTAAGGGGTTTACACTATATATATACTGTAATAAGGAAAAAATAGAGAAAAATAAAATTTATATAAAAACCGAAAAATTACAACAACATATACATAGTTAGACACAAGATTCACAATTTATTTTAGAGGTTATAAGGTATACAATTTACTTAATAAATAAATTAAATCTATGGAGGGTATGGGCAATGAAAGAATATATGGGCCACGACTACTTAATCAACAATAAGACAGGTCTTGAGCTATATGAGAAATATGCTAAAGATATGCCGATATTTGATTATCATAACCACTTAATTCCAAAAGAAATTTATGAAAACAAAGGATATGAGAATATAACTCAAGTATGGTTATATGCAGACCACTATAAGTGGAGAACAATGCGTGCTTGTGGAGTGGAAGAAAAGTATATTACAGGAGATGCTAGTGATAAGGAGAAATTCCTTAAATTTGCAGAGGTTGTTCCTAATATAATTGGAAGTCCAGTTTATCACTGGGTAGCAATGGAGCTTAAGGAGTACTTTGGTATAACTAAACCTCTTAATCCATCAACAGCAGAAGAAATATGGACAATATGTAATGAAAAATTACAAGGTGAGGACTTTAGACCCGTTGGTCTTTTAGATAAAATGAAGGTTAAAGCAATATGTACAACTGATGATCCATTTGATTCATTAGAGTACCATAAGAAAATTAAGGCGGAGAAAAACCTTCCATTTAAAGTTTTACCATCTTTCCGTCCAGATAAAGTATTACACATAGAACAAGCTCCTTTTATTGAGAGTATAGGATTATTAGCTAACTCAACTGGAGTTGAAATAAAAACTTTTGAAGATTTAAAAGTAGCTTTAGAAAAAGCTATAGAGAACTTCGTAAGTGCTGGATGTTTAGTATCTGACCATGGCTTTATATTATTTAGCTACAGCCGTACAGGTGATGGTGCAGCAGCATTTGCAAAAGCTTTAGCAGGTGAAACTTTAACTGCTGAAGAAGTAACAGCATATAAGAGTGAAGTGTTAAGATACTTAGGTTCTTTATATAAGAAGAACAACATTAAGATGCAGTTACATTTAGGAGCACAAAGAAATAACAATACTAAGTTATTTAACAAAATTGGTGCTGATAAAGGTATAGATAGCGTAGGTGCTATTACAAACCCAGGAGAAATAGGAGCTTATCTTGATGATTTAGAATTAGCAGGTAATCTTCCAAACACAGTTCTTTATAACTTAAACCCAGGAGACAACATGGTTCTTTCATCAATGGCAGGAAACTTCTGGAATGGTGAAATCCCTGGAAAAGTTCAGTTAGGAAGCGCTTGGTGGTTCCTAGATAACGTAAGAGGTATCAGAAATCAAATTATAGAAATAATGGAAGCAGGAGCAATAAGCGCATCAGTTGGTATGCTTACTGACTCAAGAAGCTTCACAAGTTTTGCAAGACATGATTACTACAGAAGAATCCTTTGCGATACTATAGGAGCAGTAGTAGAAAATGGTGAATATCCATGTGACATAGAACACCTAGGTAACATGGTTCAAAATATAAGTTATAATAATGCCGTAAGATATTTCGGTTTAAAATAGGAGGAAAAATAAATGAAATTATCATTCAGATGGTATGGCGATAGCGATCCAGTTTCATTACAGTACATTTCACAAATACCTGCCATGAGAAGCATAGTAGGTGCTGTTTATGATGTTAAACCAGGTGAGGTTTGGCCAGAAGAAAGCATTAAACACATAAAAGATGAGTGTGAAAAAGCAGGCTTAATTTTCGACGTAGTTGAAAGTATACCAGTTCACGAAGATATAAAACTAGGTGAGCCTACTAGAGATAAATATATAGAAGTTTACAAAGAAAACATAAGAAGAGTTGCTAAATACGGAGTTAAAGTTGTATGTTACAACTTCATGCCTGTATTTGACTGGACTAGAACTCAATTAGATAAAATGGCTAAAGATGGTTCTACAAGCCTTGTTATGTACATGGATCAATTAAAAGGAATTGACCCATTAAATGATGACGTTTCTCTTCCAGGCTGGGATGCTAGCTACACAAGAGAAGAAGTTAAAGAATTATTCAAGAAATATGCTGTAGTTGGAGAAGAAGGATTATGGAAAAACCTTGAGTACTTCTTACAAGAAGTTATTCCAGTTGCTGAGGAATGTGGCGTTAAGATGGCTATCCACCCAGACGATCCTCCATACCCAATATTTGGACTTCCAAGAATCATCACTTGTGAAGAAAACGTAGATAGATTCTTAAGTTTATATGATAGTGAATACAATGGATTAACATTCTGTACAGGTTCTTACGGATGTGCTAACTTCAATGACATTCCAAGAATGGTTAGAAAGTATAGCGCTATGAACAGAATTCCATTCATGCACATCAGAAATGTTAAGAACTTTGAAGATGGTTCATTTGAAGAATCAGCTCACTTATCTTCTTGTGGAAGCTTAGATATGTATGAAATAGTTAAGGCTCTTGTTGAAACTGGATTCGACGGATACATGAGACCAGACCATGGAAGAATGATCTGGGGAGAAACAGGTAAGCCAGGATATGGATTATATGATAGAGCTTTAGGTGCTGCATATTTAACAGGTATTTTTGAAGCATTAGAGAAAAATAAGTAGTTTTAAACTTAGGAGGGTATTATTATGAAATTACCAATAAATGTTGATTTAAAAGGAAAAGTTGCTGTTGTTACTGGAGCAGGCGGAGTTCTTTGCAGCCAGTTTGCTGAAGTTCTAGCTTTAAGCGGAGCGAAAGTAGCTTTACTTGATATAAATGAAGAAGCAGCTGCAAAAAATGCTGAAGCTATCAATGCTTTAGGTGGAGTAGCAAAAGCTTACAAATGTAATGTTTTAGATAAGGTAAGCTGTATGGAAGTTGCTGAAGCAGTTAAAGCTGATTTCGGACCATGCGATATCTTAATAAACGGAGCTGGTGGAAACAATCCAAAAGCTACAACTGATAAAGAGTACTTTGAAGTTGGAGATTTAGAAGCAGATACTAAGAGCTTCTTTGATTTAGATGCTTCTGGTGTTGAGTTCGTATTCAACCTAAACTTCTTAGGAACACTTATACCAACTCAAGCGTTCGCAGCTCAAATGGTTGGAAGAGAAGGATGTAACATAATAAACATATCTTCAATGAACGCATACTGCCCATTAACTAAGATTCCTGCTTATTCAGGAGCAAAAGCTGCTATATCTAACTTTACTCAATGGTTAGCAGTTCACTTCTCTAAAGTAGGTATCAGATGTAATGCTATAGCACCAGGATTCTTTGCTACAGCTCAAAATGAAAAATTACTTTTCAATGCTGATGGAACTCCAACAGCTAGAACTGGTAAAATCATAGCTGCAACTCCAATGGGACGTTTCGGTAAATCAGAAGAGTTAAATGGAACATTATTATTCCTTCTAAATGAAGAAGCAGCAAGCTTCATCACTGGAGTAGTTATTCCAATAGATGGTGGATTCTCAGCTTACAGCGGTGTTTAATTAATTTAAAATAATTATGAAAGCAGTCTTGTTTAAGACTGCTTTTATTTATTCCCATATATTCCATAGGTGTGATTAAAATAAAATATAGTAAAAAGTAAAAGATATACATGTGAAATATTTAGAAATATACAATATATTTAATATTATTAATGTAAAACAAGGTGAAAAAAAGTATGATAATACAAAAATAAACAACAACAAGCGCAATGTAAACAACTACATTTGCAATTCTAATATTCTGAAATTAGGATTATTATTAATTTACGGAATATTTATAATTAGTAATACAAAGTTTGCACATTCAAACAAAAGAAATTATGGGAGGCGTACAAATGAATAACAAAGAAACAAACTCTAAATATCACCGTGCTAAGTGGTGGCAACTAGCACTATTCCCGCTTAATAATACAGCCACAAACCTTTACATGACATTAATGGGATATATCTCATATTATCTTGTTGGTTTTGCTGGTATAGGAGTTGTTGTAGCTGGAACAATTATGACGGCTATGAGAATCTGGGATGGAATTACTGACCCAATCATAGGATTTATCCTTGATAAAACAGATGGTAAATTTGGAAAGAATAGACCATTCATGGTGCTAGGAAATATTACTCTTGCTATAATGGCTATAATTATCTTTAAGACTACTCACCTAGTTCCTAAGCAGTTTAGCCTTATATACTTTATATTTGTTTACGCAATTTATATTGTTGGATATACACTACAATGTGTTGTTACTAAATCAGCACAAAGCTGTTTAACAAATGATCCAAACCAAAGACCTATATTTGCACTATTTGATGGTGTTTATAACACAGTTTTATTCTCAATAATGGGATATGTAGTTATGAATGTTTGGTACAAGCAATACAATGGATTTACTTTAGAATTATTTAATACTTTCCTTACATTCACAGTTGTAACTTCAGCTATTTTCACTGTTCTTGCTGTTATTGCAATATGGAGTAAAGATAGAACAGAATACTTTGGTACAGGAGTTCCTGTAAAGGTTACTTTTAAGGATTATTGGGAAGTGCTTAAACATAATAGAGCTATACAAATGTTAGTAGTTTCAGCTTCTTCAGATAAATTAGCAGGTACAATAGCACAAAACTCTATAGTTACTGTTATGTTATATGGTATAGTTTGTGGAGATGTAGGTATTGGTGGACAATTAGGAATGATAATGATGATTCCAAACATGCTTATCATGTTCTTTGGAGTTGGATATATTGCTAGAAAACTTGGACAAAGAAAAGCTATGGTCTATGGTTCACTATTTGGATTAATTTTCAATGTTGCTTTAATTGCATTATTTGTATTTGGAGATCCAACAACACTAAGCTTAACTAATATCAGCTTATTTACAGTATTATTCTTAACCTTCACAATCCTTGGAAAAGGAGCTGCTGGGGTTGCAGGTTCAATCGTTATACCAATGACTGCAGACTGTGCAGACTACGAAACTTACAGAAGTGGAAAATATGTTCCAGGTTTAATGGGTACTTTATTCAGCTTTGTTGACAAGGTGATATCATCTTTTGGAACAACAATAGTATCTCTTTCTATTGCTGCCATCGGATTTACAACAGCTCAGCCAACAGCTGATACACCATATACTACTTCAATATTAGTAGTATCTTTAGCTTTAATGTTTGGACTTACAATCTTCGGACTTGTATGTAACTTAATAGCTATGAAGTTCTATCCATTAACAAAAGAGAAGATGGAAGAAATTCAAGATGCTATAGCTGAAATTAAAGAAAAAGCTAAAGCAGAGGCGAAAGAAATAGCTTAATAAATCAATATAAGAAAAGTAGATTCCTATGGAATCTACTTTTCTGTTTTGGGAAATTTATATATAGGTAGTAAAACAGTTTGGGATTAAGATCATGAAAAGCTATGGGGTTATGCTATTTAATGTAAATAAAGCTGGCGCAGTGCGGAAAATATAAAATTCATTGTAAAAATAAAGGATAAATATTGTCTATTTACTATAATATACGAGTTGTATAAAATAAAATTTTAATAATAAATGGCTAAAACACGAGGGTGTAATAGGGGATTGTGATATTTTTAACCTTGCAAATGATAAAGAATTAACAACAATATATACAATGGATAACGCAGAATAAACAATGTATTTTATAGGTATATAAGTGTAAAATTTAATTAATGGTAGGTCCCATAAGTGAGAGTCTAAATCTTCGATTTAGTTCCTCGAAGTTAAGTGAGTGTCCAAATCTATGATTTGGTGACACGAACTTACTCAGTGGAGCACTCCTTCGAATAAATATGAGAAGGAGTTTCCTTAAGTGAGAGTCTAAATCTTTGATTTAGTTTCTCGAAGTTAAGTGAGTGTCCAAATCTATGATTTGGTGACACGAACTTACTCAGTGGAGCACTTCTTCGAATAAATATGAGAAGAAGTTTCCTTATTAAATAAATTATTAACTAAAAAGAATTGGTAATTTATTTATCCTTAGTAAAAGTGCAAATGAATAAAAAATTATTATACTTAAGTTGAAATTAAGTTTAAAATAAAAAGAGTTGTGGGATCCATAAAGGGAATAATTCTGTAAGGCAGATTAAAATGTTTGAAACAAATGAAAGTGAAGAGGTGTAAGAGATATGAAATTACCTTTAAATGTTGATTTGCGTGGGAAAGTAGCTGTAATAACAGGTGCAGGCGGCGTTCTTTGTGGCCAGCTAGCTGAAGTTGTTGCCATGTGTGGAGCTAAGGTAGCATTACTCAATAGAAGTGTAGAGAAGGCTCAGCAACATGCAGACAGAATAATTGATAGAGGCGGAGTTGCTAAAGTATACAAGTGTAACGTGTTAGATAAGGCCAATTGTATTGAGGTTGCTGAGGCAGTTAAAGCTGATTTTGGAACTTGTGATATATTAATTAATGGTGCTGGTGGTAATCATCCTGCTGCTACAACAGATAAAGAATACTTTGAATTAGGGGATTTAGATGGAGATACAAAAACATTTTTTGATCTTGATGGTGAAGGAGTAGAGCATGTATTCAATCTTAACTTTATTGGAACTCTTATACCAACTCAGGTTTTTGCAAGTCAAATGATAGGTAAGGAAGGATGTTCTATTATAAATATTTCTTCTATGAATGCATATAAGCCTTTAACTAAGATTCCAGCTTATTCAGGTGCTAAGGCTGCTACATCGAATTTTACCCAGTGGCTGGCAGTTCACTTCTCAAAGGTAGGAATTAGATGCAATGCCATAGCTCCAGGATTCTTTGTATCGGCTCAAAATGAAAGATTGCTTTTCAATGAAGATGGTACTCCAACTGAAAGAACAAGTAAAATTCTAAACTCAACTCCAATGGGAAGATTCGGTAAAAGTGAAGAGTTAAATGGAACATTATTATATCTTTTAAGTGAAGAAGCATCAAGCTTTGTTACAGGAGTAGTAATTCCTATAGATGGAGGCTTCTTAGCTTATAGCGGAGTGTAAAATATAATAAGATAAGTAAAAATAACCTAAAGCGTAAAAACCTTTAGGTTATTTTTTATGTATTTGTATATAAAGAAAATTTATTTATAAAGAAAGTATTATATAAGTATATTATTTATATAGTAGTTTTGTTAAGATTTATAAAGAATTTAGACTGGCGTTGGTGGCAGTAACTAAAAGTTTATGAATTTGTTCTATAGGGATGGACATATTAGTATAAACCCACTGATTTATTACATTTGCACCACCACCAATGAGAAATTCTAAGATATATTCAACTTCTTCATAGGTAGCATGGGGTTTAGCACCCTTGATGTTACTTACAATGTTATCCTTTAATAATATTTTTATTTCTTCAACAGTGGTGGAGAGGTGGTTACATTTTTGAATTACCCTTACTAAATCTTTATTTCCCTTAATAGACTTCAAAATATTTAGATATATACTATCTAAATTCGATAAATCACTTGAATTCATCATGTGGTGAATTTCTTGAAAAAACGCAGTTTTGATTTGTGAAAAAAGATCAGGAACGTCTTTATAATACTTGTAAAAGGTTCCACGGTTTACATCTGCAAGGCGGCATACATCCGTTACAGTAATAGAAGATAAATTTTTTTCATCTAGTAATTTAAATAGAGCCTCACGGATCATTTTTTGTGAGTATTTTGAACGACGATCTAAATGATTCAATTGTGAATTTTCCATAAATATTCTCTCTCTCTTCAACAGTATTATATGAGTATGTATATTAACATACAAAGGACCATTAGTTTAATTATTGTCTTGTCCTTTTACCCTTATTATAATGAATATATGTTGTTTTGTAAACAAGTGTTTATTTAAAATCAACTGTACTTTATAGGAGGTGGACATTATGAAATATTTATCAGAGTTTATAGTAAGAAGAAAAAAGGGAATCATTTCATTTTTTATTATTACTATGTTAATCAGTGCAGTAATGTTCTTTTATGTGCCGATTAATTATAATGTATTGGATTATCTTCCTAAGGATGCCAATTCAACCATAGCTATTTCAAAGATGGAAGAAGAATTTTCTCAGCCTATTCCAAATTTAAATGTAATGGTTGAAAATATATCTTTAATGGAAGCAAAGACCATTAAGACTGAAATTGAAGAAGCTGATCATGTAAGTGAAGTTATTTGGCTAGATGATACTTTGGATTTAAAGGTGCCTTTAGACATGCAAGATAAGGAAACCGTTGAATCTTATTATAAGGATTCCAGCGCACTGTTTATGGTAACAGTGGAAGAGGGACATGAACAGTCGGCTATTGAATCTATCCGCGAAGCTGTTGGTAAGGAGTGTAGTATATCAGGAGCTGCAGCAGATCAAGCCTTAGCTCAGTCAACGGCATCACAAGAGGCAGCTAATGCTGTTATTATTCTTGGACCCTTACTTATAGTGATTTTGATACTTGCAACAACTAGCTGGGCAGAACCATTATTTTTCTTAATAACTATGGGTGCGGCGGTGTTGATTAATTTAGGTACAAGTTACTTTTTAGGGGATATATCCTTTGTGACTTTAGCAGCGGCTCCAGTGCTTCAGTTAGCCGTATCTATTGATTATGTAATATTTTTATTACATAGCTTTAATGGGTATAAGGAAGAAGGTAAATCTCCACAGGAAGCTATAAAGTTAGCTGTAGTTGCCTCAGGAAAATCTATTTCAGCTAGTATGCTCACAACCCTATTTGGATTTATAGCCCTTCTATTTATGCAGTTTAGGATTGGATCTGATATGGGGATAAGCTTAGTAAAGGGGGTACTGTTAAGTTTTACCTGTGTAATGGTATTGCTACCTGCCCTTCTTCTTGTAGGAAGTAAGTGGATTGATAAAACCCATCATGGCAGTTTTTTACCTAAGTTTAGTACTATGGGACAAAAGGTTATAAGGATACTTGTTCCAGTAATGATTCTCTTAACTATTATTATTATCCCAAGCTATATGGCTCAAAATCGTAATGAGTTTTTTTATGGCATTGAAAATGGAGTAGAAAAGGGAAGTGAAAAGTATAAAATAGAAGAAAGATTTGGAAAGATTAACTCTATGGTTCTATTAGTTCCAAGGGAAAGCAGCACTAAGGAAGCCATTCTTTGTGAAGAATTAGAGAAGTTAGAATATGTGACCAGTATAGTTTCTTATACTGCAATGGTAAGTAATAAAATTCCTACAGAGCTATTATCCAATAGTGATGTGAGTCAGTTTTACTCTGATAATTACGCACGAATTATTATTTCTATAAATGGTGATTATGAAAGCAAGGAAACCTTTGAAACTGTAGAAAGTATTCGCAATATAGCAGAAAAATATTATCCAGGACAGCATTATACTTGTGGTCAGAGTGCCAATATGTATGATATGAAGGTTTATGTGGAGAAGGACAATGTGGTAGTAAATATTATTACCATGATAAGTATTTATATGATTTTAGCCATAATGACTAAAAGTTGGCTTCTACCAATACCTTTGATTTTAACTATTAAATCCTCAATATGGATTAACATGGCCATACCTTATTTTATGGGTGAGGGCTTAAGCTATATAGGATATTTAATAGTTAGTACAGTACAGATGGGGGCAACGGTGGATTATGCTATTCTGTTAACGGATAAGTACATGGAGCACCGAAAGGTAATGGATAAGAAAACAGCTATGATAAATACCATTAGCAATATTTTTGGTTCTATTTTAATTTCTGCCATAACCTTATCATTGTCTGGATTTTGCTTAATGCTTCTTTCAACCAATGTAATTGTTAAGGCTATGGGAGAATTGATTGGACGAGGACCTTTGATGGCACTAGGGTGTGTTACTTTATTACTTCCAGCCTTAATTTTAATTGTTGATCCAGTGCTTCCATATACCACATGGAAGGCAAAGTTTTATAAAGAAGAAAAAAATAAAGATAAAAAACTTACAATGAAGGAGGCAAATAAATAATGAAATTAGAAAACTCTAAAAAACGTATAATATCTTTAGCGGTGGTTTCTTCATTAGCTTTTAATTTAGGTATGGCACCGGCATTTGCAGATGAGAAATCTACTGCAAAGGATGAGAAGGAAAGTGTTACCAATGAGGCCTTTATTAAGAATGAAAATGTCTATGCTAAGCTTGCAGGTGATGGTTCTATAAGAGATGTTCAGGTTGTTAATGTGTTTGATATAAAGGAGCCATTAACAATCAAAGATTATGGCCATTATGAGAGTATAGAGAATTTGACCAATCTTGAGGAGATTAGCTATAACAATGATATATTAAGCTTTCAAGGTGAAAAAGGAAAATTCTATTACCAAGGAGCTTCAACTTCGCAGCTTCCTTGGAAGGTGGATATAGAATACTTTTTAAATAATGAAAAAATCTCTCCAGAAAAATTAGGAGGGACCTCTGGGAATTTGAAGATAAGATTAAAAACATCTAGAAATCCTGATGTAGATAGTGCATTTTATGAAAATTATCTTATGCAGATTTCAGTAGCCTTAGATCCTAATAAGTGTACAAATATAAAGGCTGAAGGTGCCACGGTGGCAGAGGCTGGAGAAAGTCAGAATCTTACCTTTACAGTGATGCCAGGCACTGATGCAGATTATACTATAGAAGCACAGGTAAAAGAATTTACCATGAAAGGCTTCTCTATTGCTGCAGTACCTTATAGTATGAATATTAATACTGAGGATTTTAAAATTGATGAAATCACTTCTGAAATGGAGAAAATCACAGATGCTGTTAAGCAATTAAATGAAGGTGCACAGCAGCTTAATGATGGAATGAAGGAATTAACCAATGGGGGAAAGGATCTAAAGGATGGAATTGCTCAATTAGAAGGGGGACTTCAGCAGCTAGATAGCAATGGAGAGCTACTTGCCGTTGCTTCATCAGAAATTAATAATGCCCTTAGTACCATAAGTGGTCAATTGGTAGCAGGGGATATTCAAGGCTTAAGTGAGCTAAAATCACTACCTTTAGTATTAGATCAATTAGCTGATGCTCTTGGACAGGTTCAAGATGGAATTACAGGGCTTTATAATGGATTTAAGATGTCCTATGGTGTTTTAGATGAAACAATTAAGGGCTCGGCTAATACTTTGTCTAATGAAGAATTAGGAGCCTTACAAGGGGCTATGGCTAATGCAGCAGGAGATCCCGTTGCTCTCTCAATGTATCAGAAGCTAATGAAATCCTACGAGGATATACAAAGAATACAAGGTGTATATGAAGGTGTTAAACCTATGTTTGAAGCTTTAGATAATGCTTTAAATCCTACTCCAACAGTAGGGATGGAGAATACATCTTTAGCTTATGGAATTGGACAGGTGAGAGAGGGACTAAAGCAGATGTCACAGCAGCTTTCAACATCCTTAGAAGAAGTAAATATAGAAGAAACTATGAAGGAATTACAACAAGGTTTAGGAACATTAGCTTCAAGCTATAATGATTTCCATGGAGGCTTAGTTCAGTATTCCAAGGGGGTAAAAGCTATTACAGAGGGGAGTGGCAAGTTATTTCAGGGAGCTAATTTATATACGGATGGAGTACAGCAAGCAGGTGAAGGAAGTGCAACCTTAGCAAAGGGTACCAAAGAATTTGAAGAAGGTACAAAGGACATGCCACAGGTTATGGAGGATACCGTTGATGATCTGATAAACAAATATAGTGGGGGAAATTTTGACGCAGTTTCCTTTGTAGATCCTAGAAATACTAATATGGGATCAGTTCAGTTTATCATGTCGACAGAAGAGATTAAAGCTCCAGTGGTAGAAGAAGTAAAAGAAGTAGAAGAAGAAGTTGGATTTTGGGACCGTCTGTTGAGTTTATTTAAGAAGTAGTTCTAATTACATGGATTGATTTAAATGGATTGAATAATTTAAAATTGCAAAAGATAGCATCAAGTATAAGAGGTTATTTTAGCAGTAGGGAGATTTAATATGCAATATAATTACAATATCCACATATTGTATGATAGAATATTATATACAATAAAAAAGGTGGAGATTATATGTTAAATATTGAAAATTATTGTAGTGCTATTGAAAATCATATAAAAAAAGCAAAGTCAAATTTAAGTATATTTATGTATACAACAAATGGAATTATGTTTATGTTAATGATACCGTTTGTGTATCTTCACAAAAAACACTTTAATAAAGTTGGAGAATACGTTAAAATCCTAAATAAATACTCAAAGGAAGAAAATTTAGATATAAAATTTGAAGAGTTTTGTGAAATTGAAAATACTGCAGTTATATATAGTCAAACACAATTAGGTTCATTAACCATAAAACAATATGAATGTAGAATGGAATACTTAAATACCCTGAATGACAAGGTAGAATATTAAAAAAAATACATATAGATATTTTTAATATAGATTTAAATAAAAAAAAGGTTGTTCGAAGTGAACAACCTTTCTTTTTTATTATATTATAGGTTAAACATATCCTTGAATCCAAGAGAGTATAGGTGATCTCTGCTCATTTCTAAGCTCTCGAATGGATCTCTTCCATAAGTATCATCTTGTTCGATTAGGAAGAACTTACTTCCAGCTTCTAAACCAGCTTCAACGATTTCCTTCATTGGTAATGAACCTTGACCAAGCTCAGCAAATTGAGTAATTTTATTAAAGTTCTCCATAACCTTCATGAAGTCTTCTGGTCCTTTAACTTCTGGCATTACAAACTCACCAGTTCTGTAGTCTTTAAGATGAAGAAGTTTAACTCTGTCAGTATATTTCTTAACGAAAGTAATTGGGTTTTCTCCTCCTCTTTGAATCCAGTGAACATCAAGCTCGAATCCGATGTGAGAAGTGTTGTTCTTGATGATATCAAGTAAGTATTCTCCATCATATTTTCTGAACTCTGCGTGGTGGTTGTGGTAGTATAACTCTATGTTATGCTCAGCAAGTTTACCAGCTAACTCTTCCATTTTAGCAACGAAAGTCATAGCCCCTTCTTTGCTAGACATGTAGTGGAATGGAAGCATTCCAACTCTTAAGAAGTTACAGTTAAGTTCTTTACAGTCAGCAACGATTTTATCGAAATCAGTTTGTAAAGACTCTCCTGGCATTCCTGGCATTGGCTCAACAGCAGCAGAAAGAGCAGCTATTTTAATACCGAAGTCTGCACATCCTCTTTTCATTTCAGCAACGTTTTCTGGAGTCATTGGTATTTGGCTAACCTCAACGCAGTGGAAGCCCATTTCAGATAATTTTCTGAAAACCTCATATACTCCCATTTCTTCAACTTTTTTCTTAAGCATCATCATCTGAACGCCTACTAAACCTTTTTTCATGGTAGTCATCTCCTTATAATTCAATCTGTTTATTTGTTTTGCTGCTTTCTACAATAGAGTCAATAAGTCTTATTGACATAACTGCATCAGCAGGGTGAATGTAAGTTGTACTTCTGCCTTCTAAAACTTCATAGAATTCAGCAATAAGTTTAGAGTGAGAAGCACCATAATAGAACTTAGTTCCAGGTAGACGGGCATCTTCCACAATTTGAACAAGTCCATCTTCTTCTATACTATATAAAATACTGTTTCTGATTAAAAATTCTTTGTTTTCGCATTTAACATGTAGCTCAACACTATGGTTTTCGTAGTTTGCAACGGTAGCAAAGAACATTCCTACTGCACCGTTCTCAAAGTATAGACGTGCACTAGCTGTATCTTCAACTTCAATGCCGTAATCTAAAATTTGAGAAACTGATCCCTTAATAGATTTAACCTTGTCTCCAGTTAGGTACTGCATTAAATCAAGAGTGTGAACACTTTGGTTTATCATGCAGCCGCCACCAGCAGTCTCAAGTTTACCTCTCCATGGTTTTATGTCATAGTAAGATTTTGGACGGTACCAAAATACATGTCCCTTAATTCCTACTACTTTTCCATATTTTTTACTATCAATGATTTCTTTTAGGGTCTCAACGGTTTCATTTCTTCTGTTTTGTAGAGAAATGCATATTTTAACATTGTATTCTTCTTCTAACTTTGCAAAGGCGAAAGCCTCCTCTGTATTTAAAGCTAGAGGCTTTTCGCAAAATATATCTACACCAAGTGATGCAAGCTCCTTTGCAACAGGATAATGAAGATAATGTGGTAGGCAAATATGCACACAGTCTGGTTTTTCTGCCTTAACCATTTCAATATAATCTGTATAGAATGGGATTTCTTCAGGCACCCAACTTCTGTTTTCTTTAACCACATCGCATACTGCAACTAACTCAATTTCAGGATGACCTAGTAATGCAGGGATGTGAACCATAGAAATATCACCAAGACCAATAACTGCCGCTCTTTTCATAACCTATCTCCTTAACCCGTAATAAGAGTTATAATTATGCTCTTACTGGGAATTTTCCTTCTTCTTCAATTCTCTTATTTAACTCTGCATTGTATTCTTCTTCAGATACAGGGAATGAAACTTCTCTTCCAGTCCAAGAAGATAAATAGATAGCGTTTGCAAGGTTAACTCCGTTAATTCCGTCTGAACCAGGTGCAAGAAGTGGAGTTCCTTCTAAGATGTTTTGAGCAAAGTTGTCCATAACTGTTGTGTGTTGGAAGCCCCATCCATCTGTGTTTTCGAAAGTTTCAACAGTGAATAATCCGTCTCCACCAGCAGAGTTACCCATAGTAAGCTTCATAAGGTCCATCATGCTCATGTTTTCATTCATATGTTGCTCGTTGTTTTTGAATCTGTAAACTGTAGCTTTTTTACTATCTTCAACTACGATTTTTCCACCATCTAGGTCTATTTCAAGTCTGTCTGTTCCTACTGGGTCGTGAGTAGAAGTAACGAATGAACCTGTAGCTCCGTTTGGATACTCAACAACAACTGTTACGTCGTTATCAACTGCAATATCTCTGTGAGCTCCGTTGATTATTTTAGCGTAAACTTTTGATGGAAGTCCGCACATCCATAACCATAAGTCTAATTGGTGTGGAGCTTGGTTTACTAGAACTCCGCCGCCTTCGCCGCCCCAAGTTGCTCTCCAATCAGATTGTTGATAGTAGCTGTCTGGTCTCCACCAAGAGTTGATGATCCAGTTAGTTCTTCTGATTTCTCCAAGCTCTCCTGAAGCTATTAAAGCTTTAACTTGTTGATATAATTTGTTTGTTCTTTGGTTGAACATGATTCCGAAAGTTACTTCTGGGTGAGCAGCTGCACACTCGTTCATTAATCTAACGTCTTTAGCTCTAACTCCAGCTGGCTTTTCTCCAAGAACGTTCATTCCGTGCTCCATAGCATATATAGCCATTTCGTGGTGTAAGTAGTGAGGTACACAAGTAACGATAGAGTCAACTTTACCAGAAGCTATCATTTCTTTGTAATCTGTGAAGAAAGGAATTTCTGGGTATTTTTCTTCGCACATAGCTTTTTTAGCTGGGTCTATATCACAGATTGCACCTAGCTCTACGTATTCTGGTTGTCTTGGAGCTGGCATTCCTGGGAAACCGCCTTTTCCTGTTATAAATCCAGCGTAAGCGCCACCTTGAGCACCAACACCAACGATACCTAATCTAATTTTTTTCATGATAATTTCTCCTTTCAAAATCCCTATTTATATGCTGTTTAATATATTTGTAAGTGCCTCATATTGGATTCTATATCCGTCAGCACCATCTTTAGCTTTAGCTTCCTTTATGATTTCACTAGTATCTTTTATTTCAAGATCTTTAAGTGAATCGAATATTACAAGGTGTGGTTCTAAAGTTAAGAAACCTTTATAACCATCTTCCACAATTGCTTGTCTTAATATTTCGGCGATTTTTCCTTCACCAGTGCCACAAGGAACGTTATCATTGTCTGAAGAAACAGCGTCCTTTATGTGGATGTAAGCTACAAAATCTTTTAATAGGTCGTAACATAATTTTGTGTCTTCGCCACATTGTACAAAGTTAGCAAAATCGAAAGCAGCTCTGAAGTAAGGACTATTAATAGTATTTAATATTTCTAAGCATCTTTCTTTTATGTCACCATATATATCTTTTTCATTTTCATGAATAAGAACGATTTCATACTGGGCAGCAATATCAACAAACTGAGTTAATTTTCTGATAACTTCGGATGTGTATTTTGTGAAGTCATCACCTTCTGGAATATAAAAGCTGAACACTCTTATGTACTTACAGTTAACTTCTTTTGCTATTTGACATAATGTGTGAAGCTGGTTAAGTTGTTTTTCAAAACCCTCTTCGTCATCAATTTTAACTTTACCAATTGGACTTCCAATACTTGAAACCTTTACGTTATACTTGTCCAATTGAGGCATAAGTGTATTTTTGAATTCTTCAAGTGTATATTCTGCGATACCTTTACCATCAGCACTTCTTAGGCAGATATGATCCATTCCTAAAGCAGTGGCTGTTTTTAATTGAGTATCGAAACACTTATCGATTTCATCACTAAAGCCTGAGATAATAATATTATTCATTATCTAAAACACCTCATCTTTTTATAGCTTTTGTAAATTTAAGCAATGAATTTAAACATTTTCATTATTGTTTAAGTGACTATTTTATTAAATATGTTTATGTTACCTTGCTATATTTTGATGATATCATATTCAAATAACATATTTATATGTTAATATTGCGGAAAGTCATTGTGAATATTGCGACAGTTTCTGAAAGTTTTGACACATTGTCAATGTTGTTATATTCTTATTATTAATAGGAAACTCCTTCTCATATTCATTCGAAGGAGTAAGTTTCTGTTAGCCAAATCAAAGATTTGGACATTAACTTATAGAAAGCTTTTTTAGTCGAAGAAGTTTCCTAAGTATTCAAATTATATATAGTATTCAAATTATGTGTTTAAACGTTAATAATGAAACTCCTTCTCATATTCATTTGAAGGAGTAAGTTCCACTTACCAAATCAAGTGTTTGGAGTGTCACTTAAGTTTCAATAATTATTTCATAGAGGAAGGTAATTATTATGGGCGAAAAATATCAGAAGTTTAATCATAGTCAGCTTATGACTGCAAATGACTTTGAAGTATATCATTATAAACATTATAAAGATGTAGATGGTGAAGAGTTCAATGTAGATTTACATCACCATGATTTTTATGAAATATACTTTTTTATTTCAGGAGATGTTACCTTTAGTATTGAAAGTAAGCAGTATGTACTTTTACCAGGAGATGTTCTGCTAATCAATCCTAAGGAACTTCATCAACCAAAGTTTGGTAGTGGAGATGCGCCATATGAAAGAATCGTTCTGTGGGTAAGAAAGAGCTGCATGGATAGATTTAAAACTAAACATGAAGACTTGACAGAATGTTTTGATTGCACAGATCAAAAAAGATCAAATTTATTAAGAGTTGGAACTCAGCGTCAAAATAATATTTTAAAGCTTCTTAAATTAATGATTTTTGAAAATGAAAATGAATTATACGGTAGTGAATTTTTAAAAGGATGTTTTTTAGGACAACTTTTAGTAGAAATTAATAGACTTATGAGAGAAACACCTAATATGTATAAACCTCAAGATAAAGGAAGTGCTTTAGCTAGTGAAGTGGTCAATTATATTAACAACCACTATCAGGAAAAAATATCATTAGAAGATTTGGCATCTAAATTTTTTATGAGTAAATACCACTTAAGTCATGAATTCAACCGAGTTGTTGGAACAAGCATATACAGATATATTATTCAGAAGAGACTTTTAATTGCAAAACAGATGCTATATGATGAGTTTTCACCAACAGATGTATACCAAAGATGCGGATTTGGAGATTATGCAAACTTTTACAGGGCCTTTAAATCAGAATATGGTATCAGCCCTAAGGAGTTTGTAAGTGAAATTAAGAAAAATAGTAATCGCTAAATGAAATTCAAAAAAATAAAAGTTTTATGAGTAAAGGGGTAAGGAAGAATGAGAAAAGTTATTAACATTAACGAAAACTGGTTATTCACTAAAGATGATATTCAAAAACCAGATAATAACTATACTGGATTTGAAAACGTTAATATTCCTCACACTTGGAACAACCTAGATGGACAAGATGGTGGTTCAGACTTTTATAGAAATAGCTGCTGGTATAAAAAAGACCTTGGAGTTATTAATACTGAAGGTGGGCGAGTTTTCCTTGAGTTTAAAGGGGTTAACTCAATAGCTACAGTTTATGTGAATGGTGTGCAAGTTGCATATCATGAAGGTGGATTCTCAACTTTTAGGGCTGACATTACTAATGTTATTTCTGAAAAAGGAAACACTTTATTTGTAAAAGCAGACAATAGGGAAAATCATAGAGTTTATCCTGGAATGGCTGATTTTACTTTTTATGGTGGTATATATCGAGATGTGAATCTTATATACGTAAATAATACTCATTTTGACCTTGAATACTACGGCGGTAAAGGTGTTGTAGTAATTTCTGAAGTTGAAGAAAATAAAGCTTTAGTAACAGTTAATGCATATACTATAAATGCTGAAGGAAAAAAGATTAAAGTTGAAATATTAGATGAAAACAACAGTTGTGTTGCTGAAGGTTCTACTACAACAATAGAAGGAAAAGTAAAACTTAAAATTGAAAATCCACATTTATGGCATGGAGTTATTGATCCATACTTATATACAGCCAAGGTTACTTTATTAGAAGATGAAAAAGCAATAGATGAAGTAAAGGTGGATTTTGGTATAAGAACCTATCATGTAGATAAAGAATTAGGTTTCTTCTTAAATGGTAAGCCATATCACTTACATGGAGTTTCAAGACACCAGGATAGAGAAGATAAGGGATGGGCAATTTCTAAAGCAGACCATGAAGAAGATATGAAGTTAATCTGTGAAGTAGGAGCAACAACAATCAGACTTGCACATTATCAGCATGATGAATATTTCTATGATTTATGTGATAAATATGGTCAAGTGATCTGGGCTGAAATTCCATTCATTTCAGTATTTAAAGCTGAAGGAAGAGAAAATACCATTTCTCAAATGAAAGAATTAATTATACAAAATATAAACCATCCATCAATCTGCTTCTGGGGAATTTCTAACGAAATAACTATAGGTGGAGAGTGTGAAGAATTATATGAAAACCATAAGATTTTAGCAGACCTTTGCAAGGAACTTGATCCAACAAGATTAACTACTATTGCACATATGTCAATGGTGGAAATGGATAGTGAGATGCATAACTTTACCGATGTACTTTCATATAATCACTATTTTGGATGGTATGGTGGAGATGTTAATCAAAATGGTCCATGGCTTGATGCTTTCCATGGAATGCATCCGGACAAGCCTCTAGGTGTATCGGAGTATGGTGCAGAAGGAATTATAAAATACCATACAGAAACACCTGCTTGCCGTGATTACACAGAAGAGTATCATGCATATTACCATGAAGAAATGTTAAAAACCTTTGCTGCAAGACCGTATCTATGGTCAACTCATGTTTGGAACATGTTTGATTTTGGAAGTGACATGCGTGATGAGGGTGGAGTTAAAGGAAGAAATAATAAAGGACTTGTTACCTTTGACAGAAAGATTAAGAAGGATGCCTTCTTTGCTTATAAAGCTTTCTGGTCAAATGAGAAATTTGTTCACATTGCAGGAAGAAGATTTGAAAACAGAGTCATAGATAAACCTACAACAATAAAGGTTTACTCAAACTGTGAGAAGGTAGTTTTAAATCTTGATGGAAAAGCTATAGATTTATGGGCAGAGAAAATCTTTGAATTTAAAGGGAATATGTTAAAACTTGGTGACAACATAGTAACTGCCAAGGGCTATGACGGGGAAAAATTAATTGCAGAAGAAACAATTATCTTAAAGGGTGTAGAGATAGCAGATGAAAGTTATATCTTTGTTGATGATGATACAGAAGAACTAGAAGGTGGCGGAGTTGCTAACTGGTTTGATGATGGAAGAGCAGTTCCAACAAAATTGGAAATAAAGGAAGGCTATTTCTCAGTGGAAGATAAATTTGGTGAAGTTATGGCTCATCCAGAGGCTGGAGCAGTTCTTGGAGAGTTAATGGCTGGAATCATGTCTGGACAGGGAATGAAGATTAATAAAGGAATGATGAAGATGCTTCAAAACTTTACATTCAAAGATCTTGCTAAAATGGCAGGAAAGAAAATGCCACAGGGTGCTTTATTCCTAGTCAATGATAAGTTAAATAAAATAAAAAAATAGTTAAATTACGAATTAAAGTAATGAAATAAATGAAAAAGGAATGAAATCTATGAGTATATTATCTGATTTAAAAAAAGAAAAAGAATTTTTAGTGTGTGCAGATAGTGATGGTTGTGTCATGGATGTAATGGATGCAAAGCATGAAAAATGCTTTGCACCATGCTTCATCGAAAGTTTTGACTTAAATCACAGATGTACTGAAGCTTATGAAACTTGGCTAAAAATAAACTTATTTTCAAGGACAAGAGGAATAAACAGATTTAAAGCTTGTTTATTAACTCTTAAGGCTTTAAAGGTAGAGGTTGAAGGCTTAGATGCTTTCGAAGATTTCTGCAATAATAGTCCAGAGCTTTCAAACAGAGCCATAGAAGAGTTCTTAAAAACTAATGATAACCCTTGTATGAGAACTGTTCTGCAGTGGAGTGAAGACACTAATAAGGAAATTAAAAAATTAAGTGAAGATGGTTATCCATTTGAAAATGCTTATGAAGCTTTAAAAGAAGCTTCTAAAGTTGCTGATATTGCAGCAGTAAGCAGTGCCAATAAAATGGCTTTAGAGCATGAATGGGAAAAGCATAACTTCACAGAATTTGTTCATGGACTTCTTTCACAAGAAGAAGGAAGTAAGGCCTTTTGTATAAATGCTTTACTAGATAAAGGCTATGATAAAGAAAAAGTAATAATGATAGGTGATGCTCCTGGAGACATAAAAGCTGCAGAGGACAATGGCGTATGGTGTTATCCTATTATAGTAGGAAAAGAAGCAGAGAGCTGGAAAAGATTCAAAGATGAAGTTTTACCAGCACTAGTTGAAGGTAAGATTACTAAGGATAAGCAAGATATCTGGATAGAGGAATACTATTCAGTTCTTGATAGATAAAGTGAACTCATATCTATATTTATTAGAATGAGTAAGCTTTAAGAAGCCAAATAAAAGGCGCCTTTTAGGGTAGGTATTTGGAACTTAATGAATAAAAAATTGATCAAACTAGGAGGAAAGAATTATGGTAAACTTAAAAGCAAAACCATTTAATCTTGACGATGAGGCTATTAAATGGGTAGAAGACACAATTGCAAGCATGACAATTGAAGAAAAAATAGGACAGTTATTCGTTAACCTTGGAATAACTAGAGATGAGGAGTATCTTAAAAATGTAGTAAATAACTATCACATAGGTGCTGCAAGATACAACCCTGGTTCAGCAGCTGAAATACATCAGCAAAACGTTATTCTTCAAACAAACAGTAAAATTCCGCTATTTATAGCTTCAAACCTTGAAGGCGGCGGAAACGGTGCTTGTGGCGGCGGAACAGAAGTTGGTCTTCCAGTTAAAATAGGAGCTACTAATGATCCTAAATACGCTTATGAAATGGGAAGAATCAGTGGAATAGAGGGAGCTGCGACAGGAAGTAACTGGACATTTGCTCCACTTGTAGATATAAACTTAAACTGGAGAAACCCAATTATATCTTCTAGATGTTTCTCTAATGAAGCTGAGAAGGTGTTAGCTAATGCTTTAGGATACTTCAAAGGCGTTAGTGAAAGCAACATGATTTGTGCAATGAAGCACTTCCCAGGAGATGGAATTGATGAAAGAGATCACCACATATCTAATGCTGTAATGAGCCTTGGATGTGAAGAGTGGGATAAATCTTATGGTTTAATATACAAAGGTCTTATAGATGAAGGAATTCAAAGTGTTATGATTGGACACTTCTTATTCCCAGCATACACAAAACACTTCAACAAAGCAATAAAGGATGAAGATATATTACCAGCTTCTTTATGTAAAGAAATCACTACTGATTTACTAAAAGGTAAATTAGGTTTCAATGGTTTAGTAGTAACAGATGCTTCTCACATGGTAGGAATGACTTGTGCTATGAAACGTAAAGATGTATTACCACAAGCTATAGCTGCTGGTTGCGATATGTTCTTATTCTTCAATGATTTAGATGAAGACTTCGGATACATGATGGAAGGTTACAAAAATGGAGTAATCACAGAAGAGAGACTTCATGATGCTTTAACTAGAATATTAGGAGCTAAAGCAGGTCTTGGTTTACACAAAAAAGCTAAGGAAGAATTTGTTCCACCAGTAGAAGGTTTATCTGTAGTTGGATGTGAAGAGCACAAGAAAATAGCTAAAGAAGTTGCTGATAAAGCTATAACTTTAGTTAAGAATAAACAAGATGTATTACCTCTATCTGTAGAAAAGCATAAAAGAATACTAATAGTTCCAGTTGGTGGAGTAACATCAAGTGGTGGATCAATGTTTAATCTTATTATGCCAAAGGGACCTTCTCCAGCAGACAAGTTAGCAGAAAAATTAAGAGCTAAAGGCTTCGATGTTGAAATGTATGTTTCTCCATTAGAAGAATTAGCTAAAAAAGAAGGTGCTGAGAAGAACCTTGCAGTAATGAAATATTTCCTAGGAAAAAGTCCAGTAGGAGAGTTTGTAGATAAGTATGACCTTATCATTACAGCAGCTGCTGTAAACGGAACTGGAATGACTGTTGAAAGAGTGGGCTGGGGATTCTCTAAAGGTGGAAAAGAGATTCCATGGTATGTACATGAAATACCAACAATCGTTGTTTCATTCAAGAGCCCATTCCTTTTAGCTGACGTGCCACAAGCTAAGACTTACATTAACACATATGACGCTAATGAAGTTACAATAGATGCATTAGTTGCTAAGTTAACTGGAGAAAGCGAATTCGTTGGGGTTGACCCAGTAGATGCATTCTGCGGTATGTGGGATACTAGACTATAAGTGAGAGTCCAGAAGTGATGCTCCAAATCTTTGATTTGGTCAGCAGAACTTCCACAGAGTGCATCTTTGATTTGGTCAGTGGAAGTTAAGTGAGTGTCCAAATCTATGATTTGGAAACACGAACTTACTCTTCGAGCACTCCACCGAACGCATGTGAGGCGGAGTTTCCTTAATAATATACGGATAGTTTGAAAGAGCCTTGCTTCTTTGAGAAGCAAGGCTCTTTTTTTAATTAGGATGCTGGAATTAAGAATGTAGAATGAAGGCTATAAATATAGCTTGTTTATTGCGATTCATATAATCAAGTTATTTAAAGCATTGATAATTATTTAGGTTATTGAAAAACTATACAATAGCGAGGTGATTATTGATGTTTTTTAAATTAATGTGCTATATGTTGCCATTTGTAATTTCTTTCAACTTGTTTAAATTTGAAGAAAATCATGTGGAAGATTATAAATTATTAGCATCTACACCAGAAGGAAATATTAAGTTATATGCTATGGATTGGAAGGAGGAGGAGATTAGGCAAAGTGGTGTATATGAAAAAATTTTACTTCAGATAAATGAAAGTAAAAAAGAGTTTTCCTGGAAGGTGGATGTAGGTTTAGCATTTGCCCCAGAACTAATTCTCAGTGATGTTAATAATGATAATAAGGATGAATTACTTGTAATAACTACAAAATGGACAGGTACAGAAGTAAGTATTCAAGAAGTAAATATTTTTAAAGTAGATAATTTCGAGGAAATTAAAATGGTAGACCCCTTAGATGAGATTAAAAGTAAAGTTCATACAGGATTAAATCAAGATTTAGACCCTGTAATTATTAATATATCTATTGGAAATAGTAAGTTTTCAACGAGGGTTAAAAAGAATAGTGTTGGATTTTGGTTTACAGATGTATACTTTGGAAATGTCATAAATTATTCCGTGGTTAATAAAACATTGATTGCAACAGTTGCAGCTCAAGTATCACCATCATTGTTTATTGGAGAAGTAGTTATAGAATATATATTTGAGGATAATATGTTGAAGCCGAACAGTATAAGGTTCAATGTTTATGATAAGTGAAGTGTGTTTTAAAAATTAGAATTTGATAAGTAAAATATAGGAGTTCAGCATTTAAGATATGGGGTGTCATTATTTAAAAGTTTTGACACCTCTTTTTTATGACCTATAATCAATATATACACTAGCGGTAGAAATAATATTAAAATTCTCACTTACTTCAACCATACAAACCAATAAACATTCTCCAAAAAGAGAATCCAAAATATAAAATAAAAGAAATCCAGCATCAGCTGGATTTCAACCTTCATTCTTCATTCTATATTCGAGCATTCTAAATTAATAAAACATTTACATATTCATATATTCTTAATCGTTACGAATGCAACCCAAAAATCCAATAGAACAATTATGTTCAAAAATTCCCACAACTGACAATTAAAATTAAATCTTTATAAAAGTATAATGACATTACAAGGTAACTTGCTCATTTGAATGAATATAGAAGGAGCTATTTGAGAGTAATTTTAATTAAGTAAATGTTACTCAACCATTAAATTTCGGGTTGAGTTTCTATTATATAATGTACAAATACCTTATTAAATAAGAAGGAGTTTATGAAGGCACTTAGGGAAAAGCCAATAAACAAATAAAATACAGTTCCGAAGGCTAGAAGGTAAGAACCAACTAAGAAGCAAACTATTGGAAGAGCATTTACTAGAAATATTCCAAGAGTTTCAGGTAGATGACAGAGGGCCATTAAGAAGGAATTCTTAATGTAATTTACCGTAGTGTTATAAAACTTCGCTACTATAGGGAATACATAAGAAAGCATTATAAAAACTATTATTAAAAGTCCAGTAAAGACAACTCTTAGTATGCTGCTTATTTTCATAGTATTGAAAAGGTTAGTAAAGAAGAAGTCAGCACTAAGAACTAGTCCAATAGCAATGAAGATTAGCCAAACAATGGTTGAAGCTTTAAAATTTTCTTTAAATGCCATTATGAAGCCTTTAAACATATAGGTTTCATCATTGGTGGTCATCTTTAAAGTTATGCTATAGAGGGCTGTTA
>JARKVD010000002.1 GCA_029851835.1 Clostridium sp. | reverse complement strand
GAAAAAACTACTGGCCCTGCAATACTCCATACAGTTTTAGCAATATCACCATTCATAGCTGGTTCTATGATTGAAAATACATTAGCAAAACCAACTATTAAAGTTACCACTACCGTAAATAAGATTGTAATACCCTTGCTTTTAAACACTTCAAAAGGCTTTTGAATTTCAGTTTTTCTCTTGAATGAAATAAATGCCCCTGATAAAAACATATATGGTATCGTCATAGCAACATTCGTCATTGCTACCAAAATATCAAAAAATTTAGCCATAGATTCTCCACCAAAGGAAACTGCAATTATAATTACAATAACTACAATTGCCTGAACTGTCATAGCATTGATAGGCATTCCATTCTTAGTTGTTGCAATATAATCTGGGAACAAACCTTTTGGTGCACCAGCAATTAACTGTTTAAGTGGAGCATAAGTCATTGTGAAGAATGCACCCGTTAAAGCAAATAGCATTGATAATCCAACAAATCTAGCTATCCAATTTCCTATCTGAATACAAACAGCTTGTGAGGCTCCAAATGCTGCTCCTAATTGATATCCAAGATTATTCATTATTAAATAAGATACATTACCCATAGTAATTATATCACCATATTTACCATTTGCTCCAAGGATATCATTCCAATTTGTGAATACACCTGTACAGAAAATTCCTACGGCATATCCAATAGCTATAACAATAGCTGAAAGTGCCAATCCCTTGGGAAAGTTCTTTTCCGGCTCTTCAGTTTGGTCAACAAGGCCACCAACAACCTCAATACCACCAAAAGCAAAGATGGCAAATACTAAAAAAGACATAATTGATATTAAAGTTTGATATGCTGGGTTAGGTGATGTAACAAAAGTTGCTAAGCCTTGAATTGGCTGTGCAAGCTTTCCTCCATTACCTATTAATATTGCAATAGCCCCAACTAATAACAAAATATTTAATCCCGCTACTGCAGTACCGCCAACAGAAGTAATCTTCTTTATTTTTTCAATTCCTTTAGTAGATATAAATGTTACAAATATAATCCATAAAACTCCAAGAATACCTAGAGTCTTTGTTGCACTCAATCCAAATAGTGACCAAGTACTAGTTTTATCTATTCCAGAGATTGCATTTGATAGAGGTACCCATATGCCTGAAGATACATTCACCATCCAAATTACTGCTGAAGTATACCACATGAAAGTTCCCACGAAAGCATATTTAGCATTAACGGACTTCTCCATCCATGAGTATATTCCTCCTGTTTCATTTTTAAATGCAGCTCCATACTCTGCCATCATGAAAGCAAATGGAATAAAAAATAAAATTGCTGCACCAATAAAAAATGATATTGATCCATAGGACATTAGGTAGAAGGATCTTGGCATATTATTAAAACCATAAACTGAAGTGAAAATCATTAATATAAGTGCTGTTAAGGATAATTTTCCTCCATTATTATTATTTGATGACATTCTATTTCCTCCTTTGTTTTACAGCTTTTTTGCAAGTAAATTTTATTTCCTTACTCAAACAGCTATCTTAACTTATTGTTTCACTTCATAAAATAATTATGTAATGATATCTTTAAATAAATTTATGAAAAAACCTCAATACATAGGCTATAACACCCTGTATTGAGGTTTAATTTTATTAAATTATATTTCCTTTGTAGCTTCTTTTAACCAGCTAATTTCTTCTTCATTTAATGATGGACTTAATCTATTAAATACCTCTTTGTGATAAGCATTTATTAAATCTATTTCTTCTCCATTTAGCATATCAACTTTTATAGCTTCTAAGTCGTATGGGCATAGAGTTAAGTTTTTGAAGCAGAAGAAGTTACCAAATTCAGTACTGAATTTAGGCTGTACTGCTACTAAGTTTTCTATTCTAATACCATGACTTCCAGCTCTATAAACTCCAGGCTCGTTAGATATAACCATTCCAATTTCTAATGGTACCTGAACGTAATTCTTTCCGATAGACATTGGACCTTCATGAATATTTAAAAAGAACCCAACACCGTGACCAGTTCCATGATTAAAATCTATACCTCTGCTCCAAATCTCCCTTCTAGCTAAAACGTCTAGATGACATCCTGCAGTTCCTTCTCTAAATATTGCATTTCCAAGACTTAAGTGACATTTAAGAGTTAATGTATAATCTTCTCTCTCTTGCTCTGTTAACTCTCCTAATGCAATGGTTCTTGTTATATCTGTAGTTCCATCTAAGTATTGTCCACCTGAATCTAATAGGAATAATCCTTTTGGTTCAAGAGTTAAGTTTGTATCTGGTTCAGCCTTATAGTGGTTAATTGCTCCATGTGGTCCATATCCTGCTATAGTATCAAAGCTTGGGTAAAGGAAATTCTCTCCCATCTGTCTAAACTCAAGGACTTTGTCTCCAGCAGACATCTCTGTGATTTCTATTTTACCAATGTTCTCTTTAAGCCATTTTATAAATCTAACTACAGCTATTCCATCCTTAACATGTGCATTTTCCATACATTTTAATTCAGTTTTATTTTTCTTAGCCTTAAGATCTGTAGTTACATCTCTTTTTTCTGTAACTCTTACATCTTCAGCTATTGCTTCCTTAATCCATACGTTAGTTTTACTTGGATCGTAAACTAATGAGCCCTTAACATTTTTAACATCTTCAACAATATCATCATACTTCTTAACTTCAACATTAGCTTTCTTTAAATAAGCTGCAACTTCATCAGTAATTTTAGATTCATCTACATATAAAGTATAATTATCTCCACTCATTAGGAAATAGCTTAAGAACACAGGATTACCTACTACATCCTCACCTCTTAGATTTAATAACCATGCTATATCATCTATTGATGCCAATAAGAAGTTATCTACATGTATTTTATTTAGCTCTTCTTTAACCTCTACCAATTTATCCGAGATACTCTTACCAGCATATTTCTCATCAAAGATAAACACCTTACCATTAGGCATATCTGGTCTATCTTTCCATAAATTCTCAAATACATCTTCAATTGGTTTTATATTTATTTCTTTACCCTTGAACTCTTCCTTTAATCTCTCTAAGCTTGCCACAGTAAATACTTTACTGTTAAAGCTTACAGTTCCACCATCTTTAATATTATCAAATATCCACTCTGTATACGTCTTTACACCTGGTTCACCCATTTTTTCTAAAATAACTTCTGAACCCTTTAATTGATCTTCAGCTTGTAAGAAGTATCTTCCGTCTGTCCAAAGATGGGCCTCATCCTTAGTAACTACTACTGTTCCAGCAGAACCAGTAAAGCCTGAAATCCATGCTCTTACTCTGAAATACTCACTAACATACTCACTTCCATGATTATCTGAGCTTGGAATTATGAATATATCAATATTTCTTTCACTCATGACTTTTCTTAGACTTGCTATTCTTGAGTTAATATCCACTACAATCGCCCCTTACTTAAATATTTTATATTTATAAACTCTATCTAATTTTATTAGCTAGAGCAAGTTTTCCCTAATTTTGCGTATAATAAGCAATACCAACAGCCTTTGGACCAACGTGGCATCCTATTACAGGTCCAATACATTGCATCTCTGGCTCTATATTTAAAACTTCCTTAACCTTAGCAGCTAAAGCTTTACCTTCTTCTTCACAGTTAATATGGTGTACAATTAGTTTTCCATAACCTTTTTCCTTAAAATCAAGGTCTGCTTTTTCAAGCATTTTATCAATGGCCTTATGTTTTGTTCTAACCTTTCCAAAAACTTCAGTATTTCCATTCTCCACAGTTAGTATAGGTCTAATTTGCAGAAGTCCTCCAAATAAAGCTGCTGCACCACCTATACGTCCACCTTTTTTTAAATATTCTAAGGTGTCTGGTACAAATATAAATCGGCTTTTTCCCTTCATAACTTCTACTTCAGATACAACTTCTTCCATAGGCTTACCTGCCTTTGCAGCTTCTGCTGCCGCGAGTACTGCATACCCCATCTGCATACAATTAGACTCTGAATCAATTACTTCAAGTCTTCTTTCAGGATACTTTTCCTCTAACATAGCTCTTATGACTTGATTGCAGGTTGAATAAGTTCCACTCATATTTGAAGAAATAAATATACCAACTGCATCATTTCCTTCTGCCATAATTTTATCGAAAGTATTAAATAAATCTTCTATTGTAGGTTGTGAAGAAGTTGGGATGGAATCCAATTTACCTAGCTTTTCATAAAATTCATCATTATTGATTTCTACTTCCTTCTGACCTATTCCTTCCATGACTATTCCTAAGGATACCACTGATATGTCATATTCTTCAAGCAACTCCTTAGGTATATAACTAGTGCTGTCTGTTACTATCTTAATTCCCATCTTCGTCCTCCATATTTATAAGTTTCATTGAATATTCTTCACTTTATGTACCACTTTTATATATGATTAATACACTGTAAATAATATACTATTAAGAATATACTATTAAGCATTATACCACTTCTACTGGAATTATGCTGTCTATATAAAGATATCCTTGTCTATTTTTAATTATACTTAAATCTGCATTTCTGGAATTGAACCTCCAATATAGATCTAAATTGCCGCCTAGAATATATATATACATTGCTCTTACTATCCCTCCATGAGTACAGACAAGGATATTTTCTCCTGTTTCTGCTTTTAAATTCTCCATAAATTCTTCTACCCTCAAATATGAATCTATAAAACTTTCTCCACCATTAGGCTTAAATTCTTTCCAGTTTTCATTCCAAGCAATGTATTCTTCTTCAAATTCATTTTCTATTTCTTTAAATGTTTTTCCTTCAAAAACCCCAAAATTTCTTTCCCGTATCCTCTTATCTATAACAACATCGTTAATTACATTGATATACTTTAAAGTTTCCCTAGCTCTTTTTAAATCACTACAATAAACTTTATCAAACTTAATATTCTTAAGACGTTCACCTAATACCTTAGACTGCTTTACACCCAATTCTGTAAGACTACAATCCAAGGCACCATAGTATGTGCCCTTCAAATTTTCTTCTGTTTGACCATGCCTAACCACATATATATTCATGGCTGCTTCCCTGCTCTTTCTTATTCTGCTTCTCTTATATCTATATAATCACTTTTGTCAACACCTGATTCACTGAAGGATGCCATGTTATTCATAGTATAAATTGCACCTTCGATAATACTAAATGCAATTGGACATCCTGTACCTTCACCAAGTCTCATTCCTAAATTAAATAGCGGCTGTACTCCTAATGCTTCCATAGCAAACTGTGCTCCCGGCTCTGCAGATAGATGTGAACCTATCATATATTCACCTGCTGTAGGACATAAACTCTTAGCACACAATGCTGCTGCTGATGAAATTAATCCATCTATTACAATTGGAACTTTAAAAATTGCTCCTCCTAAAAATACTCCACATAGGCCAGCGATATCAAATCCACCTACCTTTGAAAGTACATCCAAGGCATCCTCTTTAATTGGCTTATTTACTTCAAGTGCTTTTTTTACTATTTTTCTCTTATTTGCAAGACCATCATCAGTTAATCCTGATCCTTTTCCTACTATAAGATCACTATCTATCCCAGAAAATACACTTATTACTGCTGCCGAAGTTGTGGTATTTCCGATTCCCATCTCACCTGTTCCAATTAAATCATATCCTTTTTCTTTTAAATTTTTAACTATTTCGATTCCAATTTTAATGGCCCTTACAGCTTCCTCTCTTGTCATTGCTGGACCATGGATCATATTACGTGTTCCATAACCAATTTTTTTATTTATTATTTTTGGGTTGTCAAAATCCTTATCTACTCCAATATCAATAAGTTCAACATCACTATTATAATACTCGCTAAGCTTACAAACAGCTGTTGTTCCCTCTGCTATGTTCTGTGTAACTATTGCTGTTACTTCTCTTGGACAGGATGAAACTCCCTCTGCTTCGATTCCATTATCAGCACACATTATAACAATTGTTTTTTTATCTATCTTTTTAATAGTTTCTCCTTTTATTCCACTTAACTTTATAACTAAATCTTCTAAAATTCCTAAACTTCCAATAGGCTTGCTTAAATGATCTAAATAGCGTTTAGATGCTACCATTGCCTCCTTATTTAAGCTTTCAATTGAGTTAATCATAACTTTTAAGTCCTTCATAATTCTCCCCCGATTATAATGTAAAATTTAGAATGAAAATAGAAGTTTCTACATAAATTCTATTATTCTATATCTCCCAATTCTAAATTATTAAATTCCTTCAAATAAACTATACTTGCAAATAAACTTTAAATGCTCCATAATATAATTGATATTAATTATCACCTGTTTAAAATTGTGTCTCTATTCCTATTTTAACTTATTAATTTAAATAATTTAACTTATTAAACTTAATTTAATGTAAATTTTATAACTAGGTAAGTTATTAATGAAACTCCTTCTCATATTTATCTGAAGGAGTGCTCTACTGAATAAGTTCGAGTAACTAAATCAATGATTTAGACTCTTACTTAAATTCGCCTTTGCAAATCATAGATTTGGAGGCTCATTTATGGAGGAAACTATGAATAATAGAAATAAAGGAATTATACTAATAATTTTATCAGCTTTTGAATTTGCAATGATGTCAGCCTTTGTAAAACTAGCTGGTGATTTACCATCTCTTCAAAAAGCATTCTTTCGTAATGTAATATCTTTCATCATAGCTTTAATTATGATTATACGTCACAAGGAAAGTTTATTTGGAAAAAAGGAAAACCAAAAGACACTTCTTATGCGTTCTACCTTTGGAACCCTTGGAGTAGTTTTAAATTTTTATGCCATCGACCATCTAATACTATCTGATGCAAACATGCTAAATAAAATGTCACCTTTCTTTGTATTAATGTTTTGTGCCATATTCTTGAAAGAAAAACTAAATATAAATCATATAATAACAATAATTATTGGTTTTTTAGGTGCTCTACTTATAATTAAACCAGCCTTTAGCGTTGATATAATTCCTTATATGGCTGGATTATTATCTGCAGTATTTGCTGGAGCTGCATACAGCTGTGTAAGAGCCATTGGTAACAAAGAAAAACACTATACTGTAGTATTTTACTTTTCATGTTTTTCTGTAGTAACTTTATTCCCAATGATGATAGTTAACTATGTGCCCATGACTGGACTTCAATTAACTTACTTAATCTTAGCTGGAGTTTTTGCAACTCTAGGACAATTTGCAATCACACTTGCATATCGACATGCTCCTGCTAGAGAAATATCAATATTTGATTACTCAAACATAATCTTTTCTGCTTTAATAAGCTTAGTTATTTTTGAACAAATTCCTGATATGATAAGTATTTTAGGATATCTAGTAATTTTTTCAGCATCTTTTTATATGTTCTTATATAATAAAAAACTTGATAAAAAAACTATCTAATATAAATTCAATACCGTATATATACCTTGTTATGTTATATATACGGTATTGTTTTATTCTTAAGAGATTTTAAGATTTAATATTTCTTATAGCTATATGATATTCTCTAAAAATTTTATAAATAAATTATTATATGTTGCAATAAAACTTCTTTTTATGGCAAGAATCATAAAAGATAATAGTAAAACTATTACCAGTACTGAAAATCATATAGAATAGTTTATCTGATTCATCTAGCAATGGATTAATTGATAAACCAACAAATAAAAATATAGTTAACATTTAACTATAATAATATACTTATGGATATTTAAACTATCCAAATTTGGGAGGTATTTTTATGAAAAAAGCATTAATACTATTAGCCGTTACCTGCGCTGCTTGTACAGCAATAGTAGCCACTAAGAAAAAAAGACCTCAATACTTATCAAAATCAGAAACATTTTAATCCACCACATGTCTTAACAAACAGATTAAAGCCTAAGACTTTTTAGTCTTAGGCTTTAATCTGTTTAATATTATTTTTAACCTTGATTTGCCCAATCTGCTGGATATGTTACATAAATAAATTTGGCATAATTAGGCACTGAGAACTTAATTTTACTTCCCTTAGGTATTAGAATTAATTCTCCAGCATCTGCTGAAACGATACTTCCTCCAACCACTATATCTAAGTGTCCATCAATTACATAATCTATCTCATCATAATTTAATGTCCAATCAAATGTGGTTTGTTTCATTTCCATAACACCACATCCAAGTCTAGGACTTTCTTCAAGGGTAAATAAATCTTTAGTATAAACTATATCACTTGCAGTACCTGTATCCATTCTGTCTTTTTCACTAACTCTAACAGTTGGAAGCTTTACAGAAATAACTCCACTAACATCTTTATTTCTCATATAATCCACTGCGTTATCACTACTATCTTGGCTAGCAGTTCCTCCAACTTTTTCTTCGATAATTTGTCTAACTAACCTTTCTAATGTGCTTTTATCAATGTCCATTTTGTTTAAGCCTCCTTCTTACCTGACACACTACCTGCTATAAATGTAGCTACAATTACAGCTGTTATTCCTGCTACTAATTTACCTACTATCATAGGTAGTATCATTGTTGAGTTAAAGCCTGCCGTAAATCCAAGGTGGTCTCCAAATACAAAGGCTGCTGACACAGCAAAAGCAACGTTAATAACCTTACCTCTGTCATCCATATCCTTCATCATTCCAAACATTGGAATACTATTAGCTAAAGTTGCAACTAATCCTGCTGCCGCAACATCATTCATCTTTAAAACTTTTCCTAATCCCATAAGAGGCTTCTTGAATACTTTAGTAATTACATATACAAGTGGGAAGGCTCCAGCTAATACAATGGCTATATCGCCAACTATTGTTATACCTTCTTCGATTGGATTCATCCCTGGAATTAAAACTATACCTGTAAGTTTTTCAACTACAGCTGCAGCCAGACCTAAAGTAATTATAATAACAACAAATTTACCAAATACAGTGAAGCCTTTAATGACTGCATTTTCAAATTTCCATAGTCCTAATGCAATAAGTGCTGCAATAATAACTATAGGAATTAGGTTTCTTAGAACCAACATTACCGGAAAGCCAGCTACTAAACCTCCAACAAAGGAACCTATCGGAATTGTAATTATCCCTGCAAGTACTCCAAGTGCTAAAAATCTTTGGTCTGATTCCTCTATGATTCCAAGGGCTACTGGAATAGTAAATACTATAGTAACTCCCATCATTGAACCTACAATTAATCCTCCAAATAAACCTACTTGTGGATTTACAGCTAACTCTGCTGAAAGAGCTGCTCCACCCATATCATTAGCAAGAAGAGTTCCTCCAAACATTCCAGGGTCAGCTCCTAAAAAGTTAAAAACAGGTACTACTACTGGTTTTAAAACAGTTGCTAATACCGGTGCTAAAGATATAACCCCAACCATTGCAAGGGCAAGAGAACCCATTGCCATGAAACCTTCTTCAAATTTTTCGCCCAATCCAAATCTATTACCTATACATTTGTCTAGGGCTCCTAATACCATAAATATAACCATAATATATACGATTATTTCATTTATTCCCATCACTTCATCTCCTGTTACTTTATAATTCTTATGTTATGTATTTTAGAATCATTTCATCTGGAGATCTTATTATTGATGTATTAATTATACGTCTAGCTTCAATAGCATCTTTTCCACTTTTAAGTCCTTGTTCTACATCACTAACATCACCAGACACAGTAAAAACTAATCTTCCACTTATTCCAGACGCCATCTGTAATTTAACAATATTCAAGTTTCCACCTTTTAAAGTACTGTCTAATGCTTTAATTCCACTGCTTATAGTCATTGTTTCAAATAATCCTACTGCACCTTTAGAAGGCATGATAATCCTGGTAGTAAGTGCCTGAATAACTGTATCTTTTACTCCGCTAATTATAGAACTATCTAAAATCTGACCATTGCCAGCTTCATTTCCTCTATTAAAGACAGTTTTAACGGCATCTTCTTCTCCTGCTAGAATCACCAATAACCTTCCAGGGCAAATTACTCTGAAAAGAATAATCTGAACTTCTGCCAGTTTTATCATTTCATCTGTAACTTCAGTCCCTTTGCTTATGCTCTTAAATTCAAATGATGCAATGCTCCTACTCATCTTCTACCTCGATTGTGTCTATAATTCCCACAATAGCAGTATCTATAGGGATATCTTTATCTCCTACAGATACTCTTGCAGAACCACCTTTTACTATAAGAACTAAATCTCCAGCACCTGCCCCAATACTATCAGCACATACTAGTAAGCTGTCATCCATCTTATTTTTGTTCTTCATTGTCTTTACTATTAAGAACTTCTGGCCATTAAGCTTTTCATCCTTTCTAGTAGACCACAATTTTCCTACTACTTTTCCAATAATCATCTTATGCCTCCACTAAACCCTCTTAACTCTTAGGTTATGAGTTTTTATGAAATCAGTAGCTAATGGAGTAATAATGCTTTTTTTATCTATTACGATTATTTCTATTCCTGGAATAATTCTATTTCTTATTTCTGATTCATTAATAACCTTTTTATTCCTAATTTCTATTTCTTCAGATGAACTATTACTAAAAATACCCTCATTTTTAGTAGGTTCAACATCTCTTAATAGATTTTTATCAGCTTTCTTAATTTCACCAATATAGCCTATAATCTTAATTCCATTTAATTTGATTTGCTGCTCAAAATCTAAGTATTTACTATAGAGTGCTCTTGGAGCCGTATTCTTATACCTTCTATACTCTAATCCATTCTCTAGTACGTATACCTCTTTACCTCTCATAAGCATTCTTATTACAAAACCTTCTGCTGCGCTGTCTGTTACAAGAGTAGCAAGATTAGCCATAGATTCCAAAGATAAAGCTGGAATTATAATTATATCTCCTTCTATACCTTCATTCCCGTAAACTGATATTTGATAATCATTTCCCAGGATTTTTATTATCTCATCTATATTTTCTTCCGTCATCGCTACAGCTATTTTTTTTAATGGACTTCTTGAATTTTTTGAGCAATTTATTTTGTTATATACCTCATCAACTATTAAGTCCACAATCTCATCGTAATTCATATCCATGCCCCCTAATTAAGGCTTAATTTAAGATATACTTTTTAACATTCTAACAACTACTTAATATTTAATTTATATTGCAATTCTCATAAGAAACTTTACCTATATTCCTTACTTAAACGTAATTACTGCAAACTCAAAATTTTAAAGTTCTTTATGCTTTATAATTGAGCAAAGTGTACCTTTTTTAAATCCACATGCATTTGCTTCATCATAATCTATGTGCATATAAGTTCTAAAATTTGGATTTACCCTAATTACTACATCATCAAAAATTAACTCTCTATCACCATAAACACGAGCCATAACAATTTCCTTATCTTTTACTCCAAATTTAACTGCTTCCTCTGGTGTAATATGTATGTGTCTTTTAGCTACGATTACACCCTTATCAATAGTTACTGATGCTCTATCTGTGGAAATTGTTATTCCTGGAGTATTATCAATATGTCCACTCTCTTTGACTGGTACTTTTATTCCTAAAACTAAAGCATCTGTCAGAGATACCTCTACTTGAGTATCTTTTCTTGCTGGTCCAAGAACTATAACATTTTTTAAAGAACCTTTAGGTCCCGTTACGGTAACCCTTTCCTCACAAGCGTATTGACCTGGTTGTGATAAATCCTTAATTTTTTTAAGTGTATGTCCTGGTCCAAATAATTCATCTATATGTTCTTTACATAAGTGAATATGTCTTCCTGAGGCTTCAACCTCTATAAATGCTTCCTGCTTAACTCTTTTTACTACTTCATCTATAACTTCTTGTAAAAGATTATTCATATTCATTCCTCCATTAAAATTTTTAATGTTAAGGAGATCTCCACCGCATTTCACTCAGTGGAGTAAGTTCATCTAACTAAATCAAAATGAATTTAGAGCTTCACTTAAGAGATGCACCGTCTATACAGTACATCTCTTCCTTTTCACTATAGAGTTGTAGCACTCTTAGGGAGAATAGCATCAACCTCAAAGTGTGGTCTTGGTATAACGTGAACTGAAAGTAATTCTCCAACTCTTTCAGCAGCTGCAGCACCTGCATCAGTGGCAGCTTTGACTGCTCCAACATCACCTCTAACTAGAACTGTAACAAGTCCTCCACCTACTTGTTCTTTTCCTACTAACTGAACGTTAGCAGCTTTTACCATAGCATCTGCAGCTTCTATAGCTGCAACTAATCCTTTTGTTTCAATCATACCTAATGCGTTAGCGTTTGCCATTTTATTTCCTCCTAAATTCTATTTTTATTTAAGCTTCTTCTATCTCAATTCATTGATTATTTTTTTTACTAAAAGATCTATTAATTCATTGGTATCCGTAGAAGATACACCTGAACAACTTCTTGAAACAGTCGGAGTTCTAAAGTCCTCAATTTCTTTTACTCCATATCCAACCTTCTTAAGATTCATTAGATGAAGTGGTCCAACGTTATCTGAAGTTGCACTTCCTCCAATGGCTCCACAACCAAGAGTCAATGCTGGAATTAGGTTTATTGATGCTCCTATTCCTCCTAATGTACTTGGTGTATTAACAGGTATTCTAGATACAGGCATGCTTAAAGCAAATCTTCTTACAATTGACTCATCTTCACAATGCATTGAAAAAGTGTGTCCTGCTCCTTCGTTGTGAAGTATAGCCTTGCATTTTGCTTCAATATCATCAATATTTTTCTCTACATAAAAAGCCAATATTGGAGCTAATTTTTCTCTAGAATATGGTACATCATGACCAACTTCTGTCTCTTCTGCTATAAGTACTCTAGCTGTTGATGGAACATTAGTTAAACCTGCAAGTTTTACTATTGCAGCAACACTCTTTCCAACAATTTGAGGGTTCATAGAACCATTAGCTCTCATAATGAACTTGCCAAGCTGTGCAGCTTCTTCTTTGTTTAAGAAGTATCCACCTTGCTTCTTAAACTCAGCAACAACCTTATCTTTTATGCATTCTTCCATTATTACAGACTGCTCTGATGCGCAAATTGTACCATTATCAAAAGTCTTAGAGTCCATAATTCTCTTAACTGCAAGAGGAATATTTGCACTCTTATCAATGAAGGATGGGCCGTTACCAGGTCCAACTCCAAGTGCTGGATTTCCAGATGAGTAAGCTGCCTTAACCATTGCTCCACCACCTGTTGCAAGAATCATAGCTGTATCGTTACTGCTCATCAACTCTTGAGTTGCTTGAAGAGTTGGAATAGAAATACATCCTATTGCTCCTTCTGGACATCCAGCTTTAAGGGCAGCTTCATTCATAATTCTTACTGTTTCTAATATAGCTTTTTTAGCACCAGGGTGTGGTGATAAAACTATTGAGTTTCCAGCCTTAATAGAAATCAGTGTTTTATACATAGCTGTTGAAGTTGGGTTTGTGGATGGAATAATTCCTGCTATAACTCCCATTGGTACAGCAATGTCCCATATTTTTTTTTCATTATCTTCAGCTATTATTCCAACTGTTTTTAAATCTTTTATGTATTCATACACATAAGTTGAACCAAATATATTTTTTATAACTTTATCCTGCCAGATACCAAAACCAGTTTCTTCAACTGCCATTTTTGCAAGCTTTTCTGCATTGGCAGCAGATGCTTCAGCTATAGCTTTTACTATTTTGTCTATCTCTTCCTGAGACATCTTTGCAAGTTTTTCTTGAGCCACCTTAGCTACTTTTAGTAAATTTCTAACCTCTTGAATGGACGCTAGGTCCTTGTCGATTAATTCCATTATTTATCACCCACTTTATTGTTTTCCTCTATTGCTCTGATAAGTTCATCTTTTTTTGCAAATTTGATTTGTTTGTTTGTCATTGGAAGCTTTAAGTTTCTAGCAAGTCTTCTTAGCGCTTCAACCTTCATAGAATTTAAATCAGCCTTACCTTCTTCTATTTCTAAGGCCATAGCCTTAGCCTTTGGCTTTTGTTCTGTCTCACTGATAGTAGGAATAGGTTCCAAAACCTTTTCCTTGCTGATAGCTTTATTTTTAGCTTCTATCAATTCATCTATAAACTCTTCAACAGCCTCTTCCTTAGCCTTTTTTTCTAGTTCTGCTTCCATTGAGTTTTCTATATCTTTATCTTTTACTTCAAATTCTTCTTCCTTTATTTCAACTGGATTATCTTTTACTATAGCTTCATCCTTGATTTCTATAGCTTCATTTTGATCAGCTGTTTCATTTATTTTTACTTCTGACTTAGTTTCAACCTTCTTTGACGCAATAATTCTCGTTAACTGCTCATCAAGTCTTGGTATAACATGGGAAGTTCTTAACCTTCCTAAAGCTTCTGCTGCAGCTGTACCAGCATCAACAGCAGCCTTTACCGCAGCCACATCACCAGTTAATTTTACTACCGTAATGGCAGCATTTACTTTCTCAAGACCAATCAAAGTAACTCCGGCAGCCTTTAGTGCAGAATCTGCAGCTTCCACTGCTGCCAGATATCCATTGACCTCTATTAAACCTAATGCTTTACTCATAATTAAGCTCTATCTAATCTAATAGTTCTTTGGTTCTTGAGCAACCGATTTAACTGCTTCTGCAAAAGCATCACATGCTGCTTTACATGCTGATTGAGTACCAGTAAGTAGTGCTCCAGCATAGTTTGTTTCAGTTGGAGGTGTAAAGAACTCTTTCATTTCCACATCTGCAGCCTTCATTGCAGCATCTATTCCATAAATAGCTTCCATTGGAGGTGCTACCAGATAAGCTAATGCTTCTCCCTCTTTTACACCAGCTACCTTTGAAAGATAAGTCCCTGTTCTTGACACACAGTGTGAATAATAGGCTATTGAATTATCTTCATTAGCACTTACAAAGTGAGCTCCAGTTTCAATGAAGGATATAGCAGCATTTAATCCACTTCTTACTTCCGCTGGACTTGGTCCTGAAATTATTCCTATAACTTCTCCTGCTAGTTTAGTTGAAGCATTAGCTGCTCCTGCATACATTGAACGTGCATAAACCACCTCAACCTCCGAAGCCTTAGTAGCCTCATCAAGGGCTGTATAAGTAACGTCGTCACTGTCAGCGGTGATAATTCCTATACATCTATGCCCTTCAGGTAATTCCAATCTATTGCACATTTCCTGACTTAAATTTGAAATCATCTTTGATCCTAATACGGTCGCACGTAGTGGTTCATTAATCATAATGAATTCCCCCTAAATTATATTTTTAAGTTTATTCCAGATGCCTTCTTATCAAGCATTAGCTTAATAAGTTCAGCTACGTGAGCTCCAGCTTCAACGGCTGTAGTACCACCCTTATGGATGTTAGAGATAACGGTTCTGTTAGCCTCTGGCATATTTGCTGTTGGTTTGTATGCTATATATGCACTCATGGATTCGGCTGTAACTAGCCCTGGTCTTTCACCAACTAGGATACATACCACTTCTGCACCTGTTGCATCACCAATAGCATCCATTGCTCCAACTCTGGCATGCTTAACAAATAATATATCTCCTATCTCAATTCCATACATTTTTAATCCTTGCTTAATAGCTGGGATTATTTCTTTAATGTTAGCTTCAATGGCAGCTGAACTTAAACCATCACCAACAACTAAAAGTACCTTCTGGCCTGAAAACTTATCTTTTATAAACTTAGTAGTTTCCTCATCAAATCTTCTTCCAAGATCCGGACGAGTTAAGTATTCATCCTTATCATGGCACATTGTGTTAACTGGAATTAATCCATTAGCTTTTATAAAATCTTCATTAACATAGGAGAAAACTGAGTCTTGAGCTGCTGCGTGGTCTGCCCTAACTCTTAGCTGAGTAATAGTTTTATATCTAGTTCCTGCACGCCCAACACCGATTCTTGCTGGTGTCTTCTGTTTCATTTTAAGATATCCTTCTCTATCATGAGGATTTTCAACTAAAAGCTGTTTTTTTAAATCTATAGCTGTAATATCTGGAATGCATCCATTTTCATCAACAACTGATGCCCCACTAGCCTTGCATGCAACTTCGTTTGCAATATTGTTTACTCCAGCTTTTCCTATCATATCTACTAATAACTTTTCAACCATTGATTTTAATTCTTGTTCATTCATAATGAGACCCCCTTATCCTAAGAATATTGAAGCATCACCAGCTCTGCTGGTTAACTTTCCATTTTGAGATATACCAATCTTCTCCATCCACTCTTCGAATTCTTTGATTGGACTTAAGCCTAAAAGTTCTCTTATTGTAGCAGTTTCATGATGTCCTGTAGTTTGGTAGTTAAGCATAACGTCATCACCATGAGGAATAGCCATAAAATATGTACATCCTGCTGTAGCAAGCAATACTGCCAAGTTTTCTATATCATTTTGATCTGTCTTCATATGGTTTGTATAACATACGTCACATCCCATTGGAAGACCAGTTAGTTTACCCATAAAGTGATCTTCAAGCCCTGCTCTTGTAACTTGCTTTCCATCATATAAATACTCTGGTCCTATGAAGCCTACAACTGTATTTACTAAAAATGGTTTGAATCTCTTTGCAAATCCATAGCACCTAGCTTCCATAGTAACTTGGTCTGCGCCATGGTGAGCATCTGAAGAAAGCTCTGAACCTTGCCCTGTTTCAAAGTACATAACGTTTGGCCCTGTAGCTGTACCTTGACTTAGCGCTAGCTGTCTTGCTTCTTCTATTGTTGCAGCATTGAAACCAAAGGCAGTATTTCCTTTTTCAGAACCTGCTATTGATTGGAATATTAAGTCCTCTGGAGCCCCTCTTCTAATAGCTTCCATTTGAGTTGTAACGTGTGCTAATACACAGGTTTGAGTTGGTATTTTCCACTTTTGTTTGAACTCTTCAAATCTATTTAGAACTTTCATTACACTTTCAACAGAGTCATCAACTGGATTTAATCCAAGAACAGCATCTCCCATTCCATAACTTAAACCTTCCATTAAAGATGCTAATATACCATCTGGATCATCTGTTGGGTGATTAGGCTGTAATCTTACAGATAAAGTTCCTGGTTCACCGATAGTTGTATTACAGTGAGCAGTAACTCTTATTTTTTTTGCCCCATAAATTAAATCTAAGTTAGACATAATTTTTGCAACTGCAGCAACAATCTCAGAAGTTATACCTCTTGAAATTCTTCTTATATCTAAGCTTGTAGTATTATCATCTAATATCCATTCCCTAAATTCAGAAACGGTCCAATTTTTAATTTCATTGTAAATTTTCTCATTTACATCATCTTGAATTATCCTTGTAACCTCATCCTGCTCATAAGGTACTGCAGGACTATTTCTTAAATCAGCTAAAGTTAAGTTAGCAAGCACAACTTTTGCTGCAACCCTTTCTTCTGCTGACTGTGCAGCAACTCCAGCTAACTCATCTCCAGATTTCTTTTCATTTGCTTTTGCCATAACTTCTTTAACTGAATTAAACTGATAAACTTTTCCAAATAATTTAGTTTTTAAAATCATGTTCATCCTCCTCCCAATTAGTTAAATACTAAGGTTTTTATTACTACAGGTAATACTTTACCTTCTGCTACAGGTTTCCCTATATCTATATAATCTCCATTCTCAACCTTAATTCCATCGATACATACGATATCTTTCTCATTAACGAGTATGGAGTAAATAGCCTGACCTAAGACCTTTGCCATATCAGTTTCAACAATAACGATAAGTGGTAACTTTCTATCTATAATTTCCTTTGCTCCTTCAACAATACCTTTAGCAGTTTCTTGCACCTCTATAAAGGTCGGATTTTTACGTCCATGAAGTGCCAACGCAACATTTTGAAGCTCATTTTCATACTTAAACCATCCGAGTTTATCAATGATAGCTTTTCTTAGAACTTCAGTCCCATTGACTTCATCCTCTTCGCTAAGTTTTAGTATAGGGAGGTTTTTCAATGGAAAGTTCTCATGGGTATAGGTTATGGTGCTACCACTGATATCCATGGTATGAGAACCTGCTCCAACAACGGTGGCACGTATGGTTTCCACAGAACGAATTAGCTTTAACTTAGTACATAAATTCGACTGTTTAATTGCATCTCCAAGAAGAATTCCAATATCACCAAATTTAAAGTAATTCTCTATAGGCTTATCATTATAAACATAATCAGCTACACCACCTGAAAAAGAAATGCATTTAATGTCCTGATTAAGCTCTATATTTTTATTGGTGACAATCATGTCTAAAGCTGGAGTTGGTGCTGAAATTTCAACACTCTCCTCAAGGAGCTTAACCATTTCTTTAATGATTGGGTTTAGCATTTCACGAGTTGCAATATACCCTTCCCTTACATCTAAGTTTTTATCTTCTATGAGTTTCTTTATTTTTGGAGCAATGTAGATTATTTTATTTGTTCCAATTTCAAGTTTTATTAATCTTCCACCTATATCAAGACATCCAGTTTCTTTAAGATCCCCACGATTAAATACCGCTAAATTAGTGGTTCCTCCACCAATATCCAGATTAACTACCACTGTGGAATGCTCCTCTGAATATACATGAGCACCAGCACCCTTTGCAGCTATGATGCTCTCTAGGTCTGGTCCTGCAGTTGCAACAACAAAGTCTCCTGCAAAACCACTTAGTGTATGTAGAACTTCATTAGCATTTTCCTTTCTTGCCGTTTCTCCTGTTATAATTACCGCGCCCGTCTGAATATCTTCTTTCCTTATCCCAGACTTTTCATACTCAAGAGCAACAATTTCCTTTACTTTTTCAGCATCTATTTCTGTCATTGATTTTAGCGGTGTAAAATGCACATCACTTCTATAAATTACTTCTTTATCAACTATGGAAATTCTAGGAACAGTAAAGCTTGAAGCCACATTTTCAATGATAAGTTTTGAAAATACCAGCTGCGTTGTACTAGTTCCAATGTCAATTCCCACACTTAATAATTCCTCTCTCACAAGTTCACCTCCAACTTCAAGAGTTTAGATATTCAATTAATTCATCTATTCCCTTACCAGCCAGGGTATCAACCTTAAATACTCTTCCTACCCCTGCTGCAATCAATATTTGCTCTGCTCTCTTTATTGCATCTTCATTTTTAACTAAATCAATTTTAGTAATAACTCCTATGGTATCCTTAGCGAACATTGTTGCAAAACCAGGTGCTAAGTAGGATTCTTCTTCAGTACAATCATAGACAAGAGCAATAATATCTGCATCTACAGCTGTAACTATAAGCGCTTTATAATAAAATCTATTTTCCAGGTACTCCCCAGGAGTATCTATAGATTCATCATAGACTTCCACTGATTGAGTTTTTTTATAATTTAGCTCAAGATCATGTAGTTTCTGACAAAGCGTTGTTTTTCCACTTCCAGTCTTACCTATGAATATTACTTTTTTCATAGTTCCTCCTAAGTTCTTGTTATTGCAGTCAATGTAAAATTCAATATATTTCCCAGCACTTGTATAACTTCATTTAATGCAGCTTCAACAGAGCCTACATCTCCTGTAATTAATACTGATCCACTAAATCTATCTACAAACCCCAAGGTAATTCCTGCAGCCTTTGTAGCTACATCTGCAGCTATGATAGAAGCTTCACTTGGAGTTATAGTAAGAATTCCTATTGCCTCTTTCATATCTGTAACAAGACCTAGCTTTTTGTATAAATCAGAATTAGGACTAGCTATTACATGGGCAAGAGTTACCTGCTTACCTGGCACAAATTCTTGAATTATTCTTTGTTTATCCTCCATCATAGCTACTGTATCCTCCTTAAGTGAGTATCCAAATCTTCGATTTGGCTAATACGAACTTACTCCTTCTAATGCATATGAGAAATAGTTTCCTTTAAAAATCTATTTTAGTGTTACCATATTTCAAACAACTATTCTTCTATACTCTTACTACTTGAAATTAAAATATAAAATATTACTTTAGAACTCCTTAAAGCCCCTAACTTATACCTTAATTTTTAATCCTTTATTTTATTAAGAATTTCAACTACATTTAAAACAGTCGGCACCTTTGGATTAGTAGCTGTGCAAGCATCTTCTAAGGCTAAGCTAGCTATTTCTTCTTTTAATTTATTTACCTCATCAACTGCGACTCCACATGCTTTAAGGTTTGTTGGCATATCCATTTCTTTCTGCATTTTCTTTATTTCATTTATTAAGCTTCTAACACCCATCCTTGCATTTGATGCTGATAAACCTAAAAGTTTAGCTATATGTGCATATTTCTTTGCAGCCTTAGAAAATTCATTAGTATCATAGCCCGTTATATCTGCATTAAAATCTATAATGTAAGGTAATAAAATTGAGTTTGTTCTACCATGAGGTACATGGAATTTACCTCCTATAACGTGAGCTATACCATGGTTTAGTCCTAATGATGCTGAGTTAAAAGCTATGCCGGCAAGACATGAAGCATTATGCATTTTTTCTCTTGCACTCATATCTTTTCCATCTTTATATGCTGGAATAAGATATTTAAAAGCAAGGACTAAAGCCTTTTCAGCCAATGCATCTGTAAAATCATTTGCTTTTGTAGATACATAGGCTTCAAGAGCATGAGTAATTACATCCATTCCTGTATCTGCAGTTATCTTGCCTGGAACACTCTTCACTAAATCTGGGTCTAAAATTGCTACATCTGGTAGAAGTGCATCAGATACTAATGGATATTTTGTTCCTTTTTCATTGTCAGTAATTACTGCAAATGAAGTTACTTCTGAACCAGTACCACTTGTCGTTGGTATAGCTATGAATTCTATATCCGTAATTGATATAATTTGTTTTGCAAAATCCTTCATTGCTTTTGCTGCATCTATTGCAGATCCTCCACCTAAAGCTATAATTACATCTGGAGCAGCATTCTGCATTGCATCTATACCCTTTACCACTAGCTGAATTGGTGGATCTGGTACTATATCACTAAAAATGGTTACATTATTAGACTGAAGCTTCTCTGTAATGACATTAATCATCCCAGAGCTCACCATAAATGGGTCTGTTACAATAAAGACTTTTTTATTCCGAATTTGAGATAGTCTATTTAACGAACCCTCTCCAAAATAAATGTGGGTTTTTATATAAAAATTATCCATACTAAACTCCTTTCTATATCATTATCCTGACATTAGTGTTCAAATTTTTACTTGAATTTATGCAGATTACTTTAATTTTAAATTTAATGCAAAATAAAAAGGCCATCAGTAATACCTGATAGCCTTTTAAAAAAAACTATTAATTAAATCTATATACTTATATTTTGTTCTGTTTCCACATCGAATATATGGCTATTTTCCATGTGGAACATAAAATCTACTGTACTTCCACTAGTTAAATCCTTCGAAGTATTTGAATCTACTTTAGATACTATTTGAGTACCTCCAAGGTTGAAATATACAAAAGATTCACTTCCCATATGCTCAATTACATCAACAGTACCCTTTATTGATGATGTTGACTCTCCATCTTCTAAATTAATGTACTCTGGTCTAACACCTAAGCATACTCTTTTACCAACATGTTCTTTTACTTTTTCAGCTTTGTCCTTTGGCAGTACAAACTCATTACCAGTAATCTTAACAGCAATTTTTTCACCTGATTTAACTAACTCGCCTTCTAACATGTTCATTGCTGGAGAACCAATAAAACCTGCAACAAATTTATTCTTAGGATGATTGTATAAGTTAAGCGGAGTATCTACCTGCATTATCTTACCAAAATTCATAACACAGATTCTATCTCCCATTGTCATTGCTTCTGTTTGGTCGTGAGTAACATATATCATAGTAGATTTTAATTTTTGGTGTAATTGAGAGATTTGAACTCTCATATGAACTCTTAGTTTGGCATCTAAATTAGATAATGGCTCATCAAATAAGAATACCTCCGGATTTCTTACAATAGCACGTCCCACTGCCACCCTTTGTCTTTGACCTCCTGATAATTCCTTTGGTTTTCTATTCAATAATTCTTGCAAATCAAGAATTTCAGCTGCTTCTCTAACTTTTTTATCTATTTCAGCCTTAGGAAGCTTTCTTATTTTTAAAGCAAATGCCATATTTTCATATACAGACATATGAGGATATAATGCATAGTTTTGGAATACCATTGCAATTCCTCTATCTTTAGCATGTACATCATTTACTACCGTATCACCTATAATAACTTCTCCACCTGATATTTCTTCAAGTCCTGCAATCATTCTAAGTGTTGTAGATTTTGCACATCCTGATGGTCCAACAAGTACCATAAATTCCCCATCTTTAATCTCTAAATCGATGCCGTGAACGGCCTTAAACCCATTCTCATAAACCTTCTCAACTTTTTTTAATTCAACTTTTGCCATATTATTTACCCCCTTAATAATTCCTTGCATGATTCTCTTTCTTCAAGTTTTGTATCAAAAATGATTTGTTCATTTTCTTTTTTAGTGTTATTTATTAATTCTAATAGCAGATCTATACTTTTTTCTCCCATTGCTTCAACAGGCTGCATTATTGTTGTTATCGATGGATGAAAATATAGCGAGTAATCAATACCATCAAACCCAACAACTGAAATATCCTCTGGAATTTTAAATCCTCGACTTAGTATAGCCTTACCAGCTCCAATTGCCATGATATCTGAAGTTACAAACACGGCCGTTATTTTTAAATCCTTATCTAATAAGCGATTCATAGCTTCATATCCTGAACTAAATGTATAGCCACCAATTTCAACTAGTTCTCTATTAAATTCTATATTATTTGCAGCTAATGCTTTTTTATATCCTTCATACCTCAATTTTCCTACAGTCTTGTCACCTTCTCCAGTAGTAATAAGACCAATTCGACTATGTTTAAGTCCACATATGTAATTTACAGCCATAAAAGCTGCTGCAATATTATCGATGTTAACACTAGAACATAACCCATCACCAGATAACTCCTCACTGCTAGTTGAAGCTAAAACTATTGGTATATGTAAATTCTGCATCTCGTCATTATGAAGGTTATCGTAATTTCCTCCAAGGCAGATAAGTCCTTTTAATCTTTTTTCTTTAATTAGTTCTATAGCCGCTTCATTATCCTGCTGATTCCTCTCATTATAATGAAGTATCATACTATATCCTTTTGCGTCAATTTTTTCTTCAATAAACTTTACCATGTTTGAAAAGAATGGATTATGTATACCTTTAACTAAAACTCCTATACTCTTTGAGGTATTTCGCTTTAAATTTCTTGCACTGTTATTTGGTATATAATTACTATCTTTCATTATTTCTAAGACTTTTCTTCTAGTCTCATCCTTAACATCTGGATGATTATTAAGCACTCTGGATACGGTGCTAACACCAACCCCAGAAATTCTAGCTATATCTTTTATATTAATACTTCCCATAACTATACCTCATATAAAAACAACATATTGGTAACGTTACCACTTATTAAGAACCAGAAAATTTTTACCTAATATTTACTTATAATTATATCATATGTATATTGTAATGCAATGCAATATTCTATATTTTTTAAATCTTCTAATGACTATCTTGTCAATTTTTTATACTCTTTAAATACAAATCTATGGATCTCATTAGGAACACTGAACATATCATGTATATTTTTTTAACTTTATTATCCATCTGCAAATTTACATATTTAAGCATTTTTTACGTTGATTAGTTGTAAAGTTAATGTTAAAATAATATGTAAAATATATACGTTATAATCAATTGAGAGGGAGTGAAGGAATGGTAATAAAACTAACAGTAAGAAGCATTATGAATCTAGGTCTATGGGGTAGACTTTGCGAATATAAAGGGTGGGATAAACTTATAGTTAGAGAAGGGTTAATCTCCCTAGATAGTGAAGTGGAATTTGATGATGAATTCTTAAAGAAAGATGTAGTGCCAATCGAAAAGCTTAAAATATTTTTGTTCAATGCTGATACTGAAGATGCTAAATACTGCGGAACACTTTTAGCAACCGACTTAGAGGACGCTAAAGTAAGAGTTGGAATGATACACAATGCATCAACCATAACAACTATTCAAGAAATTGATAAAGAGCAGTTATTCAATATGAAGAATAAACATATGGTACTAGCTCGAATACCACTTCATAAATAGCTAAAAAATAACCTTGATGAATTAATTTCACCAAGGTTTATTATTTTATATATATTTCGTCTTCCCAAACTAGAACTCAATTAAATTTACAACCTTTATATTCGGTATACTCCACCATTTTCAGCCTAGTTGTAATCCTGTGTTTAGTTTTCATTTTTCAATCATATGAAGCAATTAAAAAAGTAAAACTATTCAATCTCATTTAATTGAATATGGTGAGCAAAATGAAGAACTATATCTCTTTCAATATGTTCTATAGAAGTCTTTATGTGCTCTCCATTTAAATTAATTGTTAGTCCATTATTATTTCCATATCTTCCCAGATAAGTCATCAATTCAGAACGTTTCACACTGAAAGGTATGCTTTCTCCGTTGATTCTTTTTACAACACCAATTGTTTTTCCATCGTTCCTAAACTTTCTGTTTTTAATCTTAAGATCCCTAACCTTAGCTTCTATTACCATAATGCACCTCCATTTTTTACAAACAATAAATAATTACCTTTTGTCTTTGTAATGTATTTATATTAAGTTTATTGCTGTTTTATTCCAATGGGCTTGGTGCAATTTTATATTCCGTTTATTTAATCACAAGCTCTACCGGACAGTGATCTGATCCCAAAATTTCAGTATATATCTTTGCTGATACTAATCTCTCCTTTAAGCTTTCCGAAGCACAGAAATAATCGATTCTCCACCCTGCATTCTTTTCTCTTGCCTTAAATCTATAAGACCACCAGGAATATATTCCCTCTGCCTCAGGATAAAAATATCTAAAGGTATCAATAAAACCTGCTCCTAACAATTCAGTGAATTTAGCTCTTTCTTCATCTGTAAATCCTGCATTTTTTCTATTAGATTTAGGATTCTTTAAATCTATTTCTTGGTGAGCTACATTTAAATCCCCACATACTATAACAGGTTTTTCTTTCTCTAATCTTTTTAAATAAGCTCTAAATTCATCCTCCCAAACCATCCTATAATCAAGTCTTTCCAATTCTGACTTTGAGTTTGGAGTATAGACTGTTACTATGTAAAAGTCCTCAAATTCACACGTAATCACTCTTCCCTCTTTATCATGCTCTTCAATTCCTAATCCGTACCTTACACTTATAGGCTCCTTCTTTGTAAAAACTGCTGTACCTGAATATCCCTTCTTCTCAGCATAATTCCAATATTGATGATACCCTTGCAGTTCTAAATTAATCTGTCCTTCTTGAAGCTTGCTTTCTTGAATGCAAAATACGTCAGCATCCTCCTTGTTAAAAAAATCCATAAATCCTTTTTGAACACAAGCTCTAATTCCGTTAACGTTCCAGGATATTAATTTCATGTGTACCTCATCCCTTCTATTTTTTATATGCTATACTGCTAATTATACTCTAAATATTGTCTTACGATAGATACTATCTCATTATTTTTAATATTTATATAAAACAATAGCTTTTCTTCATCATCGCAGTTATTATAATTATCTATATACTTTTTCAATGTTTCAAAGTCTACATTAACCAACTTCCCTGAACCCCTTTGCTCTCCATTAATCTCTATTTCCACTAATTCTAAAACTGGAAATTTATTAATCTTAAATATTTCCTTATCATAGCTTGAATTTCTAATATAATATCCACATAAATTAACAAAATTTCCATAATTATCAATTTCTACTTCATTATCTTTTATAGCTTCGTATAAGGCTTCTTCATCTTTAAAGAACTCGGCCGAATCAAATTCAATACTCATATCCTTGTCATTATTAATAAAGATATTTCTTATATATCCTACCTTTCTATCATAGATATTCTCTTTAACATTTAAAATCAAATTTACACAATAGTTATAATTCTCCATATGTCCTTCATACATGTATTTCCCCGGAGTATCTGTAACTGCAACCTTGTCCCAAACTACCTTATCTTTAATTAACATACTATTGTTATCAAATTCAATTTCTTCAGGAAGAATATATATCTCTTGCTGATAAACCTCCTCATTTAAACTTACTAAATTCATTAAAGGTTCATTTAAATTTACTTCAATAGCTTTATTATCATCAGCTTGTTTAATTATTTTACATCCAAATATAATCAGAATAGTAACTAAAACAATAGAAACTCTTAATCGCAAATTACTCTCCATTTCCTTCACCCCTATTTGAACATTTAAATAGATCTAAGTTAAAATACCAGAAAAAAATATACTATATATAGCCTCTTTTTCATGCTATATATAGTATATTACTTATTTCAATTTAATATTTAAATAAATTTATGCCAATTCAAGGGCAATTTCCATCATCTTTGTGAAAGTTTCTTGTCTTTCTTCAGCTGTAGTGAATTCTCCTTTAGTTGGACAATCAGAAATAGTTAAAATAGCTAAAGCATTAACTCCAGCTCTTGCTGCATTCATATAAAGAGCTGCTGCTTCCATCTCTACTGCACACACTCCCATTTTGCTCCACTTTGTTTCCATTACATCTTCGCCTTCTCCATAGAAACAATCAGATGATAAAATATTTCCTACTTCAAACTCAATCTCCTTTTCTCTAGCAACCTTAACAGCTCTTTCTAATAATTCAAAGCTACAAATTGGTGCAAAAGTTCCAGGTAATCCAAAGTGACTTCCATAGTTAGAGTTAGTTGATGCACCCATACCAAAAACTATATCACGTATTTTAAGCTTTCCATACCCACCAGCTGAACCAATTCTTATGAGATTTTTACATCCGTAAAAATTTATTAACTCATAAGAGTATATTGCCATTGATGGTATCCCCATACCTGTTCCTTGTACTGATATTTTCTTTCCTTTATAAGTACCTGTATATCCATACATTCCTCTAACAGTATTATATTGTACAACGTCTTCTAAATAATTATCTGCAATAAACTTAGCTCTTAATGGATCTCCTGGTAATAAAACTGTTTCAGCAATATCCCCTACCAAAGCAGCATTATGTGGTGTTGGTACAAAATTACTCATTTCAATTCCTCCTATACATTATATTATAATTATATCTTATATCTACATTTTTGTATAATTAATACAAATAAACTGATGTTAAATCATTATTTTTTAAGGAAATTCCTTTTCATATTCATTCAAAGGAGTAAGTTCATATTAACCAAATCAAAGATTTGGACATTCACTTGAAACTAACTGTCTTTTTCTTAAATTTACACTTACATTCTTTCTTCTCTACAGTTTTATTTATCATAAGCTTTCTAACTCTTAAATAGAAAAAGATTACTGCTATTGTAAGTAAAACTGCTCCATAAATATAGTTAACTCTATAGCCAAAATGATTTAATATGTATCCTCCTAAAAAGTTTCCTAATGCAACGGAGATACCATTAATCAACATCTTTACAGAAGCAAAAACATCCCTTTTGTCTAAAGCTATATTACTCATCATCAAGCTTTCAAGAGAAGATGCAATCATAAAAGCAAAAATACACCTTATTATTAACATTCCTACAAACATGTTTGTATTACTTATAGCAGCAAGTAAGCCACAGCCTCCTATAGCTCCAATAAAAATTATCAGATTAAACTTCTCAGCTCCTAGCTTATCAACGATTGTTGGCATCAATACTATACCCACCATGCTTAAAATTGTTAAGGCAAAAGAAATGTAGGATATTGTACTGTTTTCAAGGTGAAAAACAACTTTTAATATAAGATTGTTATATGGACCTACACCCGCAAAGCCCAGTGATGCTAAAAATAGAAGAACTGCAAATCGTCTTATACTCACATCCTGCTTTATGGCTGCAATTGATAAAGATAATAACCTTTTTACCTCTCCATTTTCAGCATCAACAGTAATATCTTTAGGTAAAAGAAAATATCTAGCAAGCCCCGTAGAAAAAAGCATTATAAAAGAACCGAAAAATAACTTTCTATAGCCATGATGCATGAAATACGTTAATTTGTTCATATTCCCAGCTACTAATATACCTAATGCATTAGCTATTAAAGAAGCTGAATATTTATAGCTATATGCACAACATTCCTTATATCCTATTGTATATGAATATAATAATTGAAGCTCTGTTAATTGAATTAACGAAGTGCCAATACTTATTATTATTTGACCCACTAGCAAAATAATAAATCTTGTAAAAAACACATTGATTCCTATTCCAATGGATAGGATTCCGACTCCCAAACATAGTAGATTTTTTCTTCCGAAGATTTTTATAAATGGACCTATAAAGAACCCTGCTAATCCAAATAATGATCCTACTGAAAATATTAATCCAATAGCTTCTGGAGATAATCCAATAAAATTATAATAGAGAATCTGTAAAAAATTAAAAATCCCCATAGCAAGGGAAGAAATAGCTTCTCCAGCTACTAATATGTGAATACTTCTTGGAAAAGTTTTTATTGTATCTAATGTTTTTATACCAATCATTTTCTGTCCACCTTTAAGTTTATTATTTATTTAGGGTGAGCAAATATTTAATTGTTATACAAAAACAGCTAGGAAAAGTTTACCTTTCCTAGCATTTTAATATTATTGATATTCTACTTCTTTTAAGCATAATCCTTTAGCTTGAGCCATTGGACCAGCTTCTGATCTTTGTTTTCTTTCAAGGATCTTAGCAACATCACTGGCCTTAAGTTTTCCCGTACCAACCTCAAGAAGAGTTCCTACTATAATTCTAACCATGTTCATAAGGAATCCATCACCATTTACTTCAATCTTAATGATATCACCATCTTTATTGATGTCTATGTAATTAATTGTTCTAACTGTAGATTTACTGCTTGATTTTAAGCTTGTGAAGCTTTTGAAATCATGAGTTCCTATAAGAGTATCTGCTGCTGCCTCCATGGCATTTAAGTTTAATTCTTCATCAGTATGATATTCATATTTTCTATTAAATACACTTCTATGACTTCCATTATTTATTGTATAAACATAAGTTTTAGCTTTAGCATTATATCTAGCGTGAAATCTTTCATGGGCATCAGTAACAGATTTAACTACTATGTCTTCTGGTAAGAACTCATAGAAATAATTTAATATATCCTCATTTGTAAAAGTAGAGTTAGTGTGAAAGTTCGCTACATAATTTATAGCGTGTACCCCTGTATCAGTTCTGCCACATCCAATTACTTGTATATCTTCACCAGTCATTTTGCTAAGTACTTTCTCTATTTTATCTTGAACTGTTGAAACATTATCCTTTTGCTTCTGCCAACCCTTGTATCTAGTTCCATCATATTCAATAACTAATTTTAAGTTTCTCATAAATTCTCCTTTTAAAACGTTTATTTCTCTTTTACATACCTTTTAGTATATACCTTTTAAATGAATAAATAAAGCAATAGTAGTGCTATATAATTGAAGCTTAGTCTATTTTACCTTTTTATTAATACCCTCATAAAGGTATTCTAAATAATCTACCTTTACTCCATTATTCTTTAATTGATCAATTCTTTCTCTAGCCTTCTGTATAGACTCTTTTGCTTCAACATAATCCCTATGTTTAATAGCATTAGATGTATACTCTAATAAATAGTCTACTTTTAGGACGCTTTTAGCTAAATCTTCTCTATCATCATTAACTAATTCTAATAATATCTCATATATTTTGGGAGACGTAGAATTTCTATGTGTATTTAAAAAATCATTGTTTTTACTATTTTTCTTTGCCATGTTACTTCCTCACTTGTCTCTAAATAATGTTAATTAAAATACTTTTTACTTTAGTATTCTATCCTTCACCTTGCTTTTATAAACCCTCATTCAAATCTTTATGCAATATAACTACTGCCCTTCATAGCTTGTTCAAGGCTATTTATAAAATTCTACTGATTATTTTTATATTATAAGCTTTAATTTATAAATAGTAAATTATATGAAAAAACTTCTTGTATTTTTTATCGATAAATCACACATCCTATTTATAAGGAAACTCCTTCTCATATTAATTGGAAGAAGTTCTAAGCAAATAAATTTAAGTAATTAATTTTCAAATTCATAAACTTGTTGATAAAAAGAAGGTTTATTTGAGTGACTATATAAAAGGAGGCATAATATGAAAAGCCGTTTTATTCGTAATACAGTTTTTATTGCTGCACTTATATCTTCCATAAACATTATTGATTCTACCGCTAACTCAATACATAATTATAAAGAAAATATTAAGCCAGCATTTAATAGTAATTATATGGAAATAAATAAAGTTATTGTTGATAGATCTACAACTGACAATGATGAAAGTAATATAAATAATTCTTCAGAAGCAGTTCCCTCAAAAATAGATGCGTCAACTCTAAGTAATGAAAAAATTGCATGGTGGTATAAACCTAATAAAACACATACCACTCCTGAAGTAAATCTTAAGACAAATTTTAATTTAGATGATTACGATGCACACTATGTTGGTGATACATCACGTCAAGTATTGTATTTAACCTTTGACGAAGGCTATGAAAATGGATATACAGCAAAAATTCTAGATATATTAAAAGACAATGACGTAAAAGCGATTTTCTTCGTAACACTTCCTTACTTAAAGGATAATCCTGATTTAATTAAAAGAATGGTAGATGAAGGTCATATAGTTGGAAACCATACTAACCATCACCCTTCAATGCCTAGCGTATGTGGTACTGAAGAAAAATTCCTCAGCGAATTTACCGATGTAGAAAATAAATTTAAAGAAATAACTGGCGAAGATATGCCAAAATACTTTAGACCACCAATGGGAGAGTATTCTCAAAAATCCTTAGCTATGACCAAAAATCTTGGCTATAAAACAGTATTTTGGAGCTTTGCATATATGGATTGGGATATTCATAAACAGCCTGAACAAGCTACTGCCAAAGAAAAAATTCTTAATGGACTTCATAACGGTTCAATTATGCTAATCCATGCTGTTTCTAAAACAAATGCAGAAATCCTTGATTCAGTACTTAAAGATGCTAAATCTCAAGGCTATGTATTCGAATTATTACCCTAGCTAGCTCAACTCAATATTATTGTATAAAGCATCCTCCAAAAGTAAAAAGGCTCAATACAATCTGTATACACAGATTATATTGAGTCTTACTCTTTATACTCATTTTCCTGATGAGCATGAAAAACATCTATATTATTTACTTCTTGACTGGTAAATTTCTTTTTCAACCGCTATAAATACTTTAGCTATTTCTTCATAAGCTTTACCCCAAGCATCAATGATATCATCTGTTGCTGCCTCTCCTAAAACTTCTTTAATTGCTCCTAAAAGATTAGCTCCAACTATTGGATAATGCTCTTCCTTAATTCGAGCCTCGCAATGTCTTTCTCCTATCTTCTTAACTGCTGGTAATAAAGCACCTAGGTTGTCTATATTTTGAGCTGCCGCTAAAACTGTCATAGCTAATGCCTTTGGCTGCTCTCCTGAAGCTTGTCTATCCATATTGAATAATGGTTTAACCTCTGGATTGTTTTCGAACATGTTTTTATAGAAAGTCTTTGTGATTTCTAATCCATGCTCCTTTAATACTGGTACTGTGCCCTTAACTATTTCAATTGTTTTTTGATCTAACATACAAAATTTCTCCTTTAATCCTCTTTTGCAAATTTATAATTTTTATTTTTTAACAATCATTATCACTTGTTAAATTTAATATAACACATCTCTTAAAAATGTGCAAATAAAATACACATTAATTGCAAAAATATATCCATTCTTTATTATCTCATCCCGATTTATACAATCAACTTAATATAAAATATAAAATATAAAATATAAAATATGCAAACTAAATGTACATTTAACTTTTCAACATTTTTTGTTACAATATTATATATTAAAATCTTAAAGGAGAACAGTTATGCAGATATCTAAGTTTACAGATTATGCTTTTAGAGCCTTAATATATTTGGCTAGAAATAGAGAAAACATTTCTACTGTTGATAAACTTGCTGAGTACTTAGAAGTATCAGAACATCATATGAAAAAAGTTATACACAAGCTTGCTAAAACAGAATATATAATATCCATAAAAGGCAGAAATGGTGGATTAAAATTAGGGGTTGAGCCAAAAGAAATCAATCTTGGAAAAGTATTAATGGCAACTGAAGGAAATTTAAGCTTAGTTGAATGCATGGATAACCCTGAACTTTGTCCACTAATGACGAGTGGTTGTAAGCTTAAAGGTATTATATCTAACTCATTACAAAGTTTTATTAATGAGTTATCTCAATATACACTAGAAGATATACTATAGTGGATATTTCAAAATAACTAATTAAGTTATGGGACGATGCTCTGTAATAAAAAAATATTCATTAAACCTAATAAAATGTTATTAATATAGATATATTTCATATATTATTGATAATATATATAATTAAATTAGGTAAAATACCACTAAAGAAATTTATAATTTCAAGTGGTGCTTGGGGAGGTAACAACTATGCAACTTTTATTAATATTATTCATTATACTTGCAGCCGTAAGTGTGCTTTTCATTGCTTTTCTATATGCATCCAAAAATCCTAAAACTAAAAATGCTTTATTCTATCTTTTAATGGCACTGTCAATGTTTATAACTTTTCTTAATGTGACTAGTCTTCCTAGCAACTATGTAATACAAAAAATTATTGCTTTAGGTTTAGGATTGATTTCACTGATTGCAATAATTGTAAAATTAAAAGATTCACAAAAAACTTCTGTATCTAATTTACTTATATCAGCTTCTGTTTTAAGTGGACTTATATACTTATTATTTTTTATTGCGTAATAAAAAAATAAAACTTATCCAATTACATAATTCAATTGGATAAGTTTTTTCTTTTTAATTATATTTATAATAGATTAATTGAATTTACTGATTTTAACCCATTTAAAATTATATTTTCTGTTAATATAGCCATATATTCTGGAGATTCCTTAAGACCATTCTTAAGCCAATGATCTATTAGACCAATAGCTCCATATAAAATAAAAGAATAATATTTATCAAAAATATCTTTATCCTTTGTTTTAAAAATACTAGACCAGTCGCTATATCCCTTTTCATATATTAAAGATACAATTTTTTTTACAAAAACCATATCTCCTCTTTCACAAAGACTCACCATACAAAAATCACTATTCTGAGCTATAAACGTATATATATCTTGCAATATAGGTTTTGTATCAGCTTTATTCGGAGAAATCTCATGAGAGAATAGCTTGTCTTGAAACTCTTCAAAAAGTTCTTTCTCAATTTCCTCTAGCATATGAAAAACATCTTTATAATGCAAGTAGAAAGTTCCCCTATTTATATCAGCCTTTTCACAAAGCTCTTTTACTGTAATAGAGTTTATACTTTTCTCTTTCATAAGAGTTATTAAATTTTTTCTTAATATAGCCTTTGTTTTTCTTACTCTTCTATCACTATTAACCATAAAAACCCCCACATTTGAACATCCTAATCCTTTACTGTTGATTAATGAACTATTTGAACAACATTGATTATTGTCTTAGAAACTCACTGTAATTATAATAAAAACTACATAAAAAAACAACACAGTGTTCAATAACACTGTGTTGTTATATGATTAAAAATCAATGACAATAGAAAGGTGATATTATGGATGATTTAAAACAAAACAAATCACAAGGACTTAAAATTATCAAATTTATCGCTCTTATAGGAATAATATTAATTCCTACAATTTATACTACTATTTTCTTAGGCTCCATGTGGGACCCTTATGGAAAAGTAGATAATTTACCTGTAGCTGTAGTAAATTTAGATAAGTCCTGTGATTATAATGGTGAAGAGCTTGCTGTTGGTGATGAGTTAGTTAAAAATCTTAAAAAGGATGCTTCCCTTAATTTTAGTTTTGTGGATGAAGAAACTGCTCAGGAAGGATTAGATGCAGGATCTTATTATATGCTAATTACAATTCCTGAAAATTTTTCTTATAATGCTACGACTCTTTTAAATGATAATCCTGAAAAAATGGAATTGCAATATAAAACAAATCCAGGAAAAAACTATATTGCTTCTAAAATGAGTGAGTCAGCAATTCAAAAAATTACAAATTCTATAGAAAATAGCGTAACTGAAGTTTATGCTAAAGCTATATTTGATGAAATCTCCTCAATAGGGGTTCAGTTATCTGATGCTGCTGACGGTGCAACTCTAATAAACGAAGGATTAACCTCCTTAAAAGAAGGTTCGGACACTATTAGCTCAAACTTAAAGCTTTTATATGATAGTAGTTTGACCTTCACCGATGGAATAAACACCTATGAAGCAGGAATCAATCAATATTTATCTGCTGTAGAGGAAATACAGAATGGTTCTAATTCTTTAAATACTGGAATAAGTATCTTAAATAATAAAACTTCAACTCTCTCTGAAGGAGTAGGTGCCCTTAGCACTGGAGCGAATAGCTTATATACAGGTTTACAAAGCTATACCTTGGGAGTAACTTCACTAGAAGAAGGAATTTCCAAGCTAAATTTAAATTCTAATAGTTTAATAACTGGCACTAATACTTTAAATACTGGAATATTAGATTTGCAAAATGGAAGTAAAAATCTGCTTAGTGGATTAAATGCATTATCTTCTTCTATAGGTAATTCAGTTAATGAAGAGAACAGTCAGAATATCAAAACTTTAACTACTTCTTTAGATGGACTAAATAAGGGTATTAATACCCTTAATACTACTATTCAAAGTAGTTCAAGTGATAATTTAACCTCACCCTTTAGAGATTTAGGAGCAAACTTAACCAATGTAGGAATTTCAGTTCAAACTTCTTCAACCTACATTAATGAACTTAAAACAAAAATAGCTGAAATTAAGGAGGCTACTTGGTTTAAGGCTTTAGATTCAACTACTCAAGCTGAGATTATAGATGATTTATCTTCTCCTTTATCAAGTTTAGGTAATGAGATAAATAATATAGCAGCAGAGACTTCCGCAGCTTCTAATAATTTAACTTCCGCTGTAAATGGAGTAACAGCTACATCTAAGCAAATCAGCGCAGTAAAAATAGCTTTAGGAACTCTTTCAAGTAATGCAGACATACTTCTTGAAAAATCCAAAACTACTATAACAAGCTCATATTCAGGACTTGAAACAGTAAAAACTACGTTAGATAGTAAAATAATACCTGGGGTTCAAACTCTAAACTCTGGTATAACTACTTTAAAAAATGGTAGTGAAAAATTAACTTCTGGTATTGATACTTACACCTCTGTAGTTAATAAACTTTCAACTGGAGCTAGTATACTAAATTCAAACTCTGGAACCATTATAAACGGTTCAAAAAGTTTATCAAATGGAATAACTTCTTTAAATGCTTCAGTTCCAACCTTAACAGAAGGAGTTGGACAAATTGCCGAAGGTTCCAATACCTTAGCCCAAGGATTAAACACCTTAGCCCAAAAGAATTCCTCCTTAAGTTCAGGAATTAGCACAATAAATTCTGCTTCAACCTCTATATCTGAAGGGGTATCCAAGCTTTATGATGGTTCTATTGAATTAGGCAATGGAGCTTATAAGCTAGAAGAAGGTTCTGAAAATCTAAAAGAAGGTCTTGAGGATGGTTCAAAAGCTATAGCAAGCATTAAATTATCTGATCAAGCAAAGGAAATGTTTGCTTCACCAGTAAAAAGTGTAGAATTCTTTAATTCTTATATCGCTAACAACGGTAGTGCAATGTCAGCATATATGATGTGTGTAGGGTTATGGGTAGGTTGCCTTGCTTTATGTATACTATTCCCTACTGAAAGGGATCTTAAAAATGGAAAAGTAAATCCAAAGGATTTTTGGTCTAAAAAAGTTTTAAAGCTTGCTGCTATAGCAATTGTTCAAGCTATAGTTATGGTTAGTTTGATTATACTATTTAACGGACTTGATCCAGCTTATCTTGGAAGAACTTATTTAGTTGCCATATCTGCTGCCTTATCCTTTATGAGTATTGTTTACTTCATGAATCTACTTTTAGGAAAAGTAGGAAGCTTTATTTTATTAGTATTTATGGTATTACAGTTAAGCGGCTCTGCAGGAACTTATCCAATAGAACTTTCAGGTAGCTTTTTCAATGCCATTCATAATTATATGCCATTTACCTATGCTGTAGATGGATTCAGAAATGGGATAGCTACAGGACTATCCATAGTTCCACAAATAACTGTTCTTTTAGGTATAGGCATTATTTGTTCAATACTTTGTGTAATTATAGTAATTAAGAAAAACAAAAGTACCAAAACAAGCCTAGCAGAATTAATAGAAGAGGCAATATAAAAAAAGAACGCTTACCCAAATTTGAACATCCACCTGAGAAATAGACATGTGGATGTTCATTTTCTTATATAACTGTTCATTTTTAATAATATAAAAAAAAGTGTGGTCCTCTAAAATGGATCCACACTTTTTAAATTATTATTTTTTCTTATTTTTAAGGTGTTATTTTTTCTTCTTTTTAAATATCGCCACTCCAGCTAATACAGAGGTTATTCCTGCTACAGCATAACCAACCATGCTTTTTCCACCTGTAGTAGGCAATATACTTGAATTTCCATTACTTTCACTTTCTAGGCTATCTCCATTTCCTGAATTGCTTCCACTGCTTGAGTTATTTCCATCACCTAGATTGTTTTCATTTCCTGAGTTGTCTCCATCACCTGGATTGTTTCCATCTCCTGAGTTGTTTCCATCCTCTGGATTTCCTGTAGAACTTAACACTTTTTCTAATTCAGTTTTTAACTCATTGGCATTATCTAAATTATTTTCTATTCTTAGTTCTATATATCCAGTATCTGAACCTTTAGCTAAACCAAATAACTTTAATAAGCCGGATTTTCTTTCAACAGCAATTCTATATACTGTAAAGTTTCCATCTTCATATTTTTCTTCTAAGATTGGACTTAAGTCTTTTAACTTCTCAAGGAATTCAGCAAATTTTTCTACAGTGACGTTTTGAACTTCCATTTCTAATGGAGAATCTTTAGTTGTATCACCTAATACTGGAATAACAATGTCGCTATCTATTATATTATCAATAAACTCAGGCACTACATCAGTGTAATCAACTATGTTTATAGTAACACTATCTGATTTATTACTTCCATCCATAGTTTTAGCTGTTATAGTTACTTCACCTTGTGCCTTAGCAGTTACTTTAACATCATTACCAATAACCTCAATAGATGCTATATTCTCATCACTGGTTGTCCATTGTATATCTTTTACTTCTGCTTCTTTATTTATAGTTGCAGTTAAGATTTTACTACTTCCTACATATAAGTTATTAATTTTATTATCTATAGTTATACTTTCCGCTAATATACTATATTTTTTAACTGTTACATTTATTGTTTTTATAGCCTTTGCACCTTGACTATCTGTTACGCTATATGTAACTGTATATCTTCCTTCTTTTTGGGTATCAACATTATCTTCTACAACTTCTATTTTGCTTATAGGTCCATCTTCTGCATCCGTTGCTGTTACTCCATCTAATGGATTAAACTCTTCTCCTAATTCTATTACTCTATCACTAGCATTTATTACTGGCACACTATTTATTTCTTCCATCTTAGGATTTACAACAACTGTACTTTGTACAAGAGATGTTTTATTTCCACTATCTGTAGCACTATATACAACTTTATATATTCCAGCTATACTTGTGTTTACATTACTATTAATAACTAATTCTATATCCTCATCTTCATCTTCTACTTTAACATTAGCCTTTGGATCGAAGTCATCTCCAACTGTTAAAGTATGGTCCTTAACTCCTGATATAACTGGCGCTTTATTAGCTTTTACAGTTAACTTTATTTCTTTTACTGTTGTTCTGCCCTGACTATCAATCGCTGTATATGTTATAGTATATTCACTATCTTCTTTTGGATCTAGGTTAACTTCTGTATCAGATTTAACCTTAACATCCACTGAGTTGCCATTAACATCTACAGCTTTAATTCCTTTCATTAAATCAAATACTTGTCCTGCATTTATAGTTACATCTTCAAGTTCTTTTCCATCTCTTGTAATAGTAGGTCCTTGTTCTATTGCATTAACCTTAACCTGTACATTTAAAGTTTCTGATTTTTCACCAAAGCTATCAATGGCAGTAATATATAAATCATATATTCCCGCATTACTTGATGTAAATTTTGTTATAACTTTGTCACTTACATCTTTAACTTCTAATGTTACTTCATCCTTTTCTGCATCTTTTATTACTATACCCTTACTTTCTAATACATCTTTTGTTAATGTAAGGACTTCACCTTCATTGATTTCAATATAGCCTTCACTGCTTCTTTCAATGATTGGAGCTGTATTTATAGATAATTCTTTCTTATTAACACTTACACTTCTAACATATTCCTTATTTGTATTACTTACATACTTGTATTCCGAATCTTCCTTAGGAAGGATAGTGTAATTTCTTGATTCATTTTTAGAATCCGCTTCTATATCTAATTCAAAAACCTCAATTTCATTACCATTCTTAGGTATATAATCCTCAGAAGTAATTAAAACATCTATGGTATTTGTGTCTTTATTATAAGAATAATCCGTTATTATCTTACTTGAATTATCTTTATTCACTAAATCTCTTATTACAGGTCTACCACTTTCTTCTTTTAACACTACTCCATCTAGCTTTAAACTAAATTGAAGAGCTCTTGGAATATCTTCTATATTGTCTAATGATACTTTTACTGTATCTCCATCTATGTTTTCTACGTCTAATATAAATTTATTTTCTGTATCTTTTGCAGTATTACTTACGATTTTTGGTACTGCATAAGCAATTGCTACTGTTGATGTTGCTACTAATGTAGATGCTAAAGCTATTTTTACAGAGGGCTTTATCTTATTGTTCTTCATAATCCTTCTCCTTTCTTTTATAGGAGCTATCTCAAAAGAGATAGACTCCTTTAAATTTACTTTCTTCTATTAATTTACTTTCTGTTATTAAATACCTCTTGAATAGTATCTCTATTTATTTCTACAACTTTATCATAAGAACTTTCTACTGCTCTTGTGTTTGTATTATTTAACTCTATTAATGGTAAATCATTTAAGTCTTCTGGTAATTCATATAAGAATGTATCACTTACTAATCTTTGACCAACTGGTGACGTACCCTCTAACTTATTATATCTGTAAAGTTCTGCCTTTATCTTTTTACCTTCAATATTTCCTTCTAGAGTTTGCTGATCTGGAGTTATCCAATATAACCAAGTTCCTTCTGCAACCTCTCCAAGTTTTCCATCCTCAGGTAATTCTGCAAATAATAAAACATTTGATTCTAATGCAAAGTGATCATCTTTTTCATTTAATACTAATGGAACATTAAATGCTGGATCTCCTTTATACTCTCCAGTAACTATTATTGATCCTTCTGGGATAACTTGACCATCTGCATAAGTATAATCTGATTTTAATCTACCTATACCATTTTTATAGATCTTATCTCCATTATCCATACCTATTTCTATGTTATCTCCTGTTGGTCCTAATATATCAAGCTCACCTATTGAAATACTTGTAGCTCCCTTAGCCACTAACTTAACATATTGTACATCATATGCCCATAGTTGAGTATTCAAACTACTTCCAGCTTCATTAAAGTAAATTGTACTTTCCTTATTTGGATCAAAGCTTCCTGAATGAGCCTTAGTCCATGAATTTCCATCCTTACTTACATATACTTCATATTTATTTATTGGTGAATATGTAGTTTCTGAACTTCTACTAAATAAATTCTTCAATGAGAACTTCTTAGTTTGAGCTTTTCCTGGATTATATTTTAATCCTATAACTGACTTAGCATCACCTAAATCTATTGTTACATATGGATCACCTGATACTACATTGCCATCCTTGTCAGTTGTTTTTGAAGCAGTATATATAGTTGATGGATCATTATCTTTTATTTTATTTATACTTCCATCTTGAACTTGTCCATGTCCTGAATTTTCATCAGAAACATCCTCATTACTTCTAGTATTAGTATCAAATACCCAATTAGCCTTAGATATACTTCCATCATGATTTACTTTTACTGTTCCAATAGTAGTTTCTTCTGTTGCTTTTAAGTTATAATCATAAGCTTTAACCTTATATTCAAAGGCTCTATTATTAACTGCATCTATCTCATCTACATAGTTAGTTAATCCATTTGCTCCATCTTTATCTCTTTCAACAAATCCAACTACAACTTCTTTAGTTCCTGTAGATGTTGCTTCTTTTCTTATTATTTCATATCCTAAAATTTTGTCTGCATCCTTAGTTACACTTAATGTTAATGGAACTTCTTTTTTATTTAAGTAAGTTCTATCACTTATTTGATTTCCATTTTCATCTGTTCCGAAGGTTGCATTTACTTTAGTATCATCTGCCATAGTTATTAAAGTTATGTCACTTCCAGCAGCTAATCTAAGTCTTCTTGCCTCATCATTTAAATAGTAAATAGCTTTATCTTCTTCTGGATAATCCATAGAGTCTAGATACGCATCAGTCTTAGGACTAGCAACTAATCCCCACTTCTCAAAGAAGCCTCTTAAGTCTTTTCCAACAGCATCAGAAGCTCTCATTATAAAGGTTTGTGCTGTAGAATCATATCCTTTTTCATTTGTCGCTGTGCCTTTTAATCTTGTTTCTCTATATAATTTAGCGAAGAATGTATCATTTTCTAAATTATTATCTGTATTAATATCTAGCATATTATAAGTATAGTCATTATCATATGCTAAATGTAATTGCCAGAACATTCCTAGTCTAGAAAGTCCATCACTAGCTAACCCTACACTATTAGAAGTTACCTTATCATAAACTTTTTTATATCCATCTGAACTTTCTATTCTTGATTCATTTATATCATTAAATGTTTGAGTTATCAGAGCTAAAATATTATTTGTAGTCTCTGCATATGTTAAGCCTGGTCTATCATGAACATGTCCAACCTCGTGAGAAATACCCCATCCAAACAACTGTCCTTCAGAAGAGTTTATTAGATTTCCTTCAGAGTCAAATTTAAATGGAACTCCTGTCATCATTCCCGGAATAGATCCATAACCTATACCAACGTGATGAGATGATGCATACATAAATGCACCTGTAAACATCCTTTGATATTTAATATTAATACGATTTTTAGGTGCTCTATTGTCATTATAGTATTGCTCTTCACTCTTTCCTCCAAGGATCTCTAATGAAGTTTTACCTATTGCTCCATCTCCATCAAAATCTATTGGCTTTTCAAGTAATCCCTGCTGTACATAAGATACCTTCATTAATTGCTCCCAAGCAAGCAATGTATTATAAAGTCTATCTACTTGAGCATCTTCATCTCCTGATAATCCACTTTCTATTCCCTTAAGCACTTGGTCTGCTGCAAGAGAAAGTGTGATTCTCTCACCTTCTATATCTGTTGCATTTAATATTGAAGTTTCTGGATCATATGTGTAAATATTATTTACATTATCTTCTATAGTTGCACTAGATGGATATCTATTAGGTAAAGAATTTACATAGGTTCTTAAATCTCTAATATAAGTTCTTATAGACTCTTTAACCTCTGTTTCTTTAGATGAATCCTCTATGATATTATTCACATTTAAATGTGGGGTTTCTGTTCCACCACTTACTCTTACTTTAAATGTGTTACTTTCTGCAAAACCACCCTTAAGTCCTATGTATAGATTTCCACCCTTTTCGTAGTTCATATCAAAACCAGTTTTAGGAATTTCTATTTCGTTCTTTCCAATAGTCAACTCTTTTATTACTTTATAAGCTGTACCACTTTCAGCATTAAACTGAGTTAATACTAAATCAAACTTTGTATCTTTTCTATTAGGGCTACCTATATATATAGTAACCTTATCTCCTGGCTTTACTGCAACTCCAAGGGCTTGATAATTATTTACTTGTCCTATTGTATTTTGAGGAGCTAAATTATGTATTGTTGAATCTAAAGTTATTATTTTATCATTCAATAATACATCATTTAATAAGTCTTGAGCTCTTTGTAGATTCTTCAATATCTCTTCCTGATTTGGATGATATTGAAGATTTATTGGATCAATAGTTTTTGCTTTATTTGTAAGATCATCTATAATTTCTTGATTTACATCATCTTTTAAAGATAATTTTAAATCATCTGCAAATAAATTATCTACATCTTTTTCTAAGCTATCATACTCATAGAATTTCATTTCAGAAACACTTGTTTTATTGCTATACTGAGGATAAACAGATATACCAACTCTAATTTTCTTAGTTGTAATCGGCTCCGCTAAGGTTATATTTAGAACCTTGCCATCATTACTTTCATTGAAGTTTGCTTTTACATTTTCCCATGTTCCTGTTTCTTCATTATAATAAGTTACTTTCACATCATGGGTAAGCTCATTCACATCTAACCTTTTTATAGCTTTAATACTTCCTATTGTATATTCTTTATCAAAGGTTACTATTGGACCACCATTTCTAGCATCCCAAATATTAGATTCCCATACTGTAGTATAATCATTATCTACTATTGCATCTGCATCAGTTGCTGTTCCTGTTGGAAACTCTATACTTTCTATATGTTGTGTTATTTCATTTGTTCCATTTGGAGTATTTATAAGTTTATAATTTGTTGTTACCGGAGGAACTAATCTAGTCGTAGAACCTATATAAACCTGTGATAATCCACCTGTTCCGTGATGATTAGTTGCTGTCATCATAATTTCATAACTACTTGTATCATCTAATCCTGTTATTGTATATGAAGTTGATCTTATAAAATCTGATTTATCAGTAACACCTGGTGATAAATTTGAAACTCCTGTTGGGATATTATCGTCTAACCTGGAATCAACATATTTTTCGCCATTATCATTTGCCTTTAACCACTCTTTAGTTCCAACTTTTCTATAATATAGTTCATAATCTTTTGCTTTTGCATGTGCTTTCCATGAAACTGTAAGCTGTTTATATTTACCTTTTACTGTTAATCCTTCTGGTCCTTCTGGAGCTGTCTCTGGTATAACTTGTACCTCTATTATTGAATCTTTACCAAAGTTACTTCCATTTTCTCCATCTGCACTTTCACTTAATTTTCCTGTATCAGAATCCCAAGCCATTGGATTATAATCTAAATCAACATTATCAGGCTTTCCATCTTTATCATTTGAATTATTCTTTAAGTTAGTGTCTCCTGTGGTAGTTGAACTATATCCTTCTTGTTCATCCTTATATCCACTCTTCCAATCACCTGATAATGATTGAATGCTAATCCTATAAATTCCATAAGGCGATACCTTTTCTATTTTTAAAGAATCTTCACTAGTCTTGTATGTACTAACTGAATTATTACTTAAATTCTCAACCTTTACTTCATAACCTGTTACATTTGTTTCATGCTCCCAGCCTATAGTCATAGCTTCATTTCCAACTGCAGTTGAACTAGTAAAATTAGTTATAACAGGCACATTCATTTTTGGTTTTGGCATTTCTTTATAAACATTATTTAAAAACTCAACCTTAGCTATCTCTGCTAAATTCTTATTAGATCTACTTCCAGTAATTTTTATAGTAATCTTACTTACTGCTACTTGTTTACCTAAGTCTATCTTTATTGTGTCCATAGCTTGGCCATCTGATGTTCTTGATACCGATTTAGTTATATTAGATTCATCAAATTTAACTTCTAAATCTTTTCCACCTTCACCAGCTCCAGGTATAACTATTTTTCCACTTGATGGTGAATTTTCACTTGGAGCTTGGATATTTATAGATTCAATAGCATTTGTACCTCTTGTTAAACCAGATAAATCCATTGGTATTTCTATTGGGTTATCTTCGCTTATTTCTGCTTTGGATTCTAATGTTACTACAGAATCTGTATCTTTTAAAATATCCTTAATATCACCATTACTTACTGATGTATTTTCACTTAATGTTACATTAATATTTTCTGGATTTAATATAATATCAGTATCTTCTATTATAGCTTCTGCTTGAGACCTATTCATATTTTGATGAACATAAGTTAAATCAGTTATATCTACTTTACCATCTCTATTTAAGTCAAATTTAGCATTAGAAGATTTACTCTTTATTTCACTCTTTAAAGCCTCATAATCCTTATTATCTACTAAACCATCTAAGTTAACATCTCCAGCTAACAAAGACCCTGGATAATATTCCTTAACATCATCCTCTTCAGCGTCTGTTCCTTTATCATCTAAAACAATGGTTTTATCAGTAGTTCCTACCAAAATTCTCTTAGATGAATTTTGTATTTCTATATCATTTATTGATACTGTTTCATATCCATCTCCAGCTATTTCAATTGAATATGTTCCTAACTTAAGGTTTTCAAAAGTTAAATGATAAAACTCTAGCTCTGTTGCATTATCTTCTAATTTCCCTCTCTTAGAATCTAAGGCTCTTAAGCTATAAGTTATACCTGTATCTCCTAAATCACCATTTGTAACATCTGAACCTAACTTAATAGTTTCAGTTTTTCCTTCTTTTGAAGTTAACTTTACTGATAGATTTGTTTTGTTAGCATTTGCAACTTTTATAGGAGTAGAAAAATTAATATCTAATTCTAACTTACCTTTTACTTCATATGGTTCTGAAGATGCTGTTTTTTCATTATTTTCTAATTCTACTTTTTCAGCACTGTCCTCTTCATCTTGTAATTTTTCTTCCACCTTTTCATTTTGCTCTTGATTTTCTTCCTCATCTTGTACTTGATTTACTTCCTCATCTTGTACCTGACTTGCGTCTTCATTGTTAACAACATCCTCAGCAGCTTCAGTATTTTCTTCTAAAGCTCCATCATCTTCAGTAGTTATTATTTCATTTGATACTGAATCGGAATTATTATCATCTACATTTTCAAAAACAGCATCATTTACGCTGTCTACTTCTTGATTTTTAGTTATAGTTTCTGCAAATGTAATACTTTGTACTTGACTTGTAATTAAAGCTACTGCTAACATAGCTGATATCTTTCTTCGATTCATATTTTACCTCCTATATATTTTCTCTCTATGCCATTAAGTTATATGAATATTACTTATCTAAACTTTTTAAAATATAATAAGTTTGTTTTAATCGAACTATTTAATCAAAACAGCTTTAATTAAGATATTTTCATATGGACTTAACAGATTTTATACTTTTTATTCATAAAATATACCATACTACCCAATTATTTTTCAATACCCATAGTTATTATTAATAAATAAATATTGTTAAATCTTTTAAAATGCAAAATTCACAATTTTCAATTCAACTTTATATGCAAATATAAATTTACGACTAATATAAAATATACTTTAATAAAAAACTATTCATAATATATAATTTCTCTATTGAAACTATAAAATTTACCTTCAAACAGCAATAATTCTCCAATACCACATGCAAAAATAGTAAAGCCATCAAGACTTTCGTCCTGATGGCTTTTAGAAGTATATTACTTTGTTAAATAAGCATATAATAATTTAATTGTTCCTTCTAGTGCAGTATAATGAGTTCTCTCCATTCCATGAGAAGCGTGAACTCCAGGTCCAATAAGAGCACCTTTTATGTTGTTTCCACCGTGGAGCGCAGCCCCCACATCTGAGCCATAGAATGGATAAATATCAACCGCATATTTAACTTCACTAGCCTTGGCTAGGTTTATTAAATCTGTAGTCATATGATAATCATAAGGACCACCTGAATCCTTAGCACAGATTGAAACATCAAACTCTGTACAGCTTAAATCATCTCCTATACATCCCATATCAACAGCTATCATCTCTGTAATATCTGCTGGAATGTAAGAAGATCCATGTCCTACTTCCTCGTATACAGAAATAAATACCTTTGTAGTGTAGCTTGGAACTATCTTTTCGCTACTTAATATGTGAAGTAAATTCATGAGGCAAGCCACACTTCCCTTATCATCAATGAATCTAGATTTTAAGAATCCACTTTCAGTTACAGTAGTCTTTGGATCTATGAAGATGAAATCTCCTGGACATATTCCAAGCTTTTCTACATCCTCTTTAGATTTTACTACTTCATCAAGTCTTACTTCCATATTCTTAGGATCTCTAACCTTTTTAGATGCATCATCATAAACATGAGCAGCAGGGCTTTTGCTTAAGAAAGTACCATTATAAATTCTTCCATATCTAGTTCTAACCTTGCAGTACTCTCCATCTAAAGTTGGAACAATAGGACCTCCTATTAAAGTGAAGTTTAAAGTTCCACTTCCTGATATTGACCTAACCATTGCACCTAAAGTATCAACATGAGCAGATAAACCAATTACCTTATCATTTGATTTTCCTGGTACAGTTATAACTCCGCAGCCTTTTACTGTTGTTTCGAAGTCATAGCCCATTTCCTTTGACCACTGACCAACCATCTCAATGACGTCATAGCAGAAACCACTTGGGCTGTCAGTTAATAGAAGCTTCTTTGCTGTATTTAAAACATTTTCCTTATTAACTGTTATCATATTATGTCCCTCCTACATTATATTTTTCATAATAAGCTCGTACAAAATTCACCTATTTTAGAAAATTCATATACTTCTATTATAAACGTACTTTTCATAATATGAAAGATACCTTAATTAAATATCCAAATTTTAACTTAATAAATATGAACTTACTCTGTAGATCACTCCTTTAAATTTACTTACCCATGCTATAGCTGTAGAAAACATTGTATTATCTATGGACATAAGCGGCAGCAAAGAGCCCGATAAAAAAGCTTTAGCTTATACTCTTATTGAAAAAGTAAGTATTGATAAAGAAATTGCAGATTGAAAAAATCTTACACTTTTCTAGATATAAAAAAGGAAGCCTTACGGCCTCCTTAACTCTAAAGCTTATATATTATAGTCTTGTTGGTGGTAACCATGCTCCACTCTTTGGGACTACCTTCTCATGATGGAAGTTCTCTAAATCTCTCATTGATTTAACGATATCTTCCATATCTAAGCTATCAACAATTTGATTAATAAGCTCTACTCCACGTTTAGCATATTCTGCTCTTTGCTCTGGAGTTTCAACCTTAGGTGTTGGCATATGGTCCATTGGATCTCCAAAATAATATCCAATTGAACCTGATTGATATGCTAGTCCAAATAGACGATTAGCAAAAGCAACAGTTTGAGGTACATTTTCTGAACAATCCATACCTTCTCCTATGCTTAGCGGCACATCTTCTAATCTACCCATGATTTCATAAGCTCCGAAAGATATATAATGGAAATCATTCATGTCCTTAAATATGTTTTTAGCATTACTAAACATAGCCATACATAAATCTAAATATAATATTGGTACCTTTGTATCATCGAAGAAATCTCTAACCATTGGACTACAAGTCATATGTGCTGGTCCATGGAAGCTTATATATATCTGTCTTTTAAATCCTTTGCTAAGTAAAGATTTTGCTATCTCGTATAAATAATCAATTCCTGTTCTAACACTTACTTGGATTGTACCAATTCCTGATGCTGTAGCACCTGCATAAAAGTATGGTAAGTTACCAAGAACTAATCCATTTATCTTTTCTGCCATTTTTAAAGCAAAGGCTTCAGATATTACTGTTTCACAATCTAAAGGTAATCCCCCATGCATTTCTACTGTTCCTACAGGTACAATAATAACGTCATTTTCTTTTAAATATTCACCAACTTCATAGTTTGTTAATTTAGGTAAAAAATGTGTGCGTAGTTTCAATTTACACTCCCCCTTAAGTATTCTCATTCTAGTCTTCATTTCTCATATAAAATCAAAACCAAAACAATAATTATCAAAATTAGAATTAACATCACCTTAAATGATATTATGCTTTCCAATAAACTACAATTACACATCTTGTTTCAATTATTTAAAATCTTGTTTTCTGGAATATTTTTCTCCAATCTGCATAGATATATGATGAATATCCATCTTTTTCAATTAAGGAAATACTAAAAAAATAAGCTCAAGTCCTAAATCCTAATTTTGAATGAGGTGACCTTCAAACTATCAATAAAATATCTATTAACTATGAGAAAATAAGGAGTGAAACATTATGAGTATAAAAATATTAAAAGCTTATATTGATTATTGTAAGGAAAATAGTTTAAATCCAACCTTTGAACACTTAAAAGAGTGGAAACTAATTAAATAAACTATATTATTTAAAATAAAGCGGAGATAAGTAATTTAATTACTTATCTCCGCTTTAATATTCATACCCTATCTTTTAGTCATTAGATTTTATTTGTATCCACGCATCATCATAAATTTTCTTTACATCACTTGGGAAGTCCACATAGAACTCACATCTATCCATAATCTCCTCTGGCATATATGCATTAGGATTATTTCTAACTTCCTCTGGCTGCATCATTCTAGCTTCTTTATTTGGTGTTGTATATCCAATTTCATCAGCTATCCTTAAAGCTGCTTCTTTATCACTTACAAAGTTAATAAACTTTTCAGCTCCCTCAAGATTTTTAGCATTCTTAGGAATGCATAAGCTATCTATCCAGAAGTTAGCACCTTCTTTAGGTACTACATACACTAGATTTGGATATTCATCTTGAAGGTTTAGACCTTCTCCAGACCATATCATATTAATATCTGATTCTCCAGCTGGAATCATAGTTGTTCCATTATCAACACCATATATTGGATTAACTAATTTTCTTTGCTCTAATAAAAGTTGCTTAGCTTCCTCAATTTCTGATGGATTATGTGTATTTAGGGAGTATTCTAGCTTCTTCAAAGCAGCTCCCATGGTATCTCTATAAGTATCAAACATAAAGATTTTATTTTTATATTTCTCATTCCATAATATATCCCAGCTGTCTACTTCTTCAGTAACTACATCTTTATTATATATAAGTCCTACTGTTCCAAACATATAAGGCACTGAATATTTATTACCTGGGTCTATTTCTAGATTTAAGTATGCATCATCCATTTGAGATATGTTAGGAATGTTCTCGTGGTTTATCTCTTGAAGAAGACCATCATTAATCATTCTTGGCATTAATGCATCAGATACTAATATAACATCGTAATTAACTCCACCAGCACTAATCTTTTGATACATAGTTTCCATATCATCAAAAGTTTCAACAATTACCTTTAAACCTGTTTCTTTTTCAAATTCTTTTAGAGTTTCTTCATCTATATTTTCTCCATAATTAAGGAAACTTACTTGCTTTGAAGGATCCTTGCTACATCCAGTAAATAATGCTCCCATTATTACTATGCAAACTGTTAAACTAAATAATTTAAATAACTTTTTCATAGTGCACTTCCTTTCATCTATTATTTAATTTTAAATATTCTTTTGGATTATACCACTATTTTATGTATATGTCTAACTATATAATATTTATTATTACTGAATATTGTTTCCATTATGTGCTTTACCATTGTTGGATTTACTAGTTCTGTTTCTCTGCCCTTGAGACTTCCCTTTTTCATAATATTTCCTTTTTGAGTTTTTATTACTACTATTTTTCAGTTTATCAGCTTGTTTTAATGAGTTTTGAGATATTACTGTTTCTTTTATTTCAAATTTTTCTTCTCCAAGTACTGGTATTGCTTTACCTATGACCTTTTCAATTCTTCTAAACATGTCTAATTCTTCTGAATCACATAAAGTAATTGCAACTCCATCTCTTCCCGCTCTTCCTGTACGCCCTATTCGATGTACATAAGTTTCTGGAACATCTGGTAAATCATAATTTATAACGTGAGATAATTCATCTACATCTATACCTCTAGCTGCAATATCTGTAGCAACTAAAACTCTTAAATTACCTTTTTTAAAATTATTTAAAGCTAGTTGTCTTTGATTTTGACTCTTATTTCCATGTATAGCAGCTGCATCAATTCCTACATGATTAAGATCTTTTGCTATCTTATTAGCGCCATGTTTAGTTCTTGAAAATACTATAACTGACTTTATAGTTTCATCTTTTAATAAATGTACTAGCATTGACTTTTTATTTTTCTTTGCAACCATATACGCACCTTGTGATATTACTTCTACTGTGGAAGAAACAGCCTCTACTTCTACCTTAACTTGATTTTTCAAAATAGAATTTACAAGCTTTGTTACTTCATTTGGCATAGTAGCGGAGAATAATAAGTTTTGTCTTTCTTTAGGTAACTTTGCTATTATTCTCTTTACATCGTGTATCATTCCCATATCAAGCATACGATCTGCTTCATCAAGTACAAAATATTTAACATTTCTCAAATTAACATATCCTTGGTTTTCTAAGTCTAAAAGTCTACCTGGTGTTGCAATTAAAACATCTACTCCTGCAGTTAATTTTCTAACTTGTGAACTTTGGTTTACTCCACCAAAGATAACTGTATTTTTAATATTTAAATGCTTTGAATAAGTAGTAAAGTTTTCACCTATTTGAATGGCTAATTCTCTAGTAGGTGCTACTATTAAAGCTTGGATAGTTCTATGCCTATCATTATGCTTACTCCTTTTAACTATGTTTTGTAATACAGGTATAGAAAATGCTGCTGTTTTACCCGTTCCTGTTTGTGCACACCCTAAAACATCTCTTCCTGCTAATATTGGTTGGATTGATTTTTCCTGTATTGGAGTTGGTTTTTCATATCCAGCCTCTTCCACTGCTTTTAATATTGGTTCAATTATATTTAAATCTTTAAATAACATTATTTCTCCTTCGTAATTAAATTTTTTTATTATACTCTATTAGCTCTGTTCATCTAATAATGTAACTTATTATAAAAAAAGGAACACATAGTAAATGCAAGTAACTAACATAAGCATTTACATAGAGTTCCTTATTACTACCATTATATCATAAATATCTAGTAATGGTAATTAGTTATAATTTTCAAATATCATGCCTATAATTTTTCTTACGAATAAGCATAAAAAAATAATGCAGCTACATTGTAACTGCATTACTATATATATGATAGATATTCCTTTATGGGAAACTC
>JARKVD010000020.1 GCA_029851835.1 Clostridium sp. | reverse complement strand
GCTGCGCTCTAATTTGTTTCGCTGACTTGTTAAGTCATTTATTTGATAGATTAATTTCTATCGGAATTAACTGGTTTTACCTTTATTTCTCTGTTTAATTTTCAAAGATCATCTCTTTTGTTTCATCGGTTACTCCCGACGACTTTTACTATTTTACCAGAGGCTTTCGCATCTGTCAACAACTTTTTAAAAACTTAAGTGAAACTCTAAATCTTTGATTTAGTTAGTTGAAGTTAAGTGACAGTCTAAATCTATGATTTAGTTACTGGAACTTACTCTTCGAGCACTCATTCGAACGAATGTGAGAAGGAGTTTCCTTTACTCATGTAAGTTCTTTTCAACTTTTGTTGTTTGTCCGCCGCATCTCTCAGCGACAAGACATATCTTATCATGGGTTGTACAATTGGCTTTAATAAAAATTTTAATTTAACTAACATTATACCTGTTTTTCATTGATTTTCTATTTTTTTCACATTTATTCTTATAGTGATACACCAGGCACACTTGATATTTAACCTCTATTATTGCTAAATCTCCATATTAATCTACAATCTTACAATTTCATTTTATCAATAAACAATCTATAGAAAATAAACAATCTACAGAATATAAATTTTATAAGCCAATTACTTTAAATACACTATATTCTTAGATAGTCAAAAGGAACCCCTTATATTCAAAGGATTCCTTTTAAATCTATGATTTAGTTTGGGGTTGGCATTAAAAAATAGTTTTAAACTTATACAGCTTCAGAAATATCATTCTTTAATTTTTTCTTCCTGGAGCTGCTTGAAGTATTTCTGGACTTACACCTTCAAACTTCCTGAAATTCTTTTGAAACTGCAAAATCAATTCATTTACCTTTTTATCATAAGCTTCTTTATCATTCCAAGTATTCCTAGGGTTAAGTATTTCACTAGGAACACCTGGTACTTCTTTTGGTACAAAAACATTAAAGTTTTTATCCACTTCAAATTCTACTTCTCTTAAATCTCCTTCAATAGCAGCCTTTACCATAGCTCTTGTATAAGATAGATTCATTCTTTTTCCTACACCATATTCTCCACCCGACCATCCAGTATTAACTAAATATACTTCTGTATTATTAGAACTAATTTTTTCTCCTAATAATTTTGCATAAACTTCTGGCTTCATTAACATAAAAGGTTCTCCAAAGCAGGCTGAAAAGGTAGCCTTTGGTTTTGTTATTCCTCTTTCTGTACCTGCAAGCTTACTTGTATATCCAGACATAAAATGATACATGGCTGCTTCTTTAGATAATTTGGATATAGGTGGTATTACACCAAAAGCATCTGCTGTTAAGAAAATTATAGTGTTTGGATTTCCACCGACTCCACCTTCTTGTATATTTTCTATATATTCAAGTGGATATGCTCCACGTGTATTCTCTGTTAATGAATCGTCATCAAACATAGGTCTGTTATATTCATCTAAAACAACATTTTCAAGTAAAGCTCCAAACTTTAATGCATTATATATTTCAACTTCCTTCTCTTTATCAAGCTTAATGGTTTTTGCGTAGCATCCACCTTCAAAATTAAATACACCTTTATCACACCAACCATGTTCATCATCCCCAATTAACTTTCTGCCCGGATCAGCCGATAAAGTTGTTTTACCAGTACCCGAAAGGCCAAAGAATACAGCTGTATCCCCTTCCTTTCCTATATTGGCTGAACAATGCATTGGAAATACACCTTTTTGTGGTAATAAGAAATTCATTATAGAAAATACAGATTTTTTTATTTCACCTGAATATTGTGTACCTCCAATTAAAACTATTTTCTTTTCAAAATTTATTATTATAAAAGCTTCTGAGTTAACACCATCTTCATGTCCTTTAGCTTTAAACCCTGGTGCCACAATAACCGTAAACTCTTCCTTGAAATCCTTCAATTCTTTTTCAGAATATCTTCTGAATAGCTGAGTGGCCATTAGTGCTTCTGAAGCATATTCATTTATCACTCTTATGTTCATGCTATATTCCTTTAAAGCCCCAACATAACCTTCAAATACATATATATTTTTATCATTTAAGTAATTCACTACTTGTTCATATAGATTATTAAACACACATTCTTCAATAGGTAAGTTAACTTCTCCCCAATTTATTAGTCCATTAACACTCTCTTGTTTTACTATAAATCTATCTTTGGGAGATCTCCCTGTGTATTTCCCAGTATTCACAACCAAAGCTCCACTTTCAGCTAAAGTCCCCTCACCATTTTTAACCGCTTCAGCAATCAATGCTGCCGGTCTTAAGTTCTTATATACTTTTCCATCATGGCATCTTCCTAGGCATTGCAAATCCATCTCACTACCCCCTATATTATATAGTGCATCATATATATTTCATTTACTCTTATATAATACTACACTATCATTCTTTTGCAATAGCATTTTGAATCTTATTCATCTATTTTGTATATATTTTTTCCCCATAATAGTATTTTTTTCTACACTTTATCACTTTCATCTTGGATTTGTAATACACACTTCATTTTCCCCCTAATTATGACTCTTATTTTCATAAACTTCTTTAATGTTATTAATTTTTATCCATTCATTTAAATTATTAATGTTCAAGCTGAAATAACCAAATTTATATGTTATAATATTAAATTGAAATATTGACATTATATCAAATATATAAATCTATGATTTATTAAAGGACATTGTTCTTTCAGTCATTAATGTGAATTTAAACTTTCATTAATACTTTTATAAAAAAGTGTCAATTATTATTTTATAAGACATAAAGGATGTGTTTAAAATTAAAATTAATTCATTTATTGCCATAATAGTTTCTAAAACTATATTAAAACTTAGCACCAAACTATTTAAAGGCGGTTCAAACTTCCCTGGTAAGATTGCTTTAGCTTTAGATAAAAATATCCTATCTACCGTTGCTAAAGGATATAAAGTAATTCTTGTTACAGGTACTAACGGAAAAACAACTACAACAAGTATGATTTATAACATCTTAAAAAAAGATGGAAAGAAGGTATTTACCAACAATACTGGTGCAAATATGAATACTGGTATAGTTTCATCCTTTGTATCTTTCTACAAATTCGGTAAAAACTCCGAAGAAAAATACGCAGTAATTGAAGTTGATGAGGCCTATCTTCAAATAATTACAGAAAATATTAAGCCTGAAATTATTACAGTTACTAATTTATTTAGAGACCAGCTCGATAGATATGGTGAGGTTCACACAACCTACACTAAAATATTAGAAGGTATTAGGAAAACACCTAAAACAACTTTAGTTTTAAACGGAGATGAATCACTTCTAGGTAAAGTTGACTTAGAAAACCCAGTATTATACTACGGTTTTGATACTCCTATAAAGAAGGATACAGTTTTAAGTGTTAATGCAGATAGTAAGTTTTGCAAATTCTGCAAAAAGCCATATGACTATGAATTTATAACCTATAACCATTTAGGAAAATATTTTTGTGAGCATTGTGGCTACAGCAGACCTGACTTAAAATATAAGGTTGAAAATGTTATTGCCCTTACCCCATCCGGTTCAGAGGTCACCATTAACAATGAAGATTACTATATAAATCAATCCGGAGAATATAACATCTACAACGGTTTATGTGCCCTTGCCGTTACAAAGGAATTAGGAGTTAGTTCTGCTTCAATAAAATCGTCTTTAAGCAATCAAGAAAGTAGCTTTGGTAGACAAGAAGTAATAAATATTGATGGTAAAGAGGTTAAAATAATCTTAGTTAAAAATCCAGCAGGATATAATCAAGCTATTAACACAATAATGCTGAACTTAAATGAAAATACTCCTATAAACCTAGCCTTAATGCTTAATGATAATTACGCCGATGGAACTGATGTATCTTGGATTTGGGATGTAGACTTTGAGCAATTATCAAAATTAGAAATTAAATCAACTATTATTGGTGGAACTAGACTTTACGATATGGCCGTAAGACTTAAAACTGCACATCTTCAAGAAGAAACCTTTAAGATGTGTGAAACAGATGAGGAACTTTTAAACAATCTAATAAACGCTCCTCAAGAATCAACCTATGTATTAGTAACTTATACTGCTATGCTTAACCTTAGAAAGCTATTACATAGCAAAGGTTATATAAACAAAATTTGGTAAGATTGAGGTGTTTTTATGGAAATTAATATATGTCACTTATATCCTGATTTATTAAATGTTTATGGAGATATTGGAAACATCTTAATCCTTAAACAAAGAGCTGAAAAAAGAGGAATAAAAGTTAACGTTATAAATGTATCAATAAACGATAACTTCTCTTCTGAAAATTACGATATAGTTTTCTTTGGAGGCGGTCAAGACTATGAACAGTCTATTGTTTCTAAAGACTTAATAGAAAATAAAAAGGATGAAATAGTAAATTATATAGAAGCAGAAAAAGTATTCTTATGTATCTGTGGAGGATACCAGCTCCTTGGAAAAACCTATGAAACTTCTACAGGAGAAGTTCTTGAAGGACTTGGTGTGTTAGATATTTATACCGAAGGATCTAAAGACCGATTAATTGGAAATTCTATCATTTACAATGAAGAGTTCAACGAAACTTATGTTGGTTTTGAAAACCACTCTGGAAAAACCTATATAGGCGATCTACAACCTCTCGGAACAGTAAAATACGGATATGGAAATAACGGTGAAGATAAAAAAGAAGGATGCATATACAAAAATACCTTCTGCACTTATTTCCACGGAAGTCTACTATCCAAAAATCCAGAGCTGGCAGACAGATTATTAACACTAGCTCTTCAAAACAAATATGGTGAAGTTAATCTTGAGCCATTAAATGATTCCTTTGAATTAAAGGCAAAAGAGCATGTTTTAAAAAGATTTATTAAAGAATAAGTTCCCCTTACCAAATCAAAGATTCACTTTTGGAGCATCACTTAAATAATAAGAAAAGAGTATGTACATTTTAGTACATACTCTTTTATATTAAACAATAGATTTATCTGCTTTAAATGCCAAATCAAAGTATCGTATAGAATCCTTAACTTGTCCCATTTCGTGATACATCTTTCCGATTTTCATATACCTTTTACATATATCACTCTTGCTTCCATATTTCAGAAGTGCGTCTAATGACAGCATTATATAAGACTCAGCCATAATATAATTCTTCTGCTTTTCTAAAATAGCCGCCTTATAATAATATCCTCTATCCATTCCAGGAATTAAATTAAGTTCTATTGATATATCTAATACTTCCTCTATATACTTTAATGCCTCATCATGATAATTACACTTTATTAGAATTTCAACACCATTTATAATGAAATCACAAACATGCTCCTTATTAGTTCTAGGATATTCATTTAAAGCTTTGACTAAATATCTAATTCCTTGTTCTTTCATGTCATTAAATATCATAGATTCTGCTATATCAAAATAGGCAGCTGCTTTCTTATCAAGCATATCCCCATATCTACGAAGAGATTCCTCTATATATTCATTAATTTTATTACCCTTTAAATATATTTCCATTATACTTAACACTTTATAAATCTCAGCATTAATAAACTCATCATTATTAAAAGACAATATTTCTTTTAAATCTTCAGTAACTTCTTTAGCCTTTTCAAGATTCCCACTTTGGATAAAAATCACAGCCTGGTTATATGTAGCTTTTATATATTCAATAGACTCTTTTAAATTTAGCTCATCAAGTTTTCTTCTGACTGTGGAAATATAACTACCTGCCTGGGAATATTCTTTATTAGAATATAAATATTTTGCGATATACATATAGTAGTTAGTATGTAAAATTTCATCTTTTGATTTTTGACAAGCATTATAATATCTAGGAATTGTAGTACTCAACTCCGACGTCATACCATGATTTAAATAATACTCAAAGAGAATTTGAAACAACCTACAAGTCAAATCATGATATTCATATTTCTCAGCATAATCTACATTATGAAGAATTTCCTCTAATGAAATCACTTCATTGTTTGAACTAAATTTTTCTATGTTTTCTTCTATTTGTTGTCTAACTCCATGCTTTAGATATGACATATCTAATCCTAGTTTTTTAACTATAATTTCTAAAATCCAGTCTTCAGGTTCAACCTTATTATTTTCAATACAACTCATCTTAGAAACTGAAATTTTATCTTCACATATATCCTTTAAGGTTAACCCCTTATATATTCTAGTTCTCTTGATTTTTTCTCCTGCTGATAATATTTCCATAGTTATCCCTCTCTTTAAAAATCACTAAATTTGCTTGTATTGCTCAAAAGATTTACTCCCATATCTAAATACTTTTCAGCCTTTTCTTCTCTTCCTAAATCCATATAGAATCTACCTAGGGTTATTGCCACTTCAGCTCCTTCACTTAAACATCCAGCTTCTATAATATAATCCAAGGTGTTTAATAATGTAGCTTCCGCAGCATCATATTTCTTCTCTAAAAGTTCAACTTTATATTTTAGGATATTATATTTGCAAATCAAAGTATAATCATTTTTATCCACGCAATGAATATTTTCCTCAATTTTTTCTAATACTTTTTGTGCATTAGTATCGTCCTTTAACTTTATATAATTCATGCATATAAGTATTAAAGAATTTATAACGGCATTCTTTGGAACAATCTCACTCTTACCTTCAGCATCTGAAAGATACCCAAAAGATTTATTTATTTCGCCATAATCAGAAAATAATGAACCCATTCCACACATTAATTCAGCCATCTGGCACCTTTGTTCCCTATAGAGAAAGAAGCTTAAGCTTTTTTGTGTATAATCTATAGCTTGGCTTAGATTTCCTTCTTCAAATCTTTCCTTGGCAACTTCTAAAAAAGATTCACCATAGCGAGATAAAGATTTACACTTTTCTAGCTTTTCTTCGGCGCTTTTCATATATTCTATAGCCTTAGAGTCTATCCCCATCTTACTTAAGGTTTTACTTATATAATAGTATACTTGTCCACTTAATATTTCATTATATACATCACTCTCTTCAAACACCTTTTCAGCTTGTTGAAAATAACTATAGGCTGAATAATATGCTCCTAACTCCAAAGTTATTTTCCCAAGTAGTATGAATATTCGGATTACTTCATTACTATGGTTATATTTTACATAAATATTATTTGCAGAAAGTAATAATTCTTGAGCTTCATCATATTGTTTTCTTTTTTCACATATCAATGCTTTTAAATATAAATTTCGAGCCATTCTCAGCTCCAAATTATATTTTTCAATATATGATGTCGACTCTTCTAGTGCTTTATATCCCTCTTCTAAATGACCATTTAATATACAAGACTCAGCAATATTTTCATAATACATACAAATCTTATTTGCCTGAGTTTCCTCAGTTTCCATTAAATGCTCAACAGATACCTTTAGTGTACTTGCTAAATATTCTAGTAAGTCCATGCTTGGATTAGACTTACCTGACTCTATTAAACTTATTTGACCAGCAGTTATTCTATCTCCAGCTAGATTTTTAAGTGTTAAATCAAGTTCCTTTCTTCTTTGTTTGATTTTTTCCCCTAAAGATAAGATCTCCATAAATTCATCCTCTTCTCTGCGAAATGCTTTATATCTATCTATATATAAAAAATTTTTTATCTATTATATTATATTCTACCATAAATCAACATAATACACAAAATGAAATATTTCAATTTTTCTTAATTATATTAAAAACAAATAAAAAATAGCTAGAGTATTATCTCTAGCTATCTAATTAAAGATATAGCACTTTCTATATAGTCTTCCGCTTGATCTTGAAGCCTTTTAACCTTTTTCATCAATCTTCTTCTTTCCCTAGGATTCATCTTTGGCATAAAGTAATTTAATCCAAATACAATGGCCCCTAGAAAAATTATAAATTTATATATGCTTTTCATTATAACACATCCCTTCTTACTATATAGTAATATGATGTGCAAATTCTTAATAAATATCCTTCATTGAAAATTTTAACATTATAAATAAGCCTTTAAATCAACCTTAAAATAACTTGAGTTTGAATATCTTTTTTTAGAGACTTCACATATTTAAATCTTTCATTTTCTTTTAATGACTTTATACGTTGTATAACTTCTTCGATTTCATCTATGTCACAATCTTTCTTCTTCAACTCTGCTTCATTATCTATACAATCAATAGCTGCATATTCATCCTCATAAATCACATTGAGAATATTTTTCTTTACTATTTTACATAGTATATCTTTTACTTCGCAACTTGAAACTTTAATAGCTGTGGAACCTAAAGCTTTATCTACAACACTAGTAAATGAAACTTCAGCCCCAAGTTTCGCTAATTCATCAGCAACATCGTTGTATAAGTCATCAGTATGACTATCCACCTTAACAAAAGTAATTTTAATTTTACTATCCTTCATAAATCCTTGCATTAACTCATAATACTGAGATGATAAGGCATTATTTCTTTCCCAAGAACCTGTAGCATGATTACACACACCTGCATAATCATAAAAAAGCACCACATGATCATATCCCATTCCAATGGAATACTTAATTCCCTCTACTGCTGCTCTAAGTTCTCCATTAACTTGTCTTTGATTACACTCTTTATCCTGTCCTCCACCAAAGTCAGCATGAATAACCTTATCCTGTAATACTACCACTACACCATACCCAAAACGCTCAGTTGATATATTATAGCTTCCATCCACATATATATGTGGTACATCTTCAGGATACTTATCTTCACCTTTTTTTAGAGCATTTCCACTGTCTAAATACGCTTTAGCTTCTGATTCACTAGGAAAGCTTTTATATATAGCCCCTTTTACACCTTTAACATATATCAGACATTCATTCCAGCTTGTCACAATAATATTGCTAACACTTTCGCCTGTTCTTAAATTTTCACCTTTTTTTATCGCATAATATTTAGTTGCCATAATTACTCTCCATAATAATAAAATTATTTAACAAAAAAGTTTGTAGTTTTTTTCATTGCAATTCTAACACAATCCACAACCTTTTTAATTTCCTTAGAACCAAACTTATCATTGAATAAAGCCATGGCCTCTCTCGATAATTCAATAATATTTGCGTCCCCTTCCCAGTTCTCTAATACTACTTCTTCCGGTATATCACATAATATCTTTTGTAAAATAAAAAACACTATGGCAATATCATCAATCTTCCCTATAAAAGGTATTACATCAGGAATTATATCCAAAGGAAACATTAAATATCCTAGTGCAATGGATATGTTAGTTTTAATTTCCTTGGTAACACGCTGATCCTTATATAGTCTAAATAGTAGAGCTGTTATATCCGGAATAAGTACTACATATGAATAGTATTTCTTGTTTTTCTCTGAAAACCTATTTTTAAGCTCTTTTCTAAACCTTCTATAAGTATATTCTTTTTCCTCACTAATATCTTTTTCTTCTACTTGTGTATCTTCCGTTTCCATATTAGATGTATTATCTTTTTTATTTTCAATTTCTTTTGGTTCATTAACTATATCTTGCTTTTTTATTTTATCTTCACTAGAAGCTTGTACCTTATCGCTGTTAAAGTTAAAATCGCCAACTTCTGCTTCTAATCCAAATGGAATAACCCTTAAATCCTTCAAGCTAAACTCAACCATAGGAATCACTTTACATAATTTATCAAAATGTATGCTGATTAAGTCTTCTGAAAATTCAATACCATATTCTTCAAACTTAGAACTTATGATTTTCAATACTGTATTTATTATACCTTTAAATATCCTTAAATTTTTTACATTTATTTTTTCAATAGAAAGATATAAGGTGTTATTTTCAACTTTTTTTATTGATATATCTACATTAAAAAGGATTGAAACTTTATATTTATAACTCCCTGATACACTTATTTTTTCATCTATTAATATCTTATCTATTTTTAATCCGTCAATATGAACATATTCCGTCAACACATCAGTAATTATACTATTTAAATCTTTTTCTGTGATAACAACCTTTATATTTGATATATTCATTGTATTCCCCCCAGACTCTTCTACAATTAATTCAACATATACTTGCTTTTCTCCACTATATCCATAAAAATAATAAAAGGATATACCTACATTATACATTATATCTGTAAACAGTACATCCATAAGTGACACTCCAGAGGCGATACTCCAAAAGTGATGCTCCAAAAGTGATGCTCCAAATCTTTGATTTGGCAAGCAGAACTTTCACTATGTGCATCTTTGATTTGGCAAGCAGAACTTCCACTGTGTGCATCTTTAATTTGGCTAGTTGAACTTACTCATTGAGCACTCCTTCGAAAGAAGATAGAAGGAGTTTCCTTTTTAACTATTTATTATTATTTATCTATAAGCACCACGCTGTAAGCTCTTACTTATATTCTGCTTCCTTACCTTCAATATCTTTAAACACTTTTTCCATTGCTCCTTCAATAACTAAACATATATCATTTAGCCTTTCCGCAAACACTCCATGATCCTCATCATAATCAAAGGTAACTATCCATGTTGGATTAAACTCTTCATCATAAACTTCTAAAGATGATACTACTCCACTAAATGCATTTTCATCAAATAAATCATAGATCGCAGAAAACTCCCAATCTTCAACTTCCTTATTTGTATCAAAGTAGAGATTAACTTTTTCTCCATCATAAAATAGCTTTGTTATGTACTCCGCTCCGTCATGTACTTCATAACTTCCTAATTCTTTAACTAAAAAATTAGTTTCCTTTTCTCTTTCCATTAATACAACTGCTGAAAAATCCATATATTTATTAACTTCCTCCCTTGGTAATTCGCTTGATTCAATATATTATTATAATCTCTAGTATATTATATTTATATACTTCACTATGTATAAAATGTGTTTTAAAATTATATCTATAATTTATATAAAATTCACGTAACCATATATTTTTATAGTTAAAGTATACATTACTCACTTCAAATATTCAACTTCACGAATAAACCCCTGATAGAATAGCTATCAGGGGTGACTCTCTTAAATTATTTTACTTCAGCTAAAACCTTTAGAAGGTAATCATACATTCTTTCAACTGAAGATATGCTTACTTTCTCCTCTGGTGTGTGAACATCGAACATATTTGGTCCAAAGGAAATTTGGTCTAATTCTCCATTGAACTTATCTCCAATTAATCCACACTCTAAACCAGCGTGAATAGCTGAAATTTCAGCTTTCTTGCCAAAAGTTTTTTCATATACATCCATAAATATATCTCTTATTTTAGAATCGGCTTTATATGCCCACTCCGGATAGTCAGACTCTAATTCAATCGATACTCCAAGAATTTCAGCAAGAACTATCATTTGATCCTTAATAGATTTTTTTAATGATGCAACTGAACTTCTTACGGCATTATCCAATTCTACAGAATCAGAATTTGTTGTTACAACTCCTAGGTTAGTTGAACTCTGAACTAAACCTTCTACAGCCATACTCATAGTTTGAACTCCATTCGGTACCATAAATACTGCTCTAAGAACATTTAACTTTGTAGCCTCATTAAACACCTTATCTACTGCTTCAGTATTTTCAACTGTAAGAGCTAAGTCATCATCAATCCCTTGTAGTTCATTTTTAAATATTTTGTTCCACTCAGCTATTTTAGCTTCTACCTTAGACATTTCTTCTGCTTTAACTAAAATTACAGCATCAGCTTCTCTAGGAATGGCATTCATTTTCGCTCCACCATTTAATGAAGATAATTTGAAATCAACAACAGAGTTAAGATCCATTAAGAATCTTCCCATCATTTTATTAGAATTTCCTCTTTCTTTATTGATTTCCATTCCTGAGTGTCCGCCTTTTAAACCTCTGATTTTAATAGCAAGGGTTTTAAGGTTATCCTTAGCTTCTTCTAACTCTACTGGAACTGAAATTCTTGCTCTAACTCCTCCTGCACAGCTAACTAAAAGCACACCTTCTTCTTCAGAATCTATATTAATTAAAATTCTTCCATTTAAATGTTCTGGATTTAAAGCTAAAGCTCCACCCATACCTGTTTCTTCTTCAGTTGTAATTAATACCTCTAAAGCTGGATGATTTAAATCACTTCTATCTAATATTGATAGTGCAAATGCAACAGCAATTCCATTATCAGCACCTAGAGTCGTTCCATTAGCTTTAATAAAGTCTCCATCTATTATAAATTCAATAGAATCCTTTTCAAAATCATGTTTAGTTCCTTGATTCTTCTCACAAACCATATCCATATGGCCTTGAAGAATAACCGTTGGAGCTGATTCATATCCTTTTGAAGCTGGTTTCTTTATTATTACATTAAGAGCTTCATCTTGGATTACTTCAAGATCACGATCCTTTGCAAATTTAACTAGCCAATCACTAACAGCTTTCTCATTTCCTGAGCCTCTTGGTATTTGGTTCATTTCTTTAAAGAATTTGATTACTTCAAAGCTTTTTAAATCTTTTAATGTTTCTAACATAATTATTCATCCTTTCTAAAAGAAAATCATCTTCATTCCAAATAAAATTAAGATTATTCCTCCAATATAATCACCATATTTTCCAACCACATTAATTTTTCCTAAGAATTTCGCCAAAATAAATGCTATTAAACTCATTATTATGGTGATAATTCCTACAGTTACTGTAGCTAATCCAAGAGTAGTAATACTACTAATGGATGAAAATGCAATAAATCCAACAACAACAGCATCAACACTTACAGAAAAACCTAATACAAAATACATTTTAAAGGATAGAATAAAGTTATCGTCTTTATCATTCATTCCTTCCTTTATCATAAGTATTCCAACTATGGCAATTACTATTCCTCCTAAAATAGAAGGTACTGAAGCTATATTTTGTGTAAATATCTTTCCTATTCCCCCCCCAACAAAGGAACATAAGAATTGAAAAAATCCAAAAGAGAGAGCAAAGCAAAGTTTATTTACTACTGTTGCTTTATCATTTATGCCAATTGCGATAGCAACTCCAAAGGCATCTAAGGAAACTGCCAAAGCAATAATCAGCAATTCTTCTATGGTCATGTTAACCTCCAATCATAATTAAATATTTCTATTTTCTTAAACATTTTAATTGGGACATTAATATTATAATTATGATATTGCAAAATTATGATTGAAAATTAAATTATTCCACAATTATAATTATTACTTTTAAACATATAGTTGTCAATTAAAAATATAATGATAAAATATATTCATGGATTTATTTTTATGAGGTGATACCATTGATTACAATTTATAGAAGTGATGCCGATGGCATCCTAGAGAGTATAGACTCAATTGAACATGGAGCTTGGATTAATATGGTTGATCCTTCTAAAGAGGAGATACTTTTAATCTCACAACGTCTCAACATTCCTCAAGACTTCATTCGTGCAGCTCTTGATGAAGAAGAGGGCTCTAGAATAGAATTTGAAGATAATGCTATATTAGTTATTGTCGACATACCCTTTACTGAAATAGACGATAATTCCCTTACATATGATACGTACCCACTAGCTATCATATATACTGAAGACATAATAATTACAGTATGCTTAAAAAACAGTCCCGTTTTACTTGATTTTGCTCAAGAAAAAGTACCATCATTTTATACATTTAAAAAAGTAAGATTTATGCTTCAAATTTTATATAGAATTTCTAACTACTATCTACTTTACTTAAGACAAATAAATAAGAAGAGCTTATTAATCGAAAAAACTCTTTATAAATCATTAAGAAATAGAGAGCTTATTCAGCTATTTGCACTTCAAAAATCTCTGGTATATTTTTCCACCTCACTAAAATCAAACGATTTAACGTTGGAAAAATTACTAAAACAAGAAATTCTCACCAAGTACGATGAAGATAGAGATATATTAGAAGATGTTATCATTGAAAATAAACAAGCAATAGAAATGTGTAGTATTTATGATAATGTCCTCCAAGGAACTATGAATGTATTTGCTTCAATAATTTCTAATAATCAAAACCAGGTTATGAAATACCTTACATCTGTTACCATAGTAATCTCCATCCCAACCTTAATCTCAGGAATGCTTGGTATGAACGTTGGTGGAATACCTTTCTTCGATCATCCAAATGGATTCTTTAACATGTGTCTTATAGTTACACTTATAACTATAGCTGCAATAATGTACCTAAGCAAAAAGGATATGTTTTAAATGTAAAGATAAAAGCTATGGATAAAAAGTTTATCCATAGCTTTTTTGTGACACATCACTTAATTTATTCATATACTAATCCTAGAATACTTAATAATGAGGTATAAAATGCGCTATTATGATTTTTCCCACAATATGTTGTTACGAACCCCAGATGAAGCCTCACAGGATAATGCTGCTTATACAAGGGTTGTGCACACTGCAACTAAAGCTCCTCATGTAGATCTCTATATTAACGATAAACTCACAGTTCCTGATTTAAGATATAGAGAGTTTACTGACTATATTAAATTACCTGCCGGAACATATAACATAAAAGTTTATCCTAAAAACACTAAATCTACACCAGTAGTAGACTCTAATATAACACTAACCCCTAATACTATCACAACCTACGCTATATACTCACAAGCTAGAAGTCTTTCACTACACCCTGTAAAAGAATCTTCTTTAGCTTCACCAACTCAAGGAAAATCTAAAATTAGAATTGCCAACTTAATTGAGAATATATCACCAGTTGATATCTATCTTTCCGATGGTACCCTCCTATATAGAAATGTTTCCTTCAAAGATATAACAAAATATATAGAACTTCCACCAAATACTTATATAATTGACATAAAACTTGCTGACACTGATATCTCCATGTTATATGCTCCTAATATGAATTTAATGGGAGATAATTACTATACTTTATATTTAATAGGTTTAATTAATGATTATCCTGAACCCCAAATGTTAATTCCTTTAGACGGAATAACTTACTTAAACCCTTAATATTAGAAGCTGTTACCTTGGTTAATTAATATACCTGTGTCAAGTTGATGACAGGTTGTTAAATTTAATCAAAGGTAACAGCTTCAATTTTTATTCATATAAATCTTCTTTAATTATTTTAAATACCTCTAAGGCTTCCTCAATATTATCCTTCAAAAGAAGCTTTTTCTTCTTAAACTCAACCATTCCTACTTCAGTAAGAGAGTAAATCTTCTGTGCCTTTTTATTTCCATCCCATGAACCTTCAATAAGTCCTTGTTTTTCAAGCTTTTTTAAAAGTGGATAGATTCCACCTGTACTTGGTATCCAATAACCCTTAGTCCTTTTTCCTATCTGTTGTGATATATCATTACCATTAGTAGGTCCTTGTGATAATATAAATAAAGTATAGATTGGAAGAAGCCCTTTGGTAAACACCTGCCCAACCGCTTCATTTTCCACCTTAACTTTTCTAAGCTCATTTAATTTTATCTTATACTCTTCATATAATCTTTTCTCTTCTTCCTTTATATCAGCAAAATCTTTGGCATTTTTTTCACCCATCCAGTTCTACTCCTTCTCGTAAAAAAGTACCCCTATAAAGCCCGGACCTGAATGAACTCCTGATACTGGACTTAAATATCCACCAAAATTAACACTTTCAGCATTTTGGTTTGCCTTCAACTTTTCTGCTAAAGCTAAAGTCTCTTCTTCCGCTTCTCCATGCATAAGGTAAACATCACACTTTTTATTGTTTAAAATAGATATTCCTATATCATGAATCTTATGCAAAGACTGTTTTCTTCCTCTAACCTTAGCATAAGTATAATATTCTCCTTCCTCATCCACACTTACAATTGGCTTAAGGTGCAGGAATTGTGCTATAGTTCCAGCAACTTTTCCTAATCTTCCACCCCTGATTAAATACTCTAAAGTGCCTATTACAAAGAAAATCTTTATTCTTTCATTAATCTTTGGAAGTTCTGCTACTACTTCATCAAAGCTCTTTCCACTTTCAATCATCTTTGCTGCTTCTTCTATTAAAATTTCTTCGCCCTTGGAAATAGACTTTGAATCATGTACGTAGGTTTTTATTTCTGGATACTCTTCTGATAAAAGTTTAATTGCGTTATTGAATCCAGAAAGTTTTGATGATATTGTAACAACTATTGCATGAGTATATCCTTCTGCCTTTATCTTTTCAAAAGTGCCCTCAATATCAGCCATAGAAGGTAGCGATGTTGTTGGTGTATTGCTCTCTAAAGTTTCATATACTTCTTTAGATGATATATCTATACCATCACTAAATTCTCTATCTCTATATATTATTTTAAAAGGTAATACTTTTATATTATATTTTAAAACTATCTCCTTACTTATATCACTAGCACTATCAGTAATCAATGCAATCTTTTCCATTTTATCAACTCCTAATATTATATTTATTTTCTATAATTATATTATATATCAATAATGAGTATGTTATCAATAGTGATACATCAATATTGATATATCACTATTGATAACTTATATAACTTTATAGAATAATTAGCTAAATATCTTTACTTTTAATTTAGTAAAAACAAAAGCATTAAAATATAACTTTATCAGCTATATTTTAATGCTTTAATATTTTATATTTATATAAATTTCCTTAAGTGAGCTTTAACCTCATCAGATGCAAAAGCTGCATTTACTGAATCTAAGTAAATATTCTTGTATTCCTCAAAACTCATTTGTGCTTTCCTGTTGATTTCTTCACACTCTTTCGTTACATTAGTATTTGAAACCGTTCTATTATCAGTATTAAATGAAACCTTAATACCATCCTTATAAAACTTATATATAGGATGATCATCATATCCATTAACTATTTTGGTATTAATATTACTAGTAGGACACATTTCTAATAATATTTCCTTTTCTTTTACTAAATCATAAGCTTCTTTTAAATCTTTAATTGATACACCATGTCCTATTCTCTCTGCATGTAAAAGTTTTATTGCATCAACTACGTTAGATCCAAATCCTGTTTCTCCTGCGTGGATTGTAACTCTATACCCATAATCTCTAGCCTTATCTATCACTTCAACAAATTTTTTAGAAAACCCTTCATTTTCTGCTCCACATAAATCTATGGCTACTACTCCCTTATTCAAAAACTTTCTTCCAGCTTCAGCAACCATCATTGCGCTTTCAGGACCTCTATGTCTTAAACAAGATAAAATTAAGTTAGCTTTTACATCAAAAGCTTTTTCACCTTCTTTTATTCCATCTAAAACACTTTCAATTACTTCCTCTAAAGTTAACCCCTTATTCACATGAAGTACTGGTGCATATCTAATCTCAATATATTTTACATTTTCTTCAGCTGCATCTTCTAAAAGTTCATAAGTAACCCTTTTTAAGGCAGCCTTGCTTTGCATTACCGTCAATGGAATATTAAATCTATTTAAATATTCCACAAGAGAAGTACACTCCTTAGGCACTTCAAGCAGCTCTCTTAATTGTTTAATATCGTAAGTCGGTAGCTCAACATTCTCTTCTTTTGCTATATCTAATACCGTTTGTGGTCTAACACTTCCATCTAAGTGACAATGTAATTCAATCTTAGGTAGTAATTTAAAATCCATCTCCCTATCCCCTTTTGTATTTTAGTATTTTTAGTATATTATCATATTCTAAAATAAATATCAATAAAATAATGATTCTTCATAATCCTTTGATTTATGTTGCATTGAAAAATACCCTACCAAAGTTTAACCTTTGATAGAGTATAACTAGATTAAATTATTTTAGTTTAGCTCTTAAGAACATTGTTTTCATTCCTAGAGCTGTAAATTTAGCTTCATATTCAGTAACTATATTATCTTCAAATCCACTTTTATGTAGATCATAAGTTACAAACTCTAAATTAAAACCACATTCTTTAAAGTATTCCTGTGATTCTTCGAAAAGTTCAGTATCATCTGTTTTAAACCAAATCTCCCCACCTGGCTTTAAAAACTTTTTATATGACTCTAAGAACTTTGTATAAGTAAGTCTTCTCTTTTTATGTCTTTCCTTTGGCCAAGGATTGCAGAAATTAATATATATTTTTTCAATTTCATCCTTTCCAAATACATTATCTATTAGCATTATGTTTAAAACCATAAGTCTTGCATTTATATCTTTTACATTTTCAACATCTTCAAATTGTGACATAACCTTTCTTAATGCATATACCACAACTTCATCCTTAAGGTCTATTCCCACATAATTTATATCACTATGTTTTTTAGCCCTCTGGCTTATGTGTCCACCCATTCCACATCCTAATTCTAGGTGTATAGGATTTTTATTCCCAAACTCCTCATTCCATTTTCCACAATGATCATATTTGTCATATATTACAACATCACTTGCTTCTAACTCTGGTCTTGCCCAGTGCTTTTTCCTAAGTCTCATTAAACCCTCTCCTTATTTATAGTCTTTTATCTTATAAATATTATTTTGTATTTCTGCGTTTCCTATTTACCAAACACTAGAATATCAATAATCCTAAACTACAGAAAGCTGTAAAAATTGCATTTCCAGGAATACCAACTACTATATCTAATATAGAATTTCCTCCTATTAAAGGAAATATCAACACAACAAATATAGCTGGATTATATTTGTACATTACTTCTGCAAAATTCATTGCTTTATTTTCTAAAATATCAATTATTATATTAAACCCATCAAAACCAGGTATTGGTAATAAATTTAATACAAACCATGTGCAATTTAACACAGCAATATTTAGAAGAATATTATATATAATTATATTTAAATTAGTACCTTTGGCATAAATACCAAAAGCAACCCACGCAATAGTTGCTATAAATCCAACAACCAAATTAGCTAACACTCCTGCTATCCTAACCTTTAAATCATCCTTGTAATAGTTTTTAAAATTTCTTCTATCTATCTGCATTGGCTTTATCCAACCAAATCTAAATATTAACATAAATATAAATCCAATTATATCTATATGATGTATTGGATTAAAAGTATCCCTACCATATGCCTTGGGAGTATTATCGCCAAGTTTAATTGCAACCTTAGCTTGAATCCATCCTTTAGCAGTAAAAGCAATAAGTATTGCTGGTATAACTAGCACTATATTCAACAAAAAATCATTCATCCTTATGTCCCTCCTTCTACAATACTCCTAGTATATCATATTTCATCCTCACTTTTTATAAATTTTTAATTAAAAAGAAGTGATACTTATAAATATCACTTCTTTTCAAAAATATTAATTATAATCTCTTAGCAGCCTCGTATGCCAATGGTGATCTCTCACACTCTTCATGCTTTAAAGTAACCTGATAACAAAGAGGACTCCCCTTCATTCTTTCTGAAGCATAACATAATCCGTTAGATCTAGAATCCATAAATGGATGATCAATCTGTTCTGGATCACCAATTAGAATAAGCTTTGTACCAATCCCTACCCTTGTGATAATTGCCTTTACCTGCTTAGGTGAAAGATTTTGAGCCTCATCAATGATTATCCACTGCCTTATTATTGAACGTCCTCTTAAATACGCTATTGCTTCTGTTGTAATAATTCTCCTATCAAATAATTCTGTTACCTTATCTTGAAGCTCTTTTTCATTTTTATATCTTTCCTTTTCATCAGAGTCTACCAAAACTTCTAGATTATCAAAAATAGGTCTCATAAATGGAGAAATTTTCTGTTCTTCTGTCCCTGGTAAAAAGCCAATCTCCTCATCCATGGTAACATTTGGTCTACATACTAAAATTTTTCTATACTCCCCAGTATTCTCTTCTATGATTTTTTGAAGTCCAACAGCTAATGAAAATAAAGTTTTTGCTGTACCTGCTGGTCCCTTCACAATTACTAATGGCGCAACCCTATAGTCTGCATATAAGCATTCCTGCATAAATCTCTGCCCTGCATTTCTGGTGTTTAATCCAAGGGGCTTACAGTCTCTATAATAAAGTGGTACTATATTTTCTCCGTCAAATCGTCCTAAAGCCGTTTGTTTTTCGCTTTCTAAAGCTTTCATTAAAACAAATTGATTTACATTTAATGTTGGCACATAGTATTCATCACTATCATTTATATAGCAAAGAACATCATTTTTTGATATAGCTTTTTTACTGAAAAATTGGACCATCTTTTCCTTTGATATATAAACCTCAATTCTTCCTGTATATTGCTCCTCTTCCTCCGGAACTACTTTTTCATAAAAATCTTCACTTTTTATATTAACTATGTCTGCTTTTATTCTTTCAAATGTATCCTTGGTAATAAGAATTACTTCTTCCCCCGCATCCTTAAGCATTTTGCATACCTGAAGTATCCTATTATCAGCTTTACTTTTATCCCAGTACAATGGTATTTCAGTTGTTATTCCATTTGTCTCGACCCTTAATTTACCACCATTCGGAAGATTAACCCCCTGACTTAAATTTCCAAACTTTCTTAACCCATCAATAATCCTGGATGCCTGCCTAGCATTTTGACCTAACTCACTCTTATCCTTTTTAAATTCATCTAGCTCCTCTAATACAACCTCAGGTATTACTACATCATTATCTCCAAAGGATAGCAATGCTCCAGATGAGTAAAGTATAACATTGGTATCTAACACATATGTTTTTTTCAAGTCATCATCCTCCTTCCATATAATATAATATATGTTTATTTTTCCATTATTTGATTGATTTAAAATAATTTATATTGATAAATTGTGCCTTCATATATTATTTAAGACATTATTTTTGCAATTATTTTTTTTATATACAATTTTGTTACATATTTATTTTAAAAAAGAATAATATGTAAGAAAATATATTTTGACAATGGATAATGTTTATTATATAATATTTATAACAATATAATAACTAAAAATATATATATCTGAAGGTGATTTAATGGATACAAATTTTACTCAGGTTTTTAAAGAGAAAAAACTTAAACTTACCCCTCAACGTATAGCCGTATACAACTACCTTAAATCAACAAAAGAACATCCATCAGCAGAAACTATCCATAAAGCTTTAATGGAAGATTATCCTACAATGAGTTTAGCTACAGTTTACAAAACCCTAAAGGTTTTAGTTGAAGTTGGATTAATTCAAGAATTAAATGTTGGAGAAGGCAACTTTAGATACGACGGTATGACTGCAGCTCACCCTCATATACATTGCATTTCCTGTGCAAAAGTTGATGATCTTGAAGGAATAACCTTTGAAGAATTAAATCAAACAGTAAAAGATAATACTAGCTATAATGTTTTATCTAATAAGGTTTACTTTTACGGTATATGCCCTGAATGTAAAAGTTCAAATTAAGAGACTAGTTTTCTAGTCTCTTTTAATTTCCTTTATTTTCATTAATTATTATGTAACTAACTACATATAATTTATCAAGAGGTGATTATATGTTTAAAAAACTAGTTATAAATAAAAAAATACTATTTACTTTTATAGTGGTGCTTACGATTTTAGGAGGATACACGATTTTTTTTACAAACAATTCTTCAATCCCCGTATTTAACTTAATGCAGAAGGATAATATTCTAGAAGAAGATTTAAATGGTGATAAAAAGAAGGATGCCATTGTAATAAAACATACTAATCAAGGTATCCTAGCACAAGTTAATTTAAATAAAAGTAAAACATATAGTCTTGATTATTCTAAGGAACTTCCAACCCTTGGCGAGTATTGCCATTATTGGCCAATAAGAATATCAGCTTTAGATATTTCAAGAGATAACTCCAAGGAGATTTTCTTACAATCTTCATTTCACAATAAACCTGTACAACATATTTTTACTTGGGACGGTTCAAAATATGTTAACCTTTTTAGTTCCACAGATAATATATTAGGCTTTTTAGATAGCAGTAACAGTAAAACCCCAAAGGTAGTGCTCGGAAACTACGAAGGTGGAGATATCACTTTCAAAGGTTTTATATACAACAAAGGAAAGTTAGAAGAATTTACAGATACCAATCCAATTACTTTAGCCGGTGAAGATACAATAAGCAGTTTAATTTCTTTACTTCAAACCTTACCTAACCAGTATTTATCTGTGCCTAACTATTTCTATCCACAAATAAGTGGTTCTGATTTAGAAAGCCTCTTTAGACTTGCAAACGGCTCAAACAGCTTTAAGTTTCAAGATGGGTACTTTATAGATTTAGCTTGGCAAGAAAATGGTACAATCACATGTGCAAATTGGATTTTAAATTTCAGATCAACTAGCACCACTAATCCTTCTGTAATTAGTAATTTGACTGTTAATTTAATGATTAATAAATACCCAGATGATGATTTTCCTTATAAAATAACTTCTTTTAACATATATCAATAACGTTATAATTATAAAATAAGACTACTTAGATAATCTAAGCAGTCTTATTTATTATAAATACATAAAAAACGGGACCTATATAGGTCCCAAGGGGGATGGGGGGGACCTTCAAAATTTCTTTTGAAGGTTTATGGAGATTTTAACTCCCATTACGTTATTATTATTGACCCATTTAGTTTTTTTATACTTAATAAATTAAATTTTATTTATTTACTACTTTTTTTTCATATTCACTGAAAACTTTTTGAAGCAATCTAATTTTGTTTGGATCTATAAGCTTAATTAAAATATTTATTAGCTTCCTATACTCTTCTTTTGTTAACTCCTTTTCTTTATTAAGTATATTTTCCTCAACTATGTCTGCATCCTTAATTTCTCCCATATCTTCATCAAGTTCTTCACTATTGACTACGTCATCTACATTGATGTCATCTAAACTATCACTATTTACATTAGTGAGATCTAATCCAAAGAAATTTTCATCGTTTAGATTGCTCAATATGGAATTAAAATCTAGGTTAGCGAGAATTTCCTCCAACGAATCTTCTTTCCTTTCACTATTAGTATAAGTTGAAGCTGTATTTTGCTGTTGAGTATTATTTATTCCAAACCCTTGTAATATTCCTTGTATCATATTAATTTGATCTGGAGTAATCTGTTCTACTAAATCATCAAAATATCCTTGATTTTGAGCGCCTTCCGTAGTATTTTGACTTTGAACAGTACTAGCTGAACTACTTTGACTTCCAAAACCACCTAATAAACCACCTAATAACTGCATTATATCAAAATTGCCACCATTTCCGCCACCAAATATTCCTGATATCGATGGGTCTATTCCAAGTCCAAAGTTATTTAAAAGCTGAATTATTCCATTTAAGTCAGGACCACCCGAACCTCCCATATTACCTAATAAACTTGCTATCGGATTGTTCATCATATTATTCAATGAGTTCATCGGATTCATATTTTGGCTCATGCCCAAGTTATTCATACCCTGATTCATCCCTATGTTCATTCCTTGATCCATACCAGGGAACATCCCTTGGCCATTCATCATGCCATTCTGATTCATATTCATCCCAGGATTCATTCCATTAGGTATAAATTGGTTTTCTCCACCCATTATTCCTTGATTCATACCCATATTCATACCATTATATCCACTATTCATTTGTGGTTGAACATATCCTGAATCTCTTTCACGCCTTCTATGTTTATGCTTTCCCATAGGCTCACCTCTCAATTTTAATATAATTTTAAAAAAGCAATCCATGAAAAACATGGACTGCTAATTTTCTTATCTTTCTAGAAACCCCCCAACAATGGGCCATGGTCTTCACACTATTTCATCTTTCGCATTTAACTCTTTAGAGTTTTGTCAATCTATAGGCATTCTTATCACTTTCGTAAATTAAAATTTAACCCTTTTGCATTTTTATATCTTTCGTAATTAGCTTTCCTTCGTATTCCTATATCTTTTGTAAACTTTATTGTTACTTAGCACCTTCTGCAGCAACATCCCATAGGAGCTCGTTTCATGCATCTACAATTGTTTAATCTGTTACCTCCACAATTAGATCCGAATCCACTTCCGCATAGCCACCAAAGAAGTAGTAATGTTATAGCATTTCTTGAATTTGGATTACATACATCTAATAGTCCTAGGAATTTTAGTATCAAGATTATTAAAATTATTGTGCAACAATTGTTATTGCCAAATCCAAATCCGCCGTTTCCAAATCCGAACATATTTTCTATCTCCTTTTCCTAAATTTATTTTTTTATCATCATAAATTTGTTGTTTGAATTCTTTAGTTGATATCACCATTTGTTTAATTATCTTACGCTTTTATCCTTCTTCTATTATAACTTTAATATCTTTTGTTATTATATTTTATTATTCAGTCTCTCATTAGCAATTTATTATTTCATTGGTTATTGTTTATTCACCGCAGCACCTATTAGGGTTGAAGCAAACTTTTACTCTCTTGCAGTCACATGTGCATCTATCTTTACGACGTCTCCTAGATCTGCCACAGCATTTGCTCATTGGCATACAGCAGCAGTTATTCATTGGCATGCAATTGCAGTTATTTATTGGCATACAACCATTAGTTCCACATCCATCAAATCCATCTCTTCCAAATCCACATCCGCCAGATCCACAGAGCCAAAATAAGAAGAGTAAGATTAATGCGGTTCTAGATTGAGATGAACCATTTAATAATCCTTGTAGTGCAAATATTACAATAATTAGGATTATAGTACATGAATTTGATCCATTTCTATTATTTGCGCATCCAAACATTGTTTATTCCTCCATTTCCTTTTATCTTTTTCTTATCTATAGCTTTTCTAATTTTTACTTTATCATTAACATACGTTTCCTTTTGATGGTCCACCTAAGAATCCACCTCCGCCTCTACAAACGAAGAGAATTATTAGAATTATAATCCACCAAAAACCTCCAAAGCCAAAGCCACCATTTCCACATCCGAATCCGCTGTTTCCGCATCCGCCACATCCTGTGTTATTAATCATTGGTGCATTTCCTCCACATAGGCATGCCTCAACAATATAATTCTTTTGTTTTTTACATTTTTTTACTCTCTTGCCACAACAATTGCAACACTCTACAAAATCACATGGATTAGGGAACATAGTAGTACAGCAACCTGTATCAAACCCGCCTCCGCAGCCACATCTGCCTCCACATCCGCATCCGCTTCCACATCCATCATTAGCACCTGAATTATTTCCGCATCCGCCTCCAAATCCAAAGCCACCTCCGCAGAAGAAGCAAAGAATAATTATCCAGATCAATATTCCTCCTCCTCCGAATCCTCCTAGACCTGGTCCTGGTACTGGTGGTGGGCATGGTCCTGGTCCTGGTGGCGGGCATGGTCCTGGTCCTGGTGGTGGGCATGGTCCAAAACCGCGCTCCTTATCTCCAAACATCCCGAATAAATTAGAATAATCGCTCATATATTTTTCCTCCTATTTTATTTTAATTTCTATTCTCATTAGTTAATTTTATATTATACTATATGATCTATCTTAGGTTTTGACACATATTTTTCAAAAGCTCTGTTGAATAACTTTTGTTTTTTTAAGTCATTTGTAATTTAAATTCCTTTGCTCTCATATTATTCTGATGTACTTTTTACTTTTTTTCCTTTGCTTTATACTATAATATATGTTCACTCAAAAAAACTGTGATAAAAAAACTGTATAATCTTCAAAAAAATTATACAGTAAATATTTTTATATAAAAAAAGGGATTGAATCTTCAATCCCTTTTCTCCTATAATTCTATATCTTTAAACATTTCATTTAGCAGTTCTTCTTTGCCCTCTTTTTTAAGTGAAGAAAAGAACACTAGATTATCCTCTGGATTAAGCTTAAGTGTTTCTTTAATTACTTTAGCACTTCTTTGTAACTCACTTTTATTAAGCTTATCTTTCTTCGTTGCAACAACTATTACCGAATAACCATAATGCTTAATCCACTCATACATCATAATATCATCTCCAGTAGGTTTATGTCTTGAATCGACTAATAACGCTACCTTCTTAAGTTGTGGTCTATTAATTAGATATTGCTCCATCATTCCGCCCCACTTGGACTGCTCAGATTTAGAAACCTTAGCATACCCATATCCTGGAAGGTCAACAAAGTAAAACTGATTGTTTATTATAAAGAAGTTTATAAGCCTTGTTTTTCCTGGTGTTTGACTTACCTTAACCAGTTTTCTTCTATTTGTAACCGTATTTATAAGTGATGACTTCCCTACATTAGATCTTCCTACAAATGCTATCTCAACTCTTCCATCCACTGGATACTGACCTGGCTTTACAGCTGATGTTGTAAATTCTGCTTGTTTAATTTCCATTTTCAATCTCTCCAATTAATGCACTCTTAAGTACATCTTCTACTTTTTCTACTGGTATATATTTTATCTTACTTTTTACCGTCTTCGGTATATCCTTTAAATCTTTTTCATTAGCTTTTGGAATAACTATTGTTTTTATACCCATTCTATAAGCCGCTAAACTCTTCTCCTTTAATCCACCTATTGGCAGAACTCTTCCTGTAAGAGTAATTTCTCCAGTCATAGCTACTGAATAATCAACTGGTCGTCCACTTAAGGCTGAAATCATAGCTGTTATCATTGTGACTCCAGCAGAAGGTCCATCCTTTGGAATAGCTCCTTCTGGGATATGAATATGGATATCTTTATTCTTATGGAAATTACTATCTATTCCATATTCCTCGCAGTGAGCTCTTACATAACTATAACCAGCCTTAGCTGATTCCTTCATTACATCACCTAATTGCCCTGTAAGCTGGAACTTTCCATCACCTTCCATAACAACTGCTTCTACAGGAAGGGTATCTCCACCATATCCAGTCCATGCAAGTCCTGTAACTACTCCAACTTTATTTTCTGTATCCAAATCATCATAGCTAAAAATTTCTGGTCCTAAATATTTCTTTACTCCCATAGCATTTATAGTCATAGATTTTTTGTTCTTCTCAAGAAGTTCTGTAATAGCTTTTCTAATTAAAGTCGATAATTTTCTTTCCAGGCTTCTAACTCCTGATTCTCTAGTATAGTTATCGATAACAGTTCTTATTGCACTTTCAGTAATAGTTATTGTATTCTCCTCCAAAGAGTATTCTTTCATAATCTTTGGAATTAAATGCTTCTTAGCAATTTGAAACTTTTCTTCACTTGTATACCCTGATACTTCAATTACTTCCATTCTATCTAGTAACGGTCTTGAAATTGTATCTAAGCTATTTGCTGTTGTTATAAATAATACCTTAGATAAGTCAAAATCCACATCTAAATAATGATCTCTGAAGGTTTTATTTTGTTCAGAATCCAACACTTCAAGTAATGCATCTTCTACATTTCCCTTATAATCCTTAGATACCTTATCAATCTCATCTAATAAACATACTGGATTCTTATACCCTGCTTCTTTTAAAGCTGCAACAATTCTTCCTGGAATTGCTCCAACATAAGTTCTTCTATGTCCTCTAATCTCAGCTTCATCTCTTACCCCACCAAGACTCATTCTCACAAATTTTCTTCCTAAAGAGTTTGCTACTGATTTTGCAATAGATGTTTTTCCAACTCCAGGAGGACCTACTAAACACAGTATAGGCGATTTTAAACCATTGCTCATCTTTCTAACTGCTAAATGTTCAACAATTCTCTCCTTTACATCTTCTAAACCAAAATGTTCATTGTCTAACACTGTTCTTGCATTTTTTATATCTAAATTATCCTTACTTAATTTGTTCCAAGGCATATCAAAAATTGTATCAAGGTAAGTTTTTATTACTGACCCTTCTTGAGTTGAAAGACCAACATTATTTAATCTTTCCATCTCATATTCAACTTTTTCTTTAACCTCTTTGGGAAGCTTACACTTTAAGATTAACTTACTATATTTGTCAAGTTCCTTTTTAAGGTCATCACCTTCACCTAACTCTTGTTGTATTACTTTTAATTGCTCTCTTAAATAATACTCTTTTTGAGATGCACTAACCTTTGCCTTTACCTTATCCCCAATTAATTTTTCAACTTTTATTACTTCTATTTCCTTCTTTAAAATAACTAAAAGCTTTTCCATTCTTTCTTTAATTAATATTGTCTCTAATAATTCTTGCTTTACATTTCCTTTTACAGGAAGAAAGGCGCTAATAACATCACAATAAACACTATTATTTTCTTCTTCTTCTAATTCTGTTATTAGTTCATTAAATTCATCTCCAACTAATTGTAAATAGTCACTAAACATATCATTTAGAGAATTTTTATACCCCTCTGCTTCTGTCTCATCTTCCATGTCAACTTCTTGTATTGCTTCTATTTCACCTTCAATACAATTTTCTTCATCAATATAATCTACTAATTTTGCTCTATATTCACCTTCAACAAGAACTCTTAAATGATTTCCTGGAAGCTTCATAAATTGTTTTATAGTACAAACACACCCAATAGTATATATATCATTTCTTGTAGGATTTTCTAACGCTGCTTCTCTTTGAGTTACTACAAAAATCTTCTGGTTCCCATTCATTGCCCTATTTATAGCTTCAATAGATTTAGCTCTTCCTATATCAAAATTCAAAGCCATATGAGGAAAAATACTCAATCCTCTTAAAGGAATCAATGGCATTTTAATTAATTTATTTTCCATACTATCATCTCCTTATCTTTTAATTCCAACTGTATATAAAATATTCAATGATATGTTTTATTAAGGAAACTCATTCTCACCTTCGTTCAAATGAGTAAGTTCCAGTAACTAAATCAAAGATTTAGACTGTCACTTAACTTTACATTAGCCAAATCAATGATTCGGCTATTCACTTATAATGACTTCATAATAACATAATTAGACTAGTCTATTATACATATAAAACTGTTTTTTTTCAATTAAATAATCCCTATAGTAACTATAATGCTGTTACTATAGGGATTATCTTATGCATCTAATTGAGGAGATGCCATTATACCAAATGCACTATCTTTATTTTCCAAGTTAACATGAAGAACTGTTTCACTAACAATTGCTTCATTTATTACCTCCTTAATATTACTCATAGGAATAATTTCAACTTCTTTATATCCAGAATAAATATCCTGCCAGTTTTCCTGAGGAATAATTACCTTTTTAGCTCCAGCTTTTATAGCTCCTGTAATTTTAGCTGTAACCCCACCAACTGGCTTAACTTCACCATGAATAGAAATTTCTCCAGTCATTGCAATTAAATTATCTATGGTCTTACCTGTTATTGCACTATAAATTGCTGTAGTAATACTTATTCCTGCTGAAGGCCCATCTACTGGCTGACCACCTGGAAAATTAACATGAATATCATAATGCTTCACATCTAAATTGTAAAACCTCTCTAGAACCGTAAGTACATTATCAATTGAGTTTCTTGCTGTACCTTTTCTTATAAGCTTTCTATTTTTATCTCCAATCTCTTCTTCTTCAACAATACCTGTTACTTTAACAATTCCCTCTCTTCCATCTATTCTTCTAGCAGTAGCTTCTATTTCCATAACCGATCCTATGTTAGAGCCCATGATGGCCAACCCATTCACATAACCTACCCTAGGTTTTGAACATACCTTCTTATTAGGTCTAGGTGAATACTGACCATTCTCAATAACCCATTGAACTTCTTTCACACCAATCTTATCTCGTTTTTCATTAATAACTATTCCACAGGCAAGCTGTACTAAATTCACAGCATCTCTTCCATTGCTAGCATATAATCCGACTAACTGTGCTGCTTCGTCATCAATATCTAGCCCCATTTTTGATACGGCATTTCTAGCTATAAGTTCAACCTCATCTGCATCAAGAGCTCGAAAAAAGATTTCAACACACCTAGATCTAATGGCAGGAACAATTTCCTCTGGACTTCGTGTTGTTGCTCCAATAAGTCTGAAATCAGCAGGAAGCCCTTCATCAAAAATCTCTTTAATGTAACTTGGCATATTAGGATCTTCACTATTATAATATGCACTATCTAAAAATACCTTCCTATCTTCTAAAACCTTAAGAAGTTTGTTAAGCTCAATTGGATGTAACTCTCCTATTTCATCTAAAAATAAAATCCCTCCATGAGCCTTTGTCACTGCACCTGGTTTGGGCTGTGGTATTCCTGCTATACCCAAAGGACCCGCCCCCTGATAAATGGGATCATGTACAGAACCAATTAATGGATCTGCTATACCTCTTTCATCAAATCTTATTGTCGTTGCATCAACTTCCACAAATTTTGAAAAACCTCTAAAAGGAGAAGTTGGAATTAGTTTAGCTTCTTCTAAAACTAACCTCGCTGCTGCTGTTTTACCTACTCCTGGAGGTCCATAAATTATTACGTGCTGTGGATTAGGTCCACAAATAGCAGCCTTTAATGCTTTAATCCCTTTTTCCTGTCCTATTATATCTTCAAAGGTAGTTGGTCTGCTTTTCTCTGTTAAAGGCTCTGTAAGGCTAATATTTTTCATTCTTTTAAGCTTTTCAGCTTCCTTACTATTTTCCTTATTTATTACTATTTTCGAACCTTTTTGTCCCTTTAATGCATTATAAAAATATAACCCCATTACTATTGTAACAAATAATTGTATTATAATTATTACAGATGTCATAGATTTTTTATGTTAATTTACTATACAAGTAGATTAACTTTCCTCCCTCTGCTTTTTTTAATGTCACAATAGTATTATTCTCATTCTTTTTCATTTATATTCTAATATAAGAAAATATAAGAAAAAACAAGAAAAAAACTGCTGTATGAAACAGCAGTTTTAAAATTTTACAATTTAGTTTTAAGCAAGCTCTGGTGTTCTCTTAACACTTTTTTTTCCTTCAATTTTTAAAGGTTCTCTTTTACCACTTGCAGCTATTATATATTCCGGCTCCTTAGTTGTAAGAGTGCTTTCGTGTATTATTACCTTCTCAATTTCTTCACGAGAAGGAACTTCATACATTATTTCTTTCATAACATCTTCAATAATAGCTCTAAGACCTCTGGCACCAGTCTTTCTTTTAATAGCTTCTTTGGCTATGGCAATAAGTGATTCCTCATCAAACTCTAGATTGACATCATCAATTTCTAATAATTTTTGATATTGCTTCACTAAAGCATTCTTTGGCTCACTTAAAATCTTCACTAAAGCTGTTTCATCTAAGTTTTCTAAAGTAACTATAACAGGAATTCTTCCAACAAACTCTGGAATCAATCCGAACTTAAGTAAATCTTGTGGCATTATCTGCTTAAACACTTCACCTAAATCCTTACTTTCCTTAGACATTACATCAGCTCCAAATCCCATAGCTGATTTTTGAGTTCTTCTTTCAATAATCTTTTCTAAACCATCAAAAGCTCCACCACAAATAAATAAAATATTTGAAGTATTTATTTGGATAAACTCTTGATGTGGATGTTTTCTACCACCTTGTGGTGGTACAGATGATACTGTTCCCTCAAGAATCTTTAATAGTGCCTGCTGAACACCTTCACCTGATACATCACGAGTTATTGATGGATTTTCAGATTTACGAGCAATCTTATCTATCTCATCTATATATATAATTCCTCTTTCTGCTCTTTCTACATCGTAGTCAGCATTTTGGATTAATTTCAATAGAATATTTTCTACATCTTCACCAACATATCCAGCTTCAGTAAGTGTAGTTGCATCTGCAATAGCAAATGGTACATTAAGCATTTTTGCTAGTGTTTGGGCTAATAAAGTTTTACCTGAACCAGTTGGTCCTAAAAGTAAGATATTACTTTTTTGTAATTCTATATCATTTTCAACAACCGTTGAATTAATTCTTTTGTAGTGATTATAAACAGCAACAGCTAAAGCTTTTTTTGCATCTTCCTGGCCAACAACATACTGGTCAAGATATTTTCTTATTTCTCTAGGTTTAGGTAATGTACCCATGTCAATTTGAACATCTTCTTCTCTTTCATCCACAATAATTTCAGAGCAAAGTTCAATACATTCGTCACATATATAAACGCCAGGTCCTGCAATTAATCTTCTAACCTGCTCTTCACTTTTACCACAAAATGAACATTTAAACTTTTTCTTTTCATCATTTCTTGGCATGTCAACACCCCTTTAAAGCTATTTCTTTTTATTAATTACCTCGTCAACTAATCCATATTCTTTAGCTTCTTCTGCGGACATAAAATAATCTCTTTCCACATCAACTTTTATCTTATCTAGAGGTTGCCCTGTTCTCTCACTTAAGATTTCGTTAAGCGTTTCCTTTGTTTTTAATATTCTTCTTGCATGAATATCAATGTCAGTGGCCTGACCTTTAAATCCACCAAGTGGTTGGTGTATCATTATTTCTGCATTTGGTAATGCAAATCTTTTACCCTTTTGTCCCGCTGCAAGTAAAAACGCTCCCATAGAAGCCGCCATACCTATACATATAGTAGAAACTTCAGGCTTAATATAATTCATGGTATCATAGATAGCCATTCCCGATGTTATTGATCCACCTGGACTATTTATATATAAATATATGTCCTTATCTGGATCTTCAGATTCTAAAAATAGTAGTTGAGCCACTACTAAACTTGCAGTTGCGTCGTTTACTTCATCTGATAAAAATATAATTCTTTCCTTTAATAATCTAGAAAATATATCATAGGATCTTTCACCTTTACCTGTTTGCTCCACAACCATTGGTATATAACTGCTCATAAATAAACCCTCCTCCATGTAATCTTTCAGAATATCTTATATTATATCCCTACTCAAAACATTTTAACCTATTTATTTTAAAATAATTGCCAGTCAAGACTGGCAATTACTTAAAAGCTTATATAGATTTAGCATTTTCCATTATTAGGTTCTTTATTTTTTCATTAACTATTTGAGTTGCTAAGTAAGATCTTTGTACTTGTAATAAACGGTTAACTGTTTCTTCTACTTTATCAGCTTCGCCGTATTTAGTAGCAAGTTCTGTAGCTCTTTCTCTTATTTCTTCTTCTGAAGCTTCCACATTTTCTGCTTTAGCTATTGCATCTATAACTAATTCATTTTTAACATTTTTAGCAGCAATTTCTCTCATTTGATTTCTAAAATCCGCTTCAGTTGTGTTAGTGAATTTGAAATAGCTTTCAAGATCTAATCCTTGATATCTTAATCTGTTCTCTAAATCTTGAATCATAGCATCTAATTCTCTATTAACCATTGCATCTGGAATTTCAACATTTGCATTAGCAACAACTGTTTCCATTACTGCAATTTCATAGTCATTTTGAGATTTTGCTTCATTAGCTTTAGTTAACTCTTCTTTTATGCTGTTTCTTAACTCTTCTAAAGTTTCGAATTCAGATACTTCACTTGCGAATTCATCTGTTATTTCTGGTAATTCTTTAGTTTTTACAGCATTAACAGTAACTTCAAATTTAGCTGGTTTTCCGTTTAATTCTTCTTTACCATATTGCTCTGGGAATGTTACGTTAACCTCTTTAGCTTCTCCAGCTGTAAGACCAACTAATTGATCTTCAAAAGTATCTATGAAGCTTCCTGATCCTATTTCTAACTCGTAATTTTTAGCTTCTCCACCTTCAAATGCAACTCCATCTACAAATCCTTTGAAGTCTATAACAGCTATATCGCCTTTTTCTATTGCACCTTCTTTAGCTTCAACTCTTGTATTTTGAGCTTGCATAGCTTTTAATCTATTTTCAACATCTTCTGCTGTAACTTCAGCTAATTCTTTTTTAGCTTCTATTCCTTTATATGCACCTAACTCAACCTCTGGTACAGTTGTAACTGTAGCAGTATATATAAATTCTTTACCTTCTTCAATTTGAACTATATCTATTGCTGGGTAATCAACTGGGTTGATATTATTTTCAACTAATGCTTTTGGGTATGTTGTATCGCATATGTAGTTTATAGCGTCTTCATATAAAGCTGAATCTCCATAATATTTTTTTATTATGTTCATCGGAGCTTTACCTTTTCTGAATCCAGGAACATTGAATTTCTTAGCGTTTTTAGCATAAGATTTCTTAACTGCTTCTGCAAACTTATCTGCTCCTACTGTTATTTCTAATTTAACAACGTTTTTCTCTAGTTTCTCCATTTTAACGTTCATTGTTCTTCCTCCTAATATTACCATTTCTATACTTTTAAAATTATAACATAAATTTAGTAAAGTAAATAGTGTATTTATTACTAATATTCCTATTTATCCCATCAGCCATGAATTTGATGATAAATTTGTATATTACCTAATAAATTATACAATAACATACTGACTATTTACAACACTTTTTAAATTTATATACTTTATTAACCAAAACTCCTCACCCTATTAATTGATATGGAAACTCCTTCTCATATTCATTGGAATGAGTAAGTTCATCTTAACCAAATCAAAGATTTTGAGATTCACTTACAGTTTATTTATACTACTTAATACATTTAAATAAACTCATCAACCCTTAATTTGATACTATTTTTCCTTGTGAATTAACCACAATTGTTCTTCCATCAATCTCTATAGTAATTCCATCTGTCTTAGTTTCGCCAAATCTAAAAGAAGTTCCTTTAATATTGTAATATCCCTTATGTGTATTATCATTAATATTTACTATCCAAAGGTATCTAGCTCCACCCTCATTTATCCAAGGAAGCTGGCTGCTATATGCCACATATGTATCATCTATAAAAGCTGCATCTTCAACCCATTTGTAATCCGGCGTATATTGAAGCACAGATTCTTTAGTAAAAACTTCCTTAGTTGTTGCTATGTATTGCTCATTAGTTATATTCTTCACTTCCTGGGTAGTGTCTACTATATATATATCCTGAGTAGCTTCATCTATTATTAAACATTTTTCTGATGAAGGTGAAATACTTCCTTTAATAGCTTCTGTACATTGAATATTAGAAATAACCTTTTTATTATTGTCCTCTTTAATTTCAACTAATACAGATTTACCTGAAATTAATTTTGCTTCAAAAGTAACATTTGACTTTTCTTCATTATTTACTTCTAATTCTTTTTCCGTTACTGATGGTTGTTCAATATCCTCATCCTCTTCTCGTGCTGTATCTATTACACTATTTTTATCACCCTTTGCTAAATAATCCTTAACAAGAACTTTCCCCGTATCAAAAAAAATTACAGCTCCTCCTACTATTAATATTACACCAACCAACAACACAATTCGTCTTATCTTTCTTTGTTTCAACTCTTTCCTGTAATTCTTACTAAACATGCTTGGCTTTCTACTCACAGCTTATACCTCCATAGTTCATATTTATCTCTTTGCTATAGTGTGTAATAACCTGATTTTATAAATCTTCTAATTTATACTTCAAATCACATAGTCCTAAAAATATTATAACTCAACTCACTTCAAATTAACATTTTTTCTTAAAATTTATTATAATTTTAGCGATTTTCTTTTTAAATATTCTTAATCTTGCAACTTGATATTTTTTTTCAAAAAACTGTTGTGTTCTATCTGTTATAGTAGTACAATTATAACAGATAAAAAGTTCAGATATCCCAATTTGCAACGTTTTTTATCGTTGAATAATCATAATGTATAACAGTTTAACAATGCTGTTTTTTTGAAAAATTGTATATGTTTCAAATTTTATTAATTCAATGATAATATTTTAAGTTTAAGTTATTAAGGAGGATTTTTATATGTTTACTCAATGGAACGGATTTAAAGGTAAAACATGGAAAAGCGAAATCAACGTAAGAGACTTCATTCAAAACAACTACACTGCCTATGAAGGTGATGCTTCATTCCTAGCAGATGCTACAGAAGCTACTAAAAAATTATGGGAAGAAGTTAGCGAATTATTTAAACAAGAAAGAGCAAATGGTGGAGTATTAGATGTTGATACCGAAACTATTTCTTCTATAGATGCATACAACCCTGGATACATAGATAAAGCATTAGAAAAAATCGTAGGAGTTCAAACTGACGCACCTTTAAAAAGAGCTGTTATAGCACAAGGTGGAATTAGAATGGCTGAAAATGCTGCTAAAGCATATGGATATGAAGTTTCAGCTAAAACTTCTGAAATCTTTACAAAATATAGAAAAACTCACAACCAAGGAGTTTTTGATGTTTATACTGAAGAAATGAGACTTGCTAGAAAATCTGGTATAGTTACTGGTCTTCCTGATGCATACGGAAGAGGAAGAATCATAGGTGACTACAGAAGAGTTGCTCTTTACGGTGTTGACAGATTAATCGAAGATAAAATAGCTCAAAAGAAAAGCTTAGAAGTTTCTACTATAGATGAAGATGTAATTAGATTAAGAGAAGAAATCGCTGATCAAATCGTTGCTCTTAAAGAATTAAAAGCAATGGCATTAAGCTATGGACTTGATATCTCTATTCCAGCTGCAAACGCTCAAGAAGCAGTTCAATGGTTATATTTCGGATTCTTAGCAGCTATAAAACAACAAAACGGAGCTGCAATGTCACTTGGAAGAACTTCTACATTCATTGATATATACATTCAAAGAGATTTAGAAAACGGAACTATAACAGAAGAAGAAGCTCAAGAAATTATGGACCACTTCGTAATGAAATTAAGACTAGTTAAATTCTTAAGAACTCCTGAGTACGATCAATTATTCTCTGGAGATCCAACTTGGGTTACTGAATCAATCGGTGGTATGGGCTTAAATGGACGAACATTAGTTACCAAAAACTCATTCAGAGTTCTTAACACACTTTATACTCTAGGACCATCACCAGAACCAAACCTAACTGTTTTATGGTCAACTAGATTACCTGAAGGCTTCAAAAATTTCTGCTCTAAGGTTTCTATTGATACAAGTTCAGTTCAATACGAAAACGATGATTTAATGGCTCCATATTGGGGAGATGACTATGCAATAGCTTGCTGCGTATCTGCAATGAGAGTTGGTAAGCAAATGCAATTCTTTGGAGCTAGAGTTAACCTTGCAAAAACCCTTCTTTACACTATAAACGGTGGAAGAGATGAAAAATCTGGTGTTCAAGTTGCACCTAAAATGGAAGCAATCACTTCTGAATACTTAAACTACGATGAAGTAATGGAGAAGTTCGATGTTATGACTGATTGGTTAGCTAACCTTTACGTTAATACTCTAAATTGTATCCACTACATGCACGATAAATATTCTTATGAAAGTCTACAAATGGCTTTACATGATAGAGATGTATTTAGAACAATGGCTTGTGGTATAGCAGGACTTTCAGTATGTGCTGACTCTTTATCAGCTATAAAATACGCTAAAGTTAAACCAATAAGAAATGAAGAAGGAATTGCTGTTGACTTTGAAGTTGAAGGTGACTTCCCTAAATTCGGAAACGACGATGATAGAGTTGATGATATAGCTAAATTCTTAGTTGAAAACATGATGAATAAAATCAGACGTAACAAAACTTATAGAAATGCATACCACACTCAATCAGTTCTTACTATAACATCTAACGTAGTTTATGGTAAGAAAACTGGTACAACTCCATGTGGAAGAAAAGCTGGAGAGCCTTTTGCACCAGGAGCTAACCCAATGCACGGAAGAGATTCAAGCGGATCACTTGCTTCATTAAACTCTGTTGCTAAGCTTCCATACGAGCATTCTCAAGATGGTATTTCTAATACATTCTCAATAATTCCAGATGCATTAGGAAAAACTCCTGAAGATAGAATCTCTAACTTAAGCGCTATGATGGACGGATACTTCGGACAAAATGCTCATCACTTAAACGTAAATGTTTTTGACAGAGCAACTTTACTAGATGCTATGGACCACCCAGAGCAATATCCTCAATTAACCATTAGAGTTTCTGGATATGCTGTAAACTTTATAAAATTAACAAGAGAGCAACAGCTTGACGTTATAAACAGAACATTCCACGCATCAATGTAAGTGAGCCTCCAAATTTTATATTTGGCTAAGGCGAACTTACTCCGTGGAGCACTCCTTGGAACCAATGTGACAAGGAGTTTCATTAATAAGCCTTTTAAATTTAAATATATATTTTCTATAAGAGAAATATTCCTTTGTGGATATTTCTCTTATAAGTTTTATTAAGTAAGCATCCAAATCCTTGATTTGCTTTATGCGAACTTACTCCTTTCAGTATATATGAAAAGGAGTTTCATTTTATAAACAAAACAACTTTACCTATAGTAAGTATATTCTAGAATGTAAATTACCTTTCAAGAGAAATATATATTATGATATTTTTGTTTAAAGATAATTTAAATATCTAACTAATGGGAGGATAACATGGAAACTGGTAAAATTCACTCAATCGAAAGTATGGGACTAGTTGATGGTCCTGGAATAAGAACAGTTATTTTCTTTCAAGGCTGTAAGCTAAGATGTTCATACTGTCACAATCCTGATACCTGGAATTTAAAAGATGGTAAAGAAATTACTACTGAGGAATTACTTAAGAAAATTCTTCGCTTTAGGCCATACTTTGAACGTTCAGGCGGAGGGGTTACCTTCTCTGGTGGTGATCCACTAATGCAGCCAGCATTTCTATTAGAGCTCTTAAAGAAATGTAAAGAGCATAGTATTCACACAACAATTGATACTGCCGGCTATGGAAATGTTGACACCTATGATGAAATTTTAAAATACACAGATTTAGTTTTATTAGATATTAAGCACATCAATTCTCATGGATATATGGAGCTTACAGGATGTACTTCAGATGGTATAAATTCATTCTTAGAAGCTTTAAGAAATTCAAACACAAGAGTGTGGGTAAGACATGTGGTTGTACCTGGATACACCGATAATACAGAAAAAATGGATAAACTAAGTGAAATAATAAATAATGAAATACCTAATGTAGATAAAATAGAATTATTACCTTATCATCTACTAGGTGTAAATAAATACGAAACCCTAGGTATTGAATATAGTCTTAAAGGAATTCCACACATGGATAAAGATCGCTGTATGGAATTACAAAAATATTTAATTTCTAAAACAAAATTAAATACTATAGATTAAATTCAAGTCACAAAGTATAAATTACATTTTTTTCCACATTATCCCCAATTTTATCCACAACCTGGTATTTTTATAACCATTAATCATATAATATACTTTACCCTTTTCCCATCAACTAAACCTTCAAAAATATAAATACTACTATTAATATAAAAAACGAACCTGAAAGAGGTTCGTTTTTATAACATTTCCTTTAATAAATAATTTTTTAATATACTATTAATAACAATTAATTCCCCTTCTAACTAAGTACTGCTATGTTATAATACATCTATATAGTCGATGAAAGGAGGATATTATGAAAAATAATTCAAATACAAAAATAATCCAATCCCTTCTTATTATAAATCTAATACTAATTGCAGTATTTCTTTTTTCAAAGTTAAACTTTATAATAGAACCATTGTTAACAATACTTAATGCAATGTTCTTACCTTTAGTTTTAGCTGTTTTCTTATACTATTTAGTAAGACCATTGAAGAGGTTTTTTCAAAAGCAAAGCTTCTCTAGCGGAATATCTACAGCAATTTCAATGATGCTGGTAATCCTCTTAATTGTTTCGATTACCTTCTACGCTTCATCCATAATAAGAGCCCAAGGACAGGGACTGGTTTCATCCATAGCTAACTCCTTAAATAATCTAACTGAAAAGTATGCTTACATATATCCACAGCTAGGCGAAATGTTCAACATTCCAGATTTAGTTCAAAGCATAATTGAATATCTTTCAAATTCCTTTGTATCTATTTCTAAGAATATCTTTGGTGTTGCAAGCTCCATAAGTAACTTTGTAGCTCAGATTATTTTAATTCCAATAATCATGTTTTATATTTTAAAGGATGATAAAAAATTATTTGGAACTTTTACCTCTTTTCTCCCTAAAAAAGCTAAATCAACACTTCTAAAAATATTATATGAAATTGATGCAGTATTAAAGCAATACATTACATCACAAGTAATGGTTGCTTCTGTTATAGGAGTATTAATGTTTATTGGATATGTTATTATTGGCATGCCTAATGCATTGGTTCTTGCTATGTTCTCCCTTATAACAGCCTTCATTCCATTCCTTGGTGTAATCTTAGGAATTCTTCCATCAATTTTAATAGCTTTAGGTATGGGATTACCTATGCTTGTAAAGGTTATTGTTTTAACTATTATTGTACAGCAATTAGAAGGTAATGTAATAACTCCAAACATAACTGGAAACCAATTAAACATGCACCCTTTAACAACAATCTTAGTTGTTACTACCAGTGTATATTTTGGAGGTTTTTTCGCAGCATTTTTAGCTGTTCCTATTTATAATATAATTAAGATAATTGTTAAAAATATTCACCAGCATTTTATGCTTAAAAGTAATATTGAACTTGATATAAAATAATTTACTAAAAAATCAAGGCTAATGATATACTCTCTGCAAGTTGACAGAGTCCATTCAGATTGCCTTGATTTTTTATTTCTATCATTTATATAATTGTTAATTATTACGATAATACTTATTGTATTATAGAAGGTACTAGACCTATTTCACTTTCATGACTTTTAATGATGGTCACATATTAAATAATATTAGTTTTACTATTACAAAGTTATCCTCCTATTAACATTTACTTTAATTAAGTATCTCTTTTAATTTATTCAACTCAACCTGTGTAAAAATACTTCCATTAAAAGAATATATGCACATTAAATGTGAATAATTTAATCTATTACAGTCATTCTCTTCACCTAAAAACTTAATAAGTTCATATAATATTATTGGCTTGTACTTCAACCTCTCAAGGACTTCATCACATATTCTTCTCATATTATCACCGTAGTCTGAATATCTAGGATTATACTCTTTAAAGAGCTTATTAGCCTCACTTTCAAAGAAAGCTATTGTAGGTCTAATTACAGGCTCGTAAACTAACTTCCAATATTCCTTAAGCTTTTCATTTTCAACTATTTCAACACAATTATTATATAATTCACCTGAATAATTTTTTAATTCATCTTCTGTTGCCATGGTAATTTCTTTACTTAACTTAAATATATAAGCAGATGCATTATATATTTGTTCTGGAGTTAAACTGTAAATAAGCTTCTTTAGATAAATCAATTTATCCTCTAACTGAAAACTGAGTTCATTTGATATTTTATCCCATAAAAAATTATGATATTCACTTGCTTCAACGTCTGTAAAAGCTGCCCAAATTAATATAGCTATCATTCGTGAATCAATGTTAGGGAAATATTTATCTAACGCACTTTCATTATTGTCTTGAACATTATATAAAGCCTCCAATGAAAAATCAATATTTTCCGGTGTGGCATTATTAGGAAGCTTATCTATGATATAATATGCTGTTTGTAACTGTTTAATCTGTTCTGACAATGTTCTCTTTAGATTATTTACCTGCCTATGTATAAAAAAGTTTGTAAGAGTTGGATATAAAAACAACTCCTTAATATCTTGAATTGACATTCCAATTTTCCTAAGATTATTTATGACTTGAAGCTTTTTTAAATCCTCCTGTGAAAAGTCATAATAACCATTATCAAAATTTTTTATAGGATTAATTAATCCCTCTTTTATATAAAAATAAACTGCCTTTTTACTTAAATTAGTTATTTCTAAAATCTTTTGTATTCTCAATTTCTTTCCCCCTTAAGTGATGAGCATCTAAAAGTGATGCTCCAAAAGCAACACTCCAGAAGTGATGCTCCAAATCTTTGATTTGGCAAGCAGAACTTCTACTGTGCGGATATCTTAGCTAACATAAACTCACATCTTCGAGTAATTACTAAAAATTCTCCTTATATATAACTATACCCTAAGGAGACAGTTTTGTGTATATACTTTAACAATATTATTTAATTATCTTTAAACTTCAAATATATATATTGCACTTTTTTGATAGTTTTTGACATTTTTCTTGATATGATTGTTTATATTTCAATATGTTGACCTTCCTCTTAGAGTATATGATAGAATGTTTATAAATTAACAAATAGGGGGTTCATTATGAGCAAGAAAAAAATATTATGCTTACTTTTAAGTTCATTAATGCTAGTTACTACTACAGCATGCAGCAGCAATGATAAAAATGAAAGTGCTAAAGGTGAAAACAAATATACTCCAGGTGTTTATACAATTAACACAAATGGTATGAAAGGTGAAATGGTTGTTGATGTAACTTTTGATGAAACATCAATTACAGATGTAAAGGTTGTAAACCACAAGGAAACTTATGGTATAGGTTACGGACTTGATACAACACCAATCGAAACAATTCCTGGTAAAATCGTTGAAACCCAAAGTTTAGATGTTGATACAGTTACTGGTGCAACATTAACTTCAAAATTCTTAATAGGTGCTGTTAAGCAAGCTGTTACTGACGCTGGTGGGGCTCCTGAGAATTTAGCAACTATAGAAGATACTAAAGGAGAAGATCAAACTTACGATGTAGATGTTGTTGTAGTTGGTGGTGGAGTTGCAGGTTTATCTGCTGCAATTGAAGCGGCTGAAGGCGGAGCTGACGTATTAGTTTTAGAAAAGCAAGGAATCGTTGGTGGAGCAACTACAAGATCTGGTGGTAAGCTTATGGCTAACGGAACAGAATTCCAAAAGGCTGAAGGAATTGAAGATTCTAACGAGCAAATGTTTTCATACCTAAAAGAAGTAGGTGGGGATTTAATAGATGATGAAAAATTAAGCAAATTTGTTGATAACTCACTTGAAACCTTCAACTGGATGACTGAAATGGGCGTTGAAGTTCAAGATGTTGAACCAATCCACTCATCTTTAAAACCATGGAGAGTTCATAATACAAAAGGTGGCGGTGGTATGACTGATGGTCATGGTGGTCAAATCATCGTCCCAATGATGAATAAATATAAAGAATTAGATGGCGATATCATTTACAACGTAACTGCAAACGAATTATTAACTAATGATAATAAGGAAGTCGTTGGAGTAAAGGCTGCTGCCAAAGATGGAAGCACTGTAACAGTAAATGCTAAAACAGTTATTCTTGCAACTGGTGGATACGCTTCTAACAAAGAAATGATGGCTAGATATGCTGACTTTACAGAGGGATACTCAACTCAAGTTCCTGCTGGAAACGTTGGTGATGGAATAACAATGGCTGAAGCTGTTGGAGCTCAAGTCTTCGATAGCCCTAGTGCTCAAACTGTTTATGTAAGCTACACTTCTGGAGTAGGTATAAACGAAGAAGCAGGTCTTATCGTTTCTGAAGACGGAAAAAGATTTGTTAATGAGTACACTTACCAATACCATGTTGGAGATAAAATGACTAAAGAAAATAGTTCTTTAGGATACTATATTGCTACAGCAAATGATCCAACACCAACAGTACAATATGCAATGACTTTAGAAGACACTCCAAGTGCTGCTTCAATAGAAGAACTTGCTGAATTAATCGACTTAGATCCAGCAACATTAAAAGCAACCGTTGATAGATACAATGAACTTTGCGCAAAAGGCGTAGATGAAGATTTCGGTAAACCAAGCGACAAGATGTATCCAATAGAAGGTGAAAAGTACTACGCAATTAAACTTAATCCTGCTGTAACAGTTACTTTCGGTGGTATTGTAACAGATTTAGAGTCAAGAGTTTTAGATGATAACAATAATCCAATAAAAGGATTGTATGCCGCTGGTGAAACAGCCTTCGAAGGATTATTTGGAACTGAATATCCAGGATGTGGACTAGCAATATCAGCCGGTTCATTCTACGGACGTATAGCTGGACAAAACGCTGCAAATGAAAAATAATCTCTTATATTAAAACTTAAACAACCCCGTTTAAATATATTAATATAATTAATTATTTTATGTATATTTCATTATAAATAAAAAGAGTATGACTTAATTGTCATACTCTTTTTTGTATATAAGATTCTATCATTATCCTAAATATTTAAAATGAAAACAGTAAAAATGATTAACTCACTTTTAATGTCTTCTTAATTCCGAAGAATCTTAGTTCTTATGCTTGACCTTCACTTCCAAGAACTTCTTTAATTTTATGACTAACTAAAGTTTTAATATTATCTCTACCAGCCTTTAAGTATGATCTTGGATCAAATACTGCAGGATCATTTGATAGTACATTACGTACACCTGCAGTGAATGCAAGACGTAAATCCGAATCTATATTTATTTTACATACTGCAGAAGTTGCTGCTTGTCTTAACATTTCCTCTGGTATACCAATGGCATCTGCTAAGTTTCCACCGTATTGTTGTATTTCTTTTACATACTCTTGTGATACAGATGAAGCACCGTGTAAAACTATTGGGAATCCTGGTATTCTTCTTTCAATTTCTTCTAAGATATCAAATCTTAATTGTGGCTTTTGACCTGGTTTAAATTTGAAAGCACCATGACTAGTTCCTATAGCTATTGCCAAAGAATCAACACCTGTACGCTTTACAAACTCTTCAACTTCATCAGGGTTTGTATATGAAGCATCCTCAGCAGAAACATTTACATCATCCTCAATTCCTGCTAATTTCCCAAGTTCACCTTCTACTACACAGCCGTGAGCATGTGCATAATCTACTACTTGTTTAGTTAAACGTATATTTTCTTCAAATGAATGTTTAGAACCATCTATCATAACAGATGTAAATCCACTATCGATACAAGCTTTACAAATTTCAAAATCTTCGCCGTGGTCTAAGTGTAAAGCAATAGGAATATCCCCAGCTTCAATTACAGCTGCTTCAACTAATTTCTTTAAGTATGTGGGATTAGCATATTTTCTAGCTCCTGCTGAAACCTGTAAAATAACTGGTGATTTTAATTCTGCCGCTGCTCCAACAATACCTTGAATTATTTCCATGTTATTTACGTTGAAAGCACCAACAGCATATCCTCCCTCATAAGCCTTTTTAAACATTTCTGTTGTAGTTACTAATGCCATAATCAATTCATTCCTTTCTTTTCCTAACTTATGTAGTTAATATATCTAGCTAAGTTAAGTATACCATTTATTTCAGGATTTTAACACTATTTATTAAGTTATCTTCTATTTCTAGATATTTTTATAAATATTTAGGAAATAATTTTACTAGCTTATTATAAACTAAGCATAAGTTATACATACATAATATAATTATTAATTTAATGCTAATATATAATTATTATATATTAGCATTATGAATGAAAGCACTTTCCGTTGAGATATTTTAAAAATTTCTTTTTAATTAACAAAAATGTAGAATTTCGTCCAAACACATGATATAATGTACAAAAAAGTAATAAAAAGGATAAAATTTCTTTATGTTGAAGAAGTGTCTCCTGTTCAAATTAAAAATCTTCATTACAATAATTGTTATATTTATTTTTTATTTTGTTCCTTAATGCAGTTTATATACTACTTAATATAACTATAAATTGTAATATACCGGATATGATGATCACATTAATCTTTTACTTACACTTATATATTTTTTCTTACTTATATTATTTATATGTATATCCTAGCTGCAATACGTCATATAAGTAAACTTGAAATTTTAAAATTTCTATAAGTTGATATATATTCTGAAGAATTATTTATAGAGAAATTTAAAATTTAGATAACATAAAATTTGAATATCCTATAATTGACCCCTTTTGTAATATAAAAATATTACTTTTACTAAATTAATAGTCCTCTAATTATAAATATCACATAATTTCTTAACATCATAAATAAGTTATATCTGTGATATTTAAATCCCCGTTACATGTTATCTATTCTATAAAACATTCTTCAAAAATATATATTGGTAAGCCTAGGTGCTATCCCTAGGCTTATATTTTTTGCACAAAAATAGCCTAGTAATATTTCTCCAATAGCCTAAAATTTTATATAGCTACATTTTCTATTGCATGTATTGAGCATTTCTCAATACATGCATAATCACTATTATTTCTTACTACAAGATAATAACTATTAATTCTTAGTGTAGATACTTTATAATTAACGCCTCCACTTAATGGTCGAATCAGTTAATAGATTAATCACAATATCATCCGTTAGGTGATAATAATAAAAAATACCAACGGTTTCACTCACTGAAACCGTTGGTATTACTACATTTATGGCACACCCAAAGGGACTCGAACCCCCGACGCCTGGATTCGAAGTCCAGCACTCTATCCAACTGAGCTATGGGTGCAAATTCTTACAATACTATTCTATCATTAAATTAATTCTGTTACAATAAAGTAATTAAGTTCATATGCATAATAGTAAATGTATTTTTACATCTACTATTATGCATATATTTTTATAAACTAACTATTGTGCTTGAATAATTATAGGCTCTTTTTCATCTGCTAATGCCATTTCATATTTCAAGCGCTCAGCCATCTCTGCTCTTACCTCTTTATAGCTTTCATCCTTAACTAAATTATTAAGTTCATATGGGTCTTTTTCTAGATCATATAAGAAATCCTCCTCATATATATCACTGTCAGCAGATTCATATCCATTTTTATTTGGGGCAAAAACGCTATAAAGATATTTTTCTGTACGCACACATCGTCCAACTCTGCTTTCACTTATTTGGGCAAATATTTCATTTCTCCTATTACTTATATCTCCAAAAGCTACATCATGAAGATTTTCACCTATCATTTTTTCTCCTACATTTATCCCTGCCATGGCTAACAATGTCTTTGGAAGGCTTGCAGTACTAACCAACTCCTTAACACGCTTTCCACCCCTATATCCTGGTCCAGCGATTATAAGTGGTACATGTAAACATCCCGAATGACATGAGCGCTTATAATCGTCGGCTCCATTCAAATTTTTATCTTTATTTCTAGTTTTAAAATGAGAACCATGATCAGAAGAATATACAATTATAGTATTTTCATACAATCCTTTTTTCTTTAATTTTTCTATAATTCTGCCAAGGTTATCATCTAAGCTCTTACAGCAGCCTAAGTAATCTGGATATTCTTTTTCGGCATTTCCTTCTAATAAAACTAAATCACCTGGAAGCTTGAAATCTTTAAACCTGTCCTTGGAACCATCAGGTCCTTCATATCTATTTCTATCATTCTGATGATGAGGCTCTATATGAGAAACTGTCATAAAGAAAGGTCTATCACCTTTTTGCTTATCAATATATTCTAAAGCAAAATCTGTTATGCAATCCACACGATATCCTTTAAATTCACACTTATTCATGTTCTCATCAAACACATAGCCATCATAACCATGAGAAGTAAACTCCAGTATATCTGAAGCTCTCCAGAAGCCCTTATATCCGCCTCTTCGTTCTGGTGGAATTGCTGTTACAGTATAATCAATAACCTCTCCATTCTCTAGAGTTTCACTTGCTAAGTGCCACTTTCCAACATAACCAGTATCATATCCTGCTTCATAGAAATAATCTGCAACTGTTTTAACATCTAACGGAAGCGCAATATCATTCTTAAAACAACCAAGCTGAGTGGGATATTTTCCTGTTTGAAACATAGCTCTACAAGGTCCACATACTGGCTGTGCTGTATATGCTTCATCAAAAATAACCCCTTCTTCAGCTAATTTATCTAAATTCGGTGTTATATCTAATTCCTGACCATAACAGCCAATAGTATCCCATCTCTGTTGATCAGAAAAGTAAAATATGATATTTGGTTTATTCATTCCTCTTCCCCCCTATTTAACCCTTAATACATTATTTATTTAAATTATTAATGTTATTGATTCTTCTTAATTCATTTGCAATAGCCTTCATTCTGGTTAAACTATGTTTAAAAAATATTTTATACCCCTGACAAAAATAATTTTCATACTTTTCTTCTTCACTTTTAATTATCCTATGTCTTCTACACCCACCTCGACATACAGAAAAGTATGTACAGCTTTTACATTTTTGCGTATGATTTAAGGATTCCTTAACAAAATTCGACTCTTTCCTCTTGTTTTGTATTTCATAAAAATTTATCTCATTTATGTTACCAAGGTTATACTTATCAAGAACATAGAAATCACATGGATAAACTTGTCCATTACTTTCTAAAACATGGTTAAAGCCACAAACTCCTCTTTGTTCACATGATTCAGGCTCATATCCCATTAATATAGATATATAATTTTCAAACTGCCTTATATATGGCTGCTTCCCATTAATTAAATCCTCATACCACAAATCAAACAACTCACAAAGAAATATGCCATACTCTTCCTCTAATAAAGAATAAGACATTTGTCCCCCTTTTTCTCCTAGTGGATCTAAACACGCAATAAACTGAAGATATTTTAGGTTACTTCTTTTATAAAAATTATAAATTTCTTTTGCTTTACTGACTGTTGCCTTATTTACCACAGTTAAAATATTAAACTGAACGTTATATTTCTTAAAAAGCTCTATTGTTTTTAAAATATCATAAAAGGTTCCTTGACCTTTGCCATTAACTCTGAACTCATCATTAGTACTTTTTATACCATCTAAAGATATACCTACTAAAAAATCATTCTCTGCAAAGAACTTAGCCCATTCCTTATCTATGCCATACCCATTTGTCTGTATAGAATTATGTATCATTACTCCTTTTTTATTATATTTTTTCTGGAGTTCTATGGAGTTTTTAAAATATTCTAATCCAGCCAAGGTGGGCTCTCCTCCTTGATATGTTATTCCACAAAAATTATCTGCATAATCTAAGGCCTTCCTCATCATATTTTCTAAGGTTTCATTACTCATTAATCCATAGCATTGAATTTCTCGTTTCTTACTTACATCACTATAAAAACAATACTTACATTGAAGATTACACATATCCGATGCAGGTTTCACTAGTAAATTTATCGGTGGCATAGTACACCTCCTTGTCTTCCACTTTAAATTATATCACACTATAAAAAATATTAATATATTTCTGTAAATAACAACATACATAAAGTAATCCATCAAAAAGAACATAAAAAAACAAGCAGTAACTTCTTACTACTTGTACATTTGGAGCGGGTGAAGGGAATCGAACCCTCGTAACTAGCTTGGAAGGCTAGCACTCTACCATTGAGTTACACCCGCATATTTTATTTAAATTTAGTTGGTCGGGGTGACAGGGATTGAACCTGCGACCTCATGGTCCCAAACCACGCGCGCTCCCATCTGCGCCACACCCCGGCATAATGGTGCGTCTTAAGAGATTCGAACTCCTGGCCCACGCCTTAGAAGGGCGTTGCTCTATCCAGCTGAGCTAAAGACGCTTATTTGGAGCGGGTGAAGGGAATCGAACCCTCGTAACTAGCTTGGAAGGCTAGCACTCTACCATTGAGTTACACCCGCAAAATTGGAGCGGAAGACGAGATTCGAACTCGCGACGTTCACCTTGGCAAGGTGACGCTCTACCACTGAGCCACTCCCGCATACACATTAATCTATAATAAACATAGTTACTCTTTAGAGTTAACTATAGTTACATAGGTTTGTTGGTGGCTCGCCGGGGGATCGAACCCCGGACACCATGATTAAAAGTCATGTGCTCTACCGACTGAGCTAGCGAACCATAAAAAAACCTGGCAACCACCTACCCTCCCACACAGCTTCCCGTGCAGT
>JARKVD010000033.1 GCA_029851835.1 Clostridium sp. | reverse complement strand
CAACTGATACTAAGTTGAAGTCTCCTTCTACAGAGTGCTTTAAGCATGAAGCTGCAACTGCAAACTCTATAGTAGCTTGAGAATCTAATCCGTTTAATGATGCGCAGATTAATCCGCCACCAAAGCTGTCTCCGCCACCTACTCTGTCAACGATGTGCATTTTGTACTTCTTGCTGAAGAAGTAGTCATTTCCATCGAATAACATAGCAGACCAGTTGTTGTCGTTAGCAGAGATAGACTCTCTTAAAGTGATTGCAACTTTGCTGAATCCGAATCTGTCAGCTAATTGCTTAGCAACATCTTTGTATCCTTCGTGGTTAACTGTTCCAGTTGTTACGTCTGTGTTAGCAGCGTGGATTCCGAATACGTCAGCAGCATCCTCTTCGTTTGCTATACATACGTCAACGTATTTACATAATTCTCCCATAACTTCGCCAGCTTTAGCTTTTGACCATAATTTGTTTCTGTAGTTAAGGTCGCAAGATATTGTAACACCAGCTTCTTTAGCAGCTTTACAAGCTTCTAAACAGATAGCAGCAACTTCGTCGTTTAATGCTGGAGTTATTCCTGTGAAGTGGAACCACTCAACTCCATTGAATATTTCTTTCCAGTTGAAATCTTCTGATTTAGCAGTAGCTATTGAAGAACCAGCTCTGTCATATATAACTTTTGAAGGTCTTTGAGAAGCACCTTTCTCTAAGAAGTATATACCAACTCTGTCTCCGCCTCTAGCGATATCTGTAGTATCAACTCCGAATTTTCTTAAAGAGTTAACAGCAGCTTGTCCTATTTCGTGCTTTGGAAGTTTAGTAACAAATTTTGCATCGAATCCATAGTTAGCTAAAGATACAGCAACGTTAGCTTCTCCTCCACCGTAAGTAGCTCCGAATTTATCTGCTTGCACGAATCTGTAGTATCCTTCTGGTGCAAGTCTTAACATTATTTCTCCAAATGTAACAACTTTTTTAGCCATTTTGAAAATCTCCTTTGTATATATATTTTTTACTTTAAGTGAGTGTCTAAATCTTTGATTTAACTCCCACGAACTTACTCCTTCCAATGAATATGAGAAGGAGTTTTATTATTTAAGCATTATTTTTATCATTAAATAATCTGAGTTAGATTATTAGTTTACTTTTGAACTAAGTGTATAGCAAATCCACCGATTTCGTTTTTGAAGAATACAGCTTTTAAGTTGCCTTTTGCATCGTATTTAACTGTGTTCATATCGAATTCGAATCCTTGAGACTCTAAGTAAGCTACTGCTCTCTCAATATAGTTTGTAGCTACTGCTATATGTCCGTTTGTTCCAAGGTAAGGTAATTTAGTTATTTCTATTCCTTTACCTGCGAAGTAAGAGCTGTTTCCTTCCTTCTTAGTGAAACCAAACATGTTCTCAAACATCATTGCAAAGCTGTAAGCCTCTTCAGATGTTTTACCGTTAATTCCAACGTGAGCAACTTCGAAACCTAACATAGTTTGTACAGCTTCTTTAGTTAATTCTCTTATTTTACCGAAATCTCCAGCAGCAACTAGGTCACCTTTAACCATCCAGCTTCCACCACATGCTATTATTTTATTGAAGTCAAGGTATGATTTTAAGTTAGCAGGTCCAATTCCACCTGTAGGCATGAATTTCATGTTTGTGTATGGTGCAGCCATAGCTTTTATCATGTTTATTCCACCTGCTGGCTCAGCTGGGAAGAACTTAACTACTTCTAAACCTAATTCGATAGCTTGCTCGATATCACTTGGGTTAGTAACCCCTGGAGTTATTGGAATTCCCTTTTCAACGCAGTATTTAACTATTTTAGGGTTTAATCCTGGGCTAACGATGAATTTAGCTCCTGCAGCAACTGCTCTATCAACTTGCTCAGTTGTTAATACAGTTCCAGCTCCAACTAACATTTCTGGATATTTTTCTGCCATTATACGAATAGATTCTTCAGCAGCCTCTGTACGGAATGTTACCTCTGCACATGGAAGTCCACCTTCACAAAGTGCTTGTGCTAATGGTGCAGCATCTTTTGCGTTATTTAAAACAACAACTGGTACTATACCTAATTTTTGAATCTTATTTAAAACTTCATTCATAATCTTATCCTCCAATTAAAAGCTTTTCAGTTCCATAACGTGAAACTGTGTTTCGAAATACGATACTCTACAATATTGAATTATACAGAAAATTAACGCATTGTCAAGGTAATAAAAGTAAATCTGTACTGTATTTTTGTCAGTAATTTTATAATTACTTTTAACCATAAGTAACCTTAAGTCTGACCCTGATAGATACAGAATATAAATGTATATTTTTTAATTTGATAATTAAAATTTAAGATGTTAAAATATAAAATAAGTCTTTAGATTTCGAATGCGATACTACAAATCAAAGAGATTGGAGGCCTACTTTTGAAAGAAAATCTTGAAACAATGAATGAGAATACTGAAACAGAATCTAAAAATCCTATTCAAGTTGTAGATAGAGTTTTTCAAGTTATGGAAACCATGTCTAAGACTGGTCCAATTGGGTTAGTTGAATTAAGTAATTTACTTAAATTGCACAAGAGCACTACTCATAGACTTTTAAATTCCCTTTCATACATGAACTACGTAAAACAAGACGAGGAAACAGGGAAGTACTTCTTAAGTTTAAAGCTTCTTGAGGTAGCTAACCGTAACCTAAGCCATACTGATATTTTCAAACTAGCTCATCCCTATTTAAAAAAATTATCCCTTCAAACCGGTGAAACTATTCACTTAGTTCAAAGAGATGGTACTGAAGCAGTTTATATTGATAAGGTTGAGTCTTATGTTAATTCGGTACGAATGGTCTCTAAAGTAGGAAGCCGTATTCCTCTTTATTGCTCTGGAGTTGGTAAAGCTATGCTTGCCTGCATGAGCAATAAAGAAATAAAAAAAATATGGGATAACAGCGATATTCGCCAGCTTACCCCTTATACCATTACTACTCTTGAAGACCTTTACGAAAGATTAAATATAATTAGAAAAAACGGATTTGCTCTGGATGATGAGGAAAATGAAGAAGGGGTTCGTTGTATTGCGGCATGCATTCCTGATTATAAAGGAAAAGTACGCCATGCCTTTAGTCTATCTGCCCCAATAGCAAGAATGAGTGATGACAGGATTAAGGAATTAGTTCCTTATGTATTAGAACTTAAAGCTGAGCTTTCAAAGGAATTTGGATGCTGTGAACATTAAAAGAAGGACTATATACCAATATAGGTTTATAGTCCTTCTTATTTTCTACAATAAAATATTTACTTTAAGGCCATGGCCTATTTGTGAGATTGCTTTGATATCACCACCATGAACCTTTACAATATCATGTGCTATAGCCATCCCTAATCCTGAACCGTCCGTTTTATTCCTTGTATTTGTTCCTCTATAGTATCTTTTAAAAATATGCTGTAGCTCCTCCTTAGATACCCCTCTTCCATTATCTTCTATTAATATTTTAACTCTTTCATCCTCTAGCTGCTGAATATTTATATTCACCTTCACTTGCTGACCATTATGAACAAATGCATTTGTTATAATATTAATAAACACTCTCTTAATTAACTGCTCATCAACCTCTACCATTATCTCTTCATGAGAATAGGTAAAATTGATATTTCTTTCATTATATTTTTCATCATTAATGATATCAATAACCACATGCCGAATTAAAGATACAATATTTATCTTCTTTTTATTAATTACTAGTGCGTTACTCTTTAACCTAGTTGACAGATTTAACTCTTCAACTAAAGTTTTAATATACTCACCTTTACTAATAATTTTATAGCAGCACTTTTCTCTTACTTCATCCTCTAATTCATATTCAGTATCTGCCATTATCTCAGCATTGCCTATAATTGACGTAAGAGGAGTTTTTATATCATGAGAAATATTAGAAATCCACTCTTCTTTTAACTCCTCAAGCTTTTTTCTTTCCTTCTCATTTGCATCAAGTCTGTCAGACAAATCATTAATACATTCTTCAACTTTAAAATAAATTCCCTTTAATGAATTACATTTTGAGTAATTTCCTTTAGATAGCTCAATCACTTTATCAACAATACTATTAATTGGTTTCGTTATTTTCAATGTATATAGAAATCCAATTAAAGTAATCAGTATCAAATTAAGAGCAGTCAGAATTGGAAATTTATGAGCCTTATCAATTAATTCTGCATCATAAGTATAATTAACACGTTTAATTTTTTCCGGATTAAAAAACAATAAGTATGTGTAGATTGTATCATTGATTTTTTTCTCATCTAAAAATAATGTTTTCTCATCACTATCATACATTTTAATTAAATCTACGTTAGAATATATGGATGGAGCTCTCTCTGGCTTATGGTACTGAAAAACCTCTTCATTATCTTCATTTAATATTTGCATACCCATACTATTCTCTTTAAGAAATTCTATACCCTCCAGTGAGATTTCTATATCATTACTTTCATTTAAGGATATGTAATCCCTAAAGCTTACAATAAACTCCTCTGGATGATAGTTATATAATGCTCCTTCACTATAAATTGAACTTCCCATAAATGCAATGTTTATAATAAATATAGCTAAACAAGCTACGATAAAGGAAAAGGAGTAATGAAGCATAAGTTTCAACCTCATCAATTTACTCCCCCTGCATTACAAACTTGTAGCCTAATCCAATAACTGTTGTTATATATTGAGGCCTTGATGGATTATCTTCAATTTTCATTCTAAGTTTTCTAACATGAACCGTAATTGTATTATCATATCCAAAAAAATCATCTCCCCAAACCTCATTACAGATTGTTTCTTTACTTATGATTCTATTAGGATTATTAATAAAATAAATTAATAGCTTTAACTCCTTAGCTGTTAATTCTACTACTTCACCATTTTTAATTACTTCACCAGTCTCTTCATTTATGGTAACATTCCCAAAGGCTGTAGTTCTTTTTTGTTGAACCTGTTTACTAATTACGCTACTATCAATTGCCTTTAATCTGACTTTTAATCTAAAAGCTACCTCCTTTGCACTAAAGGGCTTAGTTATATAGTCATCTGCGCCCAATGCAAATCCTAGAAGTCTGTCTACCTCTTCTGACTTTGCTGAAATAAACAAAATTGGTACCTGGCTCTTCTTTCTTATATAATTAAAAACTTCATATCCAGTCATATCAGGCAGCATGATATCTAAAAGCACAATATCAGGATTAATTTTATTAAATATCTCTATTCCCTCTTCTCCAGAGTTTGCAATGTAGAGATTTTTAAAACCTTCTCTTGCTAATACAGTGTCTAATATTTCAGCAATATCCTGCTCATCATCTATTATCAAAACCTTATATTTATCAAAAGTATTGTTCATATAGCTCCTCCTTTTTTCCTTAGATTATAGCATACCCCTAATACATCTCTTCAATATTTAAGGCGAATTAAGATAGATTTAAGATTGAATTTACATGAATTAAATATGGATGTTTTAAACTAAAAATATAAAGCGGTGCTTTAAGAAAAAAATACTTATATAAGGAGAATTACTATGCAAGCAATAATGGAACCAATTTTTCATGTAGTTTACTTAACTACAGTTATCACATTAGGTATTAAAATGCTGACAAAATCTAAAAATAATAAGTACTTCAAATTATTTGGGTCTATGTCAGTTATTTTAGGATTTGGTGATTCATTTCACCTTATTCCAAGAATCTATGCACTATTAACTACTGGTCTTGAAAACAATGCAGCAGCCCTTGGTTTTGGTAAATTCATTACTTCAATAACTATGACAATCTTTTATTTAATTCTTTATAAAATATGGAAGAAAAGATTTGATATTAAGAATTCAAAGAAGTTAGATTTAACTATGTATCTTCTAGCAGCTGTTAGAATTATTCTTTGCTTCTTCCCTCAAAATGATTGGTTTGTTAACAATCCACCAGTTAGCTGGGGTATTTACAGAAACATACCATTTGCAATTATGGGAATTATAATGATCTATCTTTTATACAGCTACGGTTCTAAAAATAATGATAGAGATTACAAAAACTTAGGTATAGCTGTAACTTTATCCTTTGGCTTCTACTTACCAGTTGTACTTTGGGCATCTGAAAACTTCTTTGTTGGAATGCTAATGATACCTAAAACTCTAGCCTATGTTTGGGTAGTACTGATTGGCTATAAGGAATTTAAACAAACTATAAAATAATAAAAATATTAAAAAAGACTCAAATCCTATGTTGATATGCTCCCTGTCTACTTGACATGGGGCTGTTCATGTTCGGATTTGAGTCTTTTTATAATCACACTATTTATTCCAATTCAAAAGCACCAGTATATAACTGATAATACTTTCCTTGCTCCTCTATTAGAGATTCATGGCTTCCTCTTTCGATTATTCTTCCTTGTTCTAATACCATAATAGCATTTGAGTTCTTTATTGTAGATAATCTATGAGCTATTACAAATACTGTTCTTCCATGCATTAAACCATCCATACCTGCTTGTACTATAGATTCTGTTCTTGTATCTATACTTGAAGTGGCTTCGTCTAGTATCATTACAGGCGGATCTGCAACTGCTGCTCTAGCAATTGATATAAGCTGTCTTTGCCCTTGTGATAATCCCTCTCCACTTCCATCTAGCATTGTGTCATATCCCTCTGGTAGCATTGAAATAAATCCGTGTGCATTGGCAGTTTTTGCAGCTGCAATACACTCTTCATCAGTAGCATCTAATCTACCGTATCTGATATTCTCCATAACTGTTCCTGTAAACAGGTTAGTATCCTGAAGAACTATTCCTAGAGAACGTCTTAAATCATCCTTTTTAATCTTATTAATATTAATTCCATCAAATCTAATTTTACCATCTGCTATGTCATAGAATCTATTTATTAGATTTGTTATTGTTGTTTTACCTGCTCCTGTAGCTCCAACAAAGGCAAGCTTTTGACCTGGTTCTGCGTATAAAGTTACATTGTGAAGTACAATTTTATCCTCATTGTATCCAAAGTCTACATCAAAGAATCTTACATCTCCAGTAAGTTTTGTATAAGTTATTGTCCCATCGCCATGTGGATGCTTCCACGCCCATATACCTGTATGCTCTGGTGTTTCCACAAGATTTTCACCTTCGTATTTTGCGTTAACAAGGGTAACATATCCTTCATCTGTCTCAGCCTTCTCATCCATTAAGTTAAATATTCTCTCTGCCCCTGCAAGAGCCATAACTATAGAGTTAAACTGCTGTGAAACCTGATTTATAGGCATAGTAAAACTCTTAGTTAATTGTAGGAATGCTGCAATTCCCCCAAGAGTAAGTCCACCTACGCCATTAATAGCAAGGATACCTCCAACCATAGCTATTAAAACATATTGTAAGTGACCTAAATTACCCATAATAGGCATCATAATATTTGCAAACTTATTGGCCTCTGTAGAATTTTTACAAAGCTCTTCATTTAGCTTATTAAAATCAGCCTTAGCCTTCTCCTCATGACAGAACACTTTAACAACCTTCTGTCCATGAATCATCTCTTCTATATATCCATTTAAATCTCCAATGGATTTTTGTTGCTTAATAAAATACTTAGCACTATTTCCACCAATTTTCTTAGCCACCTGTAACATTAAAGTTATGAAAACAAGCACAAAGATAGTCAAATAAATGCTTGTGTAAACCATAGCGCAAAATACTGAAACTATAGTAATTACAGATGAAAACACCTGTGGTATACTCTGAGCCAGCATTTGTCTTAGAGTATCTGTATCATTAGTATAGTAACTCATGATATCCCCATGGGTATGAGTATCGAAATACTTTATAGGAAGCTTCTGCATATGTGCAAACATATCATCTCTTATTCGCTTTAATATACCTTGAGATACAGTAACCATTAGCCTGCCGTAAGCAAAGGTTGAAATTACTCCTATAAGATATACTCCTCCCATCATTAGAACAGCCTTTAATAACTCAGTAAACACTGGATTTGACTCTACTAGTAATGGAGTTATGTAATCATCTATAAGAACTTGCAGGAACATGGAGCCTGCTACCCCTACTAAAGCACTTATTATTATACAAAGAATAACAAATCCAAATTGTACTTTATAATCTTTCAAATAAGATAGAAGTCTTGTAATGGTACTTTTACTTACTTTTGGACGTTTATGATGTCCCTTCTTAGCTGCATTCTGCATATTCCTTCTTACCTCCCTTCACTTGAGAATTGTAAACCTCTTGGTAAATATGGTTGCTATCAAGCAACTCCTCATGATTCCCAACAGCTACAACTCTTCCTTCATCAAGAACGATTATCTTATCTGCATCCTCAATAGATGAAATTCTTTGAGCGATTATAATTTTAGTTGTGTTAGGAATTTCCTCCTTGAATGCCTTTCTTATCAAGGCATCTGTCTTAGTATCAACAGCACTTGTTGAGTCATCTAAAATCAATATCTTTGGCTTCTTAAGGAGCGCTCTCGCTATACATAGACGCTGCTTCTGACCACCTGATACGTTAGATCCACCCTGCTCAATATGAGTGTCATATCCATCATTGAAAGCTGAAACGAAATCGTGTGCCTGAGCTAATTTGCAAACACGAATAAGTTCTTCATCACTGGCATCCTCACAGCCCCATCTTAGGTTTTCCTTAATAGTTCCTGAGAATAAAACGTTCTTTTGAAGCACCATGGCAACTTCATTTCTAAGGGTTTCTAAATCATAATCCCTTACATCTACTCCACCTACAGTAACTTTTCCATCTGTAACATCATAAAGTCTTGGTATAAGCTGTACAAAGCTTGTCTTGGAACTTCCTGTACCTCCGATGATACCAATGGTTTCACCCGATTTAATATCTATATTCACATCCATAAGACATAGTTTGTTCATATCTTTTGTATAACTGAAATTAACTCCCTTGAAGGAAATGTCCCCATTTTTAACTTCCATAACTGGAGAATCTCCGTTTTTAATATCTTCCTTTTCATCTAAAACTTCCACAATTCTCTCTGCAGAAGCACGAGAAATAATAATCATAACAACTACCATAGAAAGCATCATTAAGCTCATTAATATCTGCATTGCATAGGTAATAAAACTCATAAGCTCACCTGTCGTCATAGAAGACCCTACGATTAACCTTGCTCCAAACCAAGAAATAAGAATCATACAAGTATACATTGTAAACTGCATTAATGGCCCATTAAAGGCAATCATCTTCTCAGCCTTAACAAAATCATCATAGATGCTTTTAGAAACCTTCTTAAATTTCTCTTCTTCAAAATCCTCTCTTACGAAAGACTTAACAACTCTGATACCATGAAGATTCTCCTGAACTACATTATTTAAATGATCATAAGTCTTAAATACTCTCTCCATAATAGGGTGAGCATATCTAATAATTAAAAGCAACCCAACTGCTAGAACTGGTATAGCACAAAGGAAGATTACCGCTAGCTTTGAACTCACTCTAAATGACATAAATAAAGCAAATATAAGCATAACAGGTCCTCTAACTGCAACACGAATAATCATCTGATAAGCATTCTGCACGTTAGTAACATCGGTAGTTAAACGTGTAACAATACTTGCCGTTGAAAACTTATCTATATTAAAAAAAGAAAATTTTTGCACATTATAGTACATATCTTGTCTTAAATTCTTAGCAAATCCTGCTGAAGCCCTAGCAGCATGTCTACCTGAAAGAGCTCCAAATAATAGCGACATACCACATGACAAAATCAGTGCCATTCCAATTTTTAAAATGTAAGCTGAATTTCCTGCATCAACCCCTAAATCAATAAGGCTTGCCATAAGTAATGGAATAATAACTTCCATTACAACTTCTAACACCATAAACATAGGTGCTAATAATGAATCTTTTTTATACTGTCTTATAGATTCTGATAATTTCTTTAACATAATGTCCTCCTCACAATTAATGCTGTATATAAATGTCAGTACACTGATTGTTAGCACCATGACTGTAAGTGCACTAACAATATATTTTTAAAAAAATTGTTCTTGTATTACTTTAAATTATTTATAATTACATCTGCAATTCTAAAAAAAGTTTCAACTTCTTCTTCAGTAAGTCCTTCAACTACTTGGCTTTCTATAGTATGAATTTCTTCACCAATCATTTCATGAACTTTAATTGCCTTGTCTGTAAGTTCTAACTTCTTGAGACGTGCATCATACTCTACAGGGTTACGTACAATAAGCCCATTTTTCTCCATAAGTTGTAAAATGCTTGTTGCAGTAGATCTTCTTATAGAAAACTCCTCTTCTACATCCTTTTGAAATATCTCCTTATTTTCATTGTTATAAATGAAAGCAATAATCCAACTATGAATACCTGTGAAACCTTCACCAAACTTTTTAGAAAACATATTATCAAGCTTACGTTTAATTAAATTAGAAATAGTTCTACATTCCCTTCCAACGTGCCTTTGATTATCCATAATACTTCTCCTTAATAATGTTAGTACTCTAACATTATATTCTTTTATATTTTTATTGTCAATAAATTTTTTAACTCATCATCAATCTTATTGATACTAAACATAACTTCAACCTCAATATATTTATCCTTAAGTTAATTCTAACAATATTTAAATAAACATGGTGTTAAGATGACCTTAATTGTATAAATATAATGTTAAGATTTTGACATAAATAAAAAGTGTAGTATTATACTACACTACACTACACCTATCCTTTTCATATATGTGCATCTAAGAATCTATTCATAAATTCAACTATACTTAATTATATTCTTTTTAACAATATAAACATATCTTAGTTTTCTTCTTCACTGCAATCACCTAACAAGATAAGATACCCTCTAATTGCAGCAAGTGGAATCCTTAGATCATTGAGATATATCTGAAATGAATTGCTTTAACATATTTTCTCTATCTTCAAAAACTACTGTGTTCTGCTTTTCTTCTTATAATATATTATTTGCAGCCTCATCTAAGCTTTCCATATACTTATCATTTAAAATTATATTGATTCTTTCTTTACTTCCAAGTCTAGCCTAAATTGTTCTTAGCCGTTTTTTTAAGAATGATAATTTTTCTTAATTTTCAACTCTAACCTAATACCTTTGATAATCCAACTATCACAATTAAGTGAACTGGATAAAACCAGTAGAACATATTTTTTATACATTTATTAGATAACCCTAATTTTCCGTTATACATAAGAATTGGAATTATTCCAAATACCATCATCCATTGATAATCCCATAAAAATGCTGCTTCCATAAAGCTTGGACCAATTGCAGAAAACAATCCAAATAAGCTATAGACAATATATACTATACTCATTAACCCTTTCTTTTCTCTTAAGAAATAGAATATTAATATCATTACAAATCCATAAATTGATGCCTCTGTAAATATTGATAGACCTCCAAATAAAACTGCAGCTGATACTCCAAATATAAATCCTTTTGAAGCTTTTTCATGAGCCTTAGCATATTCTATTGAAAACAGCATTGATACCCCTAGCCCTAATGATAAAAAAATAATACCTTAATTAAATCAGCAATTTTTCTCATAAATCCATCTCCTTGTATTTTGTTATGAATTTATTATACCTATTAAGCCTTTATTGTCATATTTATTTAGATTACATTCACTTTTCAATTTTGTAATATAAACAGTTCACTTCTTAATAGCCTGACCTAATATTTAATATCTAGTTATATTGTAATTCGATTAAATTTTAGTCAAAAACATTGTGAATATTTCTGACTTTCTTTATACTTCAATCAATTTAATGCATTTAACTTTATCCTGTGCTATATTTAAAATGAAACTCCTTCTCATATTCACTCGAAGGAGTAAGTTCGTATTAGCCAAATCATAGATTTGGATACTCACTTAAGGGGGACTTTAAAATGATAGATCAAAATTGTGCTTATTGCATAGAAGGCGAGTTAGTCGCTAAATTCGGAATCAAAATTTGTGAATTAGAAACATCGAAGGTTTACTTATTTAAGGAGCAAAGTCACAAAGGTCGTGTAATCGTTGCTCATAAGAAGCATATCGGAGATATGACAGTTTTAACTGCTGAAGAAAGAGCTGCTTACTTTGAAGATGTAGCAAAAGTATCTAAGGCATTACAAGCTGCATTTAACCCAAATAAAGTAAACTATGGAGCTTATGGTGATACAGGATGTCACTTACACTTCCACCTAGTTCCAAAATACAGCTCAGACGAATTCGAGTGGGGTTCAACTTTCGCTATGAATCCTGAAAGGGTAACTCTTACTGAGGAAGAATATCAAGATATAATTGCTCAAATAAAAGCAAATCTTTAATGGTGAATTATAACAGTAAATATTTAAGGCAGTAGCTAGATTCTTTTACTCTAGCTGCCGCCTCTTTTTTAATTTTATTATATATTATTATCTTTATCTCTTCCCATTTTCCAAATGAAATATATAACTAAAACTACAATAATAAACCCAAATATAATTCTCAATCCCAAACCTATAACCATACCAAAAATGCCAAATATACCACCAACGATACTCCCTATTAGTCCAAGGACACTTCCAATTATACCTGCCACACCTCCAAAGATCGCAATAATTCCTCCGAATAATTCAAGGAGTAACTTTCCCACAAAGGCAACAACCCCTACTCCAAAAGCTACACCCAGTATAGCAATACCTATTCCTAATATAGCTACTATAATCCCAAATACCTTCATATAAAACTTACCTCACTCTTTTCCTTAACTCATTTACCTGCTTTAATAGTATATTATACTCTTTAAGTTTTTCTTCCTTCTTTTCTTCACTTTTTTCTATGGATAAAAGTGAAATAACCTCAGACAGCCTGTTTTCCAAAACCATTAGCTGCTCTCTATTTATCTTTACCTCTGTTTCAATTATTGGTTTATTTTTTTCTTTTAAATATTCCTCATAGGTTCCATTAAACTCTTTTATAGTTTCATTCTCAATGTCTAAAATGTAATCACACACATTACTAATGAATTTTCTATCATGGGATACTATAAGAACAGTTTTATCTGTTGTACTTAATGCTTCCTCAAGAGCTTCCATAGATTTAATATCTAGATAATTTGTTGGTTCATCCAGAACAAGTACATTATTATCTCCTAAAAGAATTTTACATAGTGCTACTTTTACTCTTTCACCACCACTTAAGGCCCCAACCTGCTTATGAACCTGTTCTCCCTTAAACCCAAAGCCATCTAAGTTAATTCTAATAAAGCTTTGATCATATGCGCTATCCTCTATAATATTTTCAAGAATTGTTTTCTCATCCTTTAAAATATCCTGACTTTGATCAAAGTATCCTACTACAACCTTATTATTTATTCTAATATCACCACGAGCTTCAATATCACTATTTTTAATATCATGTTCACTTAAAACAACCTTTAAAAGGGTAGTTTTTCCCTTTCCATTTTCCCCAATAATAGCTGTCTTTTTCCCTCTTTTAACTTTAAATGACACCCCATTAAAAAGATTTTTTTCTCCTGCCATTAAAAATAAATCCTTAACTTCAATAACATTCTTTGAAACTATCTCTTTTCCCTCAGATACCCTGATATTTATTTTTCCTTCTGTCTTTGGCTTTTCCTTTACTTCTAAATGTTCTATTCGACTTCGAAGTGCTTTAATATTACCTTCTAAGTTACTTTTAGCCTTTTGATCTCCCATCTTGTAAAGTCTTGCCTCGGAATTCCCCATTCGCCTTGGAGCTTTTCGAATACTATCCCGAAGCCCCTGCTTAACCAATACAGCCTCTTCAAGTCTTCGCTTCTCTGTTACATAACCCTCATACTCTCTGCTTTGTCTTTCTTTTTCCTCTGCTTTAAGCTTCACATACTTAGAATAATTCCCTTTATAAAATTTCAGCTTACCGTCTTCAATTTCAATAATGATATTGCATAAAGCATCAAGAAAATCTCTATCATGGGAAACTAAAAGCATTGCTCCTCTGTGAGCCTTAAACATATCTTCCAACACTTTAATACTTCCTCTATCTAAATTAGAAGTTGGCTCATCAGCTATTACAAGTTTTTTATTTTCACTCAAAGCCTCAGAAATCCTCAGCTTTACCTTTTCTCCCCCAGATAAATACTCTTCATATTCTCCTGGTGCATTAAGAACACTTTTCAGTTTGCTATTTTCAACTGTTCCTATATAATCTTCACACTGGCTGATGTAAGCATAACTGTTAGTCAAATAAACCTGACCTTCCTCAACCTCACATATACCTAAAAGTGTCTTTATGAGAGTAGTTTTACCTGCCCCATTTTCTCCAACAAGTCCAATTCTATCTCCCTCAAGGATTTCCAATTTATCAATATCTAAAATTAATCTATCTCCAAAATATTTTTTTACCTTATCTAATAATGCTAATACCATAAAAAAAATCACTCCTATTCTTGTCAGGAGAGATTATCGCTAAAAATGGCATAATTGCAGAATTTTAGCCATAATCTTCACCCATAAATTTAACCATCACAAATAAAACCTACCAAAAGTAAGTCTTTTGAATTTATGATGATTTTAAACTTCCTGGCTTTTGATTATAACTTCATTCTCCTATACCATTACCTTTCTTAAATTAACATCTTAAATTAACTCATTAACGAGTTCAATTGAATTTTTATTTTAAAACCTATATTTATTATATTAATAATATCCACGAAATGTCAAACAACATTTCATGGATATTACTACTTTTATTATTTCCACAAAGCTTTATTTTCAAACCTTACTTCTGGTATACCACAACCATGTTGCTCAAAAACAATTATTTCATTTTCTCCACACTTTAAAAGTGGATATGGAACATACAGATTTAATTGTGGACCAACACTCCAGTATCTTCCTAAATTGAATCCATTAATAAACACAATTCCCTTATTAAAATTATCTAAGGTTATGAAAGTATCCGCAATTTCCTCTGCTTTATCAATTCTTAATGTACCCTTGAAGAAAGCAGGTCCATATATCTTTTTATTCTCCTTGAATTGTAGCCTTGATAAATCCTGCATTTCTAAATTCCACACATCTACTTCATGAAGGAACTGTCCTTGTAATCTTACACCTTCAGTTATTCCTTTGAAATCCTTAATGTATGGACCATAATTTATTCTACCCATATTCTCAACTAGGATATCCAGATTTAAGCCTTCTTTCGGAACCTTCACCATAAGCTTTTGTTTATCCATTTTAAACTTATCATCAACAATCTGTGGCTCTCTATTTCTATAATAAACAGCTGCTTCATCACCATTTATAAATACTTGAGCTCTGTCATGAACCTCATCAATGGATAATGGCAGTTCTTCTAGTGGACCCTCAAGAACTTTAGAATACAAAGTATATCCATATTCCTGTCCATAAGCTTCCATATTATTTATGTAAGTGTTTTTTATTGAATTAGTTAGATTATCTAAGTTATCAAACAAGCTACAGCAATGTGAAAGCTCTACTTTACCATAAGCCCTCTTCACCGAATTCTTTGGGATATCCATATCTATCTTCCCAAAATATTTTTCCATTAGATCCCTTACCCCAAGATATTTATCGGTAATATCTCCTGCTTCAGTCAAAAGGGAATCATAATCATAACTTGTAATAGTTGGCATATATTTATCAGTAAAATTTGCTCCATTCATAAAACCAAAGTTAGTTCCTCCATGGAACATATAGAAATTCACATTTGCTTCTCTTCGAAGCATAGCTTCAAAATTTTCCACTACATCTTTACTTTCTCTTTTATGATGTATATCATCCCAATGGTCAAACCATCCAATCCAATATTCCATACACATTAAAGGCATATCCTTTTGATGCTCCTCTAACTTATCAAAGGCTTCATTAGATTTTGAACCAAAGTTTACTGTTTTATAAACGTCTTCTAAGGTCCCACCCTTAAGCATGTAATCAGTAGGTCCATCTGATGTGAATAAAATTGAATCTACACCCCTTCTTATAAGACCTTCCTTAATATATTCTAAATAAGCTTTATCATTCCCATAGCTTCCATACTCATTCTCAACCTGCACTGCAATAACTGGTCCACCATTAGTACATAGGTATGGAACTAATCTTGGAATAAACTCATCAAACCATCTATCCACATAAGTCAAATATTTTTCATCCATACATCTTAATTTTATATTTTTATCCTTTAATAGCCAACCTGGAAGCCCTCCCATTTCCCATTCCGCACATATAAATGGGCCTGGCCTTACAATAACCATTAAATCTAGTTTTTCAGCAGCTTTTACAAATTCATTAAAATCACAAAAGCCATCAAAAACAAACTGTCCTTCCTTCGGTTCATGCAAGTTCCATGGTACATAAGTTTCTACTGTATTAAAACCACAGGCCTTTAGCTTAAGTAATCTATCCTCATATTGTTCCTTGAACATTCTAAAGTAATGAATTGCTCCACTAATAAGCCTTACTTCTTCCCCATTTTTATAAAACTTTTTTCCTTTGATTTCAAAATCCATATCCTTAAGCCCCCTGATTTAAATTTTAAATAAATGCTCTTTGTATTTGAAAATAATTAATTTCTATTCTATTAGTCTTTATTAAAGATTACTTATTTTGCAATAATATCACAAAATACATATATTCCTTATATAAATTTAAAATCCTTCTTTTTATTAAAAGTTATACTCATATTAAAAAGAAAATCTCCAATAAAATACGATGATTTTATTGGAGATTTGTATTATTACTTATTTACTTTTAATTGGACCTAATCTCAATCCATCTATCATCATATAATCTTATCTTTGATCCAAGATCAATAAAGTACTCACATTTATCTAGATACTCTTGAGGTGGATAAGCTACTGGGTCTTCTTTTACCTCATCATCTAAAAGCTCGAATGCAGCTTTATTAGGTGTAGAATATCCAACATAATCAATATTAGTAAGTGCATTTTCTGGATCTAATATAAAATTAATGAACATTTCTGCATAATCCTTATTTTCCGCGCTCATTGGAATGCACATTGAGTCAATCCATCTGTTAGTTCCATTTTTAGGCGTTGCATAGGCTAAGTTTTCATTTTGATCCATTAAAGTTATGGCATCTCCAGAAT
>JARKVD010000028.1 GCA_029851835.1 Clostridium sp. | reverse complement strand
GCTATACTTTACAAGTAAGCGATATAAAATTAACTCTTAGAAATAATTCAACTGAAAACAAGTTATCCTATGATTATTCTTTAAATGCTAAATTAACTTATCAACAGGATGGTACTTCTGAAACTCAAGCACTTGATGGAGGTATATCGTTAGTTAAAGAAGATAAAACATGGCTCGTACAAGGATTTACTAAATACCCACAACAGATAACCCTTAATACAAAATATTATAATCCTCCAGCTGCAGTTATCCCTGAAAGCCCTGAAGCTACTTTTATTAACGATTCATATGAAAATTTTACAGACTCTAAATCCCTGTGTGATGCATATATCCAGGCAATGTTAGATAGTAATTTCACTTTCATTGCAGACAATACTATTAATTCTATTAATAATATCACTATTGAGGACGGCCAAAAGACGTGGGATACAATTAAAATTGATTCAGTTGAAATTATAACCTCTGAAGAAAGAATAAACACTAAGTTGCCAAATATGTCTAAGGCATATTATGAACTTATAGTTAATGTATCCGACCCAGGAACTTCTTCTTTTAAAAAGGGAAAAAATATTCGCTGGCTATATCTCTCCTCTTCAACTAAAGATAACTTAACCACTTGGATTGTTGAAGGTCTAATGACTGGTGGTAAACCAGACGAGCTTTGGTGGGATTCAGTATATGGTGGCTAACACATCCACAACATTAAGTTCAATTATCGCCTTAAAGCTTAAAGCCACTAAGAGCATATATTCCTTAGTGGCTTTTTCTTCTTATTCATATTCATTATTCTCTGTCTTAGTTTTGTTTTCACTTAAGTCTTACCGCTCACTACTAACTTTTGCTTTCTTTTGTTAATTACCTTATCCGCTTTTTAATAAAGATACTGAAATATCTATTTCCTTTCTATTGTTTTTCTATTACTTTTCCTGTAGCATGATTAATTTTGATTTCAACTATATTTGTAGCATGTGCAGAGTTTGCAATATATCTTTCACCAGCTTCAATAAAATCTGGTGAATACTTCTTAACAATTTCTCTTAAAGCTTCCTTCTTAAGTTCTCCATCAACTTCTCTTGCTTCTCCATAAATTACAACACTTTTAAAATCAGTAGTAAACTTATCTGGAATTATTTTTGTGTCATTTACTACAGAAAATGCAACTTTACTATTTCTTCTTATATTATCAATTTTTTCGCCTTCCATAGCACAGTGAAAATAAATACAGTCATTCATATACACATAGCTTAATGGTGTTATACATGGATAGCCATGCTCTCCAATGGTAGATAACACTCCATACTCTCCTCTATGTAAAATTACATTCACAACGTCTCTTGATACTTCTCTTTTCTTATTTTTCATGGGTTTAAACATTTCTTTTCCCCCTAAATTCACTCTTTTAATCTAAGTTTATAAAATCTAAATTTATAACATCTTCAAATTTGTCTATGGCAAATTCATAATCCTCAACATCTCCAAAACCATACTTAGCAAATACAAAAGGTACACCTGCTAGTTTTGCAGCCTTCCTATCTCCTGCTGTATCTCCAACATAAACAGGGTTTTTCAAGTTATTTCTCTCAACTATAAGCTTAATATTTTCCCATTTTGGCATTCCAGTACGTCCTGGATTTTCAAAATCCACAAAATACTTTTCAACATTGTGAGCTTTATAAAAAGCCTCTATGTAACCCGCTTGGCAATTACTCACAATAAATAATTTATGATTTTTAGATAACTTTTTTAAGGTTTCCTCAAGATTGTCATATAGCTTTGCACCGTGAATACTTAAATATTCATTTTCTATTTTGCTGCAATACTCTACTATTTCCTTTATCTTTTCTTCATTTAAATATGGATAAAATTTCTTACCAATATCTAAGAGCAAAAGTCCCATGGCAGATTGAATATCCTCTATAGTTACATTCGTCCTTATCTCTTTAAAATTACTTGCTGCATCATTCCATACCTTCAAAATTATATCTGTTGAATCCCATAACGTTCCATCTAAATCAAAAATTATTCCATCAACCTTTTCCTTAGTCATTCATAAACTCTCCCCTCTGTATTAGCTTACCTTTTACCCTATTAAAAGATTATATTACGGGCCTTAAGCAAAACAAGTGTCCTCCATGTAAACCACCTTTTTACCAGTATCCTTAGCATATTGAATTTCACTTCTTGTACTGCTGCCTACATACCCACCTTTATTAATTACATAAATTTCATCAGCCATATCAATTTTTCTTTTATGCATATCATCAAGCATAACCTTTGTTTCTTCCGAAATTATTGTTCCAAACTCACCATCAGCATGGCCAAATAATCCTACAGTAATAACAATAATACCCTTCAAGCTTAGCTCCTTTTGTACCCTTATAAAGTCTTCTTTAAATTTCGTACTTCCACATAAAGTAACAACCTTATACTTACCAACCATATCTTACCTCCTGTAAACAAAAATATATTTATCTATATTATTAATTAATTAGTTTACTTCATACTCCTCTTAATTATACCATTTATTTCAATAAAAACAGGAGCATTTCCAAAACTAACCTGAAAATGCTCCCAAACACTAACTAATCTTTATAACTTGACCTGAATATATTAAATTAGGATTAGATATTCCGTTTATCTGCGCTAAATGCTGATAGGTTGTGTTATATTTTAAAGCTATACCACTCAAGGTATCTCCTGGTTGAACAGTATAAGTTACTGAACTCCCGCTTGACCCTGTCCCAGAGTTACCTCCTCCTGGTAATAATATCTTTTCACCTGGATAAATTAAATTTGGATTTGAAATTCCATTAAGCTGTGCAAGGGCTTGATAGGTTGTATTATATTGTTCAGCTATTCCACTTAAAGTATCTCCTGGCTGAACTATATAATATCCTAAACCACTACTTCCTGAACCTCCACCAGGTAATATTATCTTTTCACCTGGATAAATTAAGTTAGGATTTGAAATTCCATTAAGCTGTGCAAGGACTTGATAGGTTGTATTATATTTTTCAGCTATTCCACTTAGAGTATCTCCTGACTGAACTATATAATAACTTCCCCCAGGTAAAGGAGTTGGGTTATTAGAACTTGATAGTAATATTCCACTCATAAAAACGTTCATATCACAATTCCCATTAACTCCTGGAACACTTCCTGTATTTGAGTATTGAAATCCAACCCATTCAGACCAAATTGGATTATTTCCTGGAGTATTAACACCATAATTTGCTATCCATAAAGGATATACTCCCAATCTAGAATCTATATTATTTCTTGCAAAGTTGGTATAGGTATATACTACCGTTCCTTTGCCAGTTAATCTTTCTACTTCCTTTAAAAATTCTATTGCATTTGTAGTTAAAGCTTGTGCATCCAGCCCATCAGTTACCTCTAAGTCAATTGCCAATCTACAATCTGATTCTCTATTACCTATTGCATTAACGAAAAACTGTGCTTGTACCACTGGATCAACATTTCCATGAAAAAAATGATAAAAACCAACTGTTAGTCCATTTGACTTTGCATTAGTATATGATGTTGAAAAATAACTATCAATAAAATTTGTTCCCTCTGTAACTTTCATATAAACAATGTCTATCCCACTATTCTTGACCTTGGTAAAATCTATATTTCCTTGCCAGTTACTTATATCAATCCCTCTATATTCACCCGCACTAATACTTTTCATCGAAAACTCACCTCTATCTATATATATGATAATGTAGTTTCGTTGTGTTTATTTATAAGGAAACTCCTTCTCATTTCATTCGAATGAGTAAGTTCAAGTTGCCAAATCAAAGATTTGGACTTTCACTTAAAACAGGCACCTAAATTCCTAAAAATTTAGATGCCTGTTACAAATTATTGTATAGCTTCTTCTATATCTTTAATCATTAAGTCTGCTGCCTGTAATCCTGCTCCACCAACATACCAAGCTGGACCGTTAAGATATATAATATTATCATTCTTATAAGTATCTGTAGACTTAACTAACTCATTATCTAAAATATCTTTAGCAGCTGTAGGTTCTTCTGACTTTCCAGTAGCAGATGATTTATCAACAACAAATAAATAGTTAGGATTTTTAGTTAACAGATATTCATATGAAATATTTTGTCCATGGTTTGATACCTCAATTTCAGCATCTGCAGCTTTAAACCCAAAGTTGTCATAGATTGAAGAAAATCTTGAACCATTTCCATAAACGCTCATTGCTCCATCACTAACCATTAAAGCTAAAGCATTTAAACCCTCACCTTTTACTTTCTCGCTAATTTTTTCAACTCTTTCATTTAAATCAGCTAATTTACTTTCAACCACATCTTCTTTACCAAAAATCTGACCTAGAGTTGTAAGATTTCTCTCTAAAGAACCAAAATAATTTGTATTATCTGTTCCTAATTGTATAGTTGGCGCTATAGCCATTAAATCTTCATAGGAATCAGCTTGTCTGCCTTCAATAATTATTAAGTCTGGCTTTAATTCATTTATTGTTTCAAGACTAAATTCTTTTAACCCTCCAACGCTTGTTACAGCTTCATTGCTATACTCATCTAGATATGATGGTAGGTTATCCTTCGCTGTGCCTACTACCTTATCTTCTAAATCCATCTCATCTAAAATATCTAGTGTTGAGTAACTTAAAGTTACAACTCTTTCTGGATTCATTGGAACCTCAGTCTCACCTAAATCATGGCTTACTTTTACTAATTCATTTGTGGCTTGCCCATCATTTTTTCCTGCAAGCTTCGTAGCTCCAAAAACTCCTACTATTGCAATAACTGCAATTCCTATTATTATACCTAATTTTTTCTTATTCATAAATTTTACCCTCTTTCCATTTTTTACTTTTTGTTTCTATTTCTCATATAATCTTACTTTTCAACATTGGATAAATTAAAATCAAAGTAACTTCTAACAAAGTGATATAAAGCCTCTATCATTCCACATTAAAAATAAACACAAATATCTTTTCCATCTATATGACTTATATTAAAATCTATCTCATAAATATCTTCTAAAATATCCTTAGAAATTATCTTTGATGTAACATCATCCTTTGCCACTTTTCCATCTTTTAAAATTACAATCCTATCTGAATATACTGACGCAAAGTTTATGTCATGCATAACTATTACAACGGTCTTTCCAAGATCATCAACAAGCCCTCTTAATACCTTCATCATCTGAACTGAATGCTTCATATCAAGGTTATTTAGTGGTTCATCTAAAAATACATACTCGGTATTTTGTGCTATTACCATGGCAATATAAGCTCTCTGTCTCTGACCTCCACTTAATTCATCTAGATATTTATTTTCAATATCTTTAAGTTCCATATATTCTATTGCTGCATCAACATGTTTCATATCCTCAGCTGTAAGCCTACCTTGGCAGTGAGGATATCGCCCAAAACTTACAATTTCTCTTATTGTTAATCTCACATTAATATTATTAGACTGCTTTAATATGGCAATCTTTTTAGCTAGCTCACCACTATCCCACTTTTCAAGATTAATTCCATCTATGACGATATCCCCTTGATTCTTGTTCATAATTCTAGATATCATAGATAAAACCGTACTTTTCCCAGCACCATTAGGTCCAATAAAGGATGTGATTTTGCCTTTTTCTATATTTAGAGATACATTGTCCACTACAGTCTTATCTCCATATTTTTTTACTAAATTCCTTACCTCAATCATTGTTTTCCCTCCTTAAGTGAAACTATAAAAATGATACTCCAGAAGTGATGCTCCAAATCTTTGATTTGGCAAGCAGAACTTCCACTATGTGCACCTTTGATTTTGTTAGCATAGCTTTCACTGTATGCATATTTAATTTAGTTTCTTTCCTTTAGTAAAAGATATATAAAATAAATTCCACCGATAAAGTTAATTATTATACTTACAGTACTACTAAAATTCAGTATTCTTTCAACAATAAACTGTCCACCAACCAAAGCTATAATGCTTATTAATATTGCACCAATTATCTGGTATTTGTGCTTATAGCTTTCAAAGAATTGATAACTAAGGTTTACTACTAGTAATCCTAGAAAGGTAATTTGTCCAACTAATGCAGTTGATATGGATACAAGTACAGCTACAATTAAAAGTATCTTTTTAGAAAACTTATCATAATCAATTCCCAAATTAATAGCTTGCTCTCTTCCAAGGAGCATTACATCAAGCTTACCAAGCTGGTCATAAACCAAAACTACTATTATAAGTACAGCTATTATTGCAATGATTAATATGTCTGTATTAACATTTGAAAAGCTTGCAAACATCTTACTTTGAAGCACATCAAACTCATTTGGATCAATTAGAACCTGCATAAATGAAGTCATACTCTTAAATAAGGTTCCAAGAACTGTTCCAACTAGTAGAAGAAAGAACAGATTGTTTTTTCCACTTTTTTTAAATAAAAACTGATATAAAGCTAAGGTTCCTACCAGCATAACTACTACCGATACTAAAAAATTCACATTTTTATTAACCATGAATATACTTGATGCACCAAATAAAAATACTGATATTGTTTGGATAAACATATATAGTGAATCAAGCCCAAGTATACTTGGAGTCAAAATCCTATTGTTAGTTACTGTTTGAAATATCATTGAAGAGAATGCTATGGATCCTCCAGTGAGCATAATTGCTATTACTTTAGGAATTCTTCGTGATAAGTTATAGCTGAAATTTCTTGAATTTAAGCCTTGAAACAAGAATAATCCTATAACTACTACTGCAATAACACCAAGAATAAATAATCTTTTTCTATCTCTAAAATCTTTTCTTTCTAATGATTTAACCTTCATTTTTATTCCTCCTGATTATTAAGTAAAGGAATATTATGCTTCCAATTACCCCTACCGTAAGACTTATTGGCACTTCGTAAGGGAAAATTACAATTCTTCCAACCATATCGCAGGCTAGTACAAATATGGCCCCGAATAAGGCTGTATCCCATATATTTTTGCTTAGATTATCACCTTTAAAAATTGATACTATATTAGGTACAATCAATCCTATAAAAGGTATATTTCCTACTGTTATCACAACTACTGCTGATATTAGAGCTACTATTATAACTCCTATATTAGAAACTTTTTGATAATTAAGCCCCAAATTCGCTGATATATCTTCTCCCATTCCTATAATGGTAAATTTATTTGCATAAAGGAGAGCTATAACAAGAAGTGGAATTGTTAAATACAACATTTCATAATTTCCTTTTATAATCATTGAGAAATCTCCCTGAAGAAAAGCTCCCATACTTTGCACTAAATTATATCTATAAGCAAAGAAATCTGTTATAGATCCAATTACATTTCCAACCATTATTCCTACTAAAGGAATAAATATTGTGTTTTTCAATTTTATTCTTTTATGTATACTCATAAATATAAATGTTCCAATTAAAGCAAAAATAAAAGCTGTAAGCATTTTCTGCATTAAAGTTGCAGCTGGGAAAATCAGCATTGCCATCAATACTCCTAACTTTGCCGAATCTGCTGTTGCTGCAGTTGTTGGAGAAACAAACTTATTATTACTTATCTGTTGCATTATAACTCCAGCCACACTCATACCTACTCCTGCTGTAATTATGCTTACAAGTCTAGGTAATCTTGCTAAAACTAATATATTTATTTTTTCTTGATTAAAATTTAAAATATCTCTTATTCCTATATTTTCAACCCCAATAAACACAGACGTTAATGCCAAGATTATAAATATAGGGATTAAATAACGCTTCTTCATAATTCCTCCCTTAAGGTTACATATAAAGATTTATGTACAAATTCATCGATTCTCCTTTTTAGTTGATAACTATTATCAACCTATTTCTATATTAAACTAATTGATAATTATTTTCAATTACCTAATTGTACCTTTATTCCAGATTAATTCACTCAACTTTCTTTTTCCTTTAAATTTCTCTGCTTTTCCCATAAACCTAAAAAATAAAAAACACATAAAAGTATTACTATACTTTCATGTGTTTCATTTCAAAATTTATATTATTTAGCGTTTTTTATAGCTTCAGCAACTGCAGTTTTTATTGCTTCACTTGTTAATGTAGCTCCTGTTACTGAATCAACTTCTGTTGATTGTGTTTTTATTATTGAATTTACTACTGCTGTTTCAGCACCTTCATAGATACCTGGAGTTTCTTTATGCTCTGTTAATTCTACTTTAACAATATTTCCACCTTCAACGGTAACTTCAACAGTGACATCTCCACCGTTTCCTTTACCAGTTCCAGTGTATACTCCATCTTTGTATCCACCATCAACCTCTGGAGCAGCAGTTTCTTCTTCTTTTTCAATTTCTATTGTAGATTCAGTGTGTCCACCATTATCCGCAACATATTTTGCAGAGTTTGTTCCTGCAATACGTCCAAACACTACTATATCAGTTACAGCATTACCACCTAAACGATTAGCGCCATGTACTCCACCAGTAACCTCTCCTGCTGCAAATAGACCTTCAATAGCAGTTCCATCTTCCTTTAGAACTTCTGTGTTAGTATTTATTTTTACTCCACCCATAGTGTGGTGAATTGCTGGAGCACATAAACCTGCATAATATTTAGGAGTAGTTAATGTTTCCTCCATTGAAGCTCTTCCAAATTCAGCATCTGTTCCTGACTCTGCAGCTGCTGCATAAGTGTTCATAGTTTCAGTTAAAGCTGTAGCATCAACACCAATTTGCTCTGCTAAACCTTCAATAGTATCTGCTTCTAAAATTATTCCAGCAGAAATATATTTTTCTATAGCCTTTAAGCCATCTCTTACCTTTTGATCGAAAACAATATAAGCTATTCCATCTGGCTCCGCAAGAATTGCCTCTGATACTACATCACGAGTTTCAAGTTCATCTATAAATCTCTTACCTTCTTTATTAACTAATATTGCTCCGTTTCCACGAACTGCTTCAGTATACATAGTTTGAGTCTCTGGATGAACTGTTGGATGTGTTTGAATCTGATCAATATCAACTAACTCAACCCCAAGTTCCTTAGCCATTTTTATTCCATCACCAGTTGCACCTGCATGGTTAGTAGTTCCAAAACCTTTTAAATCTTCTTTATATTCAACAACCATATCCGCATTAGCACCAAATCCCCCTGTTGCTAACACAACTGATTTACAATCTATTGTAAATTCACCATCTTCATTACTAGCTTTAACCCCTACTACTTTACCTTCTTCAACAACAATCTGCTCTGCCTCTGTTTCTAGCATCACAGGTATATTTAACTTTTCTATATTTTCATTTAACATTTGAACAAGCATTGGACCTACAGCAGTACCACCTTCAGGCTTGTGAATACGCTTAACGCTTGCTCCTCCAAACATTCCAACTTCTGATAAGTCTCCACCATTTTCATTAACCCATTTAACTGCATCTGATGAATTCTCTGCTAATACTTTAACTAACTCAACATCATTTAGGTCTTTTCCACCCTTCATTGTGTCTTCTACCATTAGTTCAACAGAATCCTCTATGCCTTCTGTACTTTGAAGTTCTGTAGCTGCTGCATTCATTCCTCCTGTGGTACGAATGGTGTTACCACCTGTTTGAGGCATTTTCTCAAGTATAACAACATTTGTTGCTCCGTCTTGAGCAGCTTGTATTGCAGCTGTCATTCCAGCTCCACCTGCACCGATAACAACAATATCAGCCTTTAAGCTCTCTGCTTGTCCTTTATTTCCTTCATCTGACTTAGAAGTACATCCAGCAAACATAGTTACACTCATAACTGTTGCTAATGCCATAGTCATTAGTTTTAGCTTTTTCATAGTTTCTCCACCCCACACATCAATATAATGTAATCTAACTAACTCTAACTGTTTGTTAATTTTTTATCCATCATCATAGTATCACATGGAGCTTGTCTTGTACATATTGTATACAACTTTCGCAATACTCTTAATTTTCCATGCTTTTTCACTTTTCTCATTGTGTTTTTACCTTTTTATGGTATGATTTTCAGTGTATACATTTGTTTTGCTTATTGTTCTTCTCTCCTTTTCTTGGGGGATATTTTGTCTTAAGAAAATTTATTATATTTTAAAAGGTTTGAAAGTACAATGTTCATATAACTTAACAGAATGATTACTTTTATTGGGGGAATAACATGAAAAATATTTTTAGAGTTAAACCATATAAAAATATGACCTTCGACTTATATAGATCTAAATGTAATTTAAATTCATGCTTAATACTTTGTATACTAGATCTATTTTCATGTGTAATTTTTGTAACTTTTATTAAGCTTAATTTAATTAACTTAAAATATGAGTCACTGATATTCTTACTTATAGCATATTTATTTTTATGGTGTACTTCATACTTACTATTCCACATCTTCTACTCTAGAAAATCCTATCTTTTGAATCGTATATTTTTTATAGCATATTTGGTGCCAGTATTTTTCATTCATACCACAATTGCCGTATCAAGTAGCTATTGTCCCGTAAGTCTTGGTACATATCCAGCTTATGTACTATCCTATTGTGTATTTTTTTCTTTAACCACTTTGGAAAGTGTTTTACTCTATCTTCCCCTTACCATAATATTTATATTTCATTTAATCCTCAAACTCCCTAATGGATTCATGTTAAACACACTGCTCCTTAATATTGTATTAACAAACTTATTAGCTTTTGTATATTCAATGATTAAATATAATTCTTCACGTAAAATTTATAAAACATACATAATGTTATTAACTACAATTGATGATAGAGATGAAGTAAATGAAAAACTTAAAATGCACGAAAAATATATTACGGACTTTTTTATTAATATATCACATGATTTAAAAGCACCTTTAAACATAATTTATAGCAGTGAACAGCTTTTAGAAAAACAAATTACAGAAAAAAACATGGACTATAAAAAAGCTGAAAAATATATAACTTCCATAAGGTTAAATTCAATTAGACTAACACGATTATTAAATAATGTTTTAGATATTTCTAAAATAGATGCTGCTAAATTTAGCCTTACCTGCAGAAATCTTGACATTGTTACAGCCATAGAATCTATTACAGACTCTTTAGTTGATTTTATGAACTCAAAGGATATAATCCTTTCATTTGATACAGAATTTGAAGAAATGATTTTATCCCTAGATGAAGAGAAGCTAGAAAGAATTATTTTAAATTTACTTTCTAATGCCCTAAAATTCACTCCTGCAGGTGGCAAAATCTCAATCCATCTCTATGATGACGATAATTTTGTCTTTGTTTCTGTTAAAGATACTGGCATTGGAATTGACGAAGAATCACAAAAAAACATTTTTGATAGATATGTTCAAGGTTCACTATGTCCTACTAATAACATGAGCGGCAGTGGTATTGGATTATCTTTAGTGAAATCACTAATGGTTTTACATGGTGGAGATATAACCCTCGAAAGTCAGCCTGGCGCTGGTAGTAACTTCATTCTTAAATTCATCAAAACTAATATCTCAGAAACCTTAACCGAAGATATTTCCACTGGTTCAATTTATCCTAATAGTACCTCTTCCTCTGCTACCCATTTAGAATTTGCAGGCTTAGTTAAAGAACAACTTAAACATAACACCACTATTTAATCTTATATAAAAAAGGCTGTTCAAAATGAACAGCCTTTTTCTCTATGATAATAAATAATATATAACATCTTCGATTTCCATATCATAATAAGTTTTTTCTACTGCCTTGAATTTGCTCTGCATACGGCTCTTTAATCTTTCAATATACCCTAATGTAAAAGGAAGATATTTTTCAATTTCTTTAATATAGCTCTTTGAAAAATATTCCTTAGCCATAGCAACAGCAAATATAATCATGAGAATGCAGTTATCTATAATAAGCTTTTTAAGCATATCTTCATTTTCACATTGAAAACATTTAGCTTCTTTTACAACATAAATTGTTAAATTTATAAGCTTTGTAACAATACTATCTAAATTATACTTTCCAGCTAACTGCGACATCACTGTCATATGACTATTTTCACTATCCTCTTTAACATCCTGAATGTCATCGCATAATTGCAGTAAAAATCCATATCCAAAGGAAAAGCTTTCCTCATCTTCACTAAGCTGTCCATCAATCAAATATCCATCTGCTATTACAGACGCCCCGCCTTTTTCAATTGAAATATCAAGCATATCTCTTTCATATGGGTTGCTTATACCTTCTTGCTGCGTTAAGCTTTTTCTCTGGCCTTCAAAAATAATAAGAAGACTTTCATATATCTTTTTAAATGATTTTCTATCATACACTTGCTCAATTCTTTCTATAAGCTGAAAAATTTGATTTTCATGATTACTATTAGACTCCAATTTCTCCCCTAAAAGTCTCCTATAAAACCTTTCATTAAAGCTTTTTTTCTCTTTTATATCTATATTAGGATCATCTAAATAATTGTCTGAATATGGATATAGCATACTATACCCAAAGCTGGCCATATTAAACTTAATATCCCTTCCAAAGGCCTTCTGTAAAATACTTATTATCCATACATTTCTCATAGCCTGCCCGATATCTCCATAGGAAATATTATCATCAAACTTTTTACATTCACTGATAAATTCCCTTGTGGTGTCCATGAATTGATCCTTCATCTTTTTATCAATTACTCCTAACTCAAAGCCCTCTATTCCTTCTAGCATTTTCTCTAATCTCTGATGTCCATCATTCTTCCATTCTAATCTTTTACTCTCATCCTCTGGAAAGGTGTTTATAATTTCTATTATTTCATCTATTAACTTTTCAAACTTTTTTTCAGTATTCTTCTTCTTTAAGTAGCCGCTTTCCTTCAATGGCATCTTGAGCTGTGTTGGCATCTTCCACCATATCTGTCTATATATATCCTTTAATATTTTCACATCAATTTCTCTCTTCTCCAGCTCCATGATTGCCTCCTATAACTTATATTAAATCCCTAATTATATTATAAAGTATATTTGTAATAATTAGTAATTTTTTAAATCTTTTTCTTAGCAATCTTTAGAAAATATTCCTTATAAAAATCTATTTTTTATATCCTTCATATAATTGTCCATACATTTTGGTCTATTACACAAAAATACTCTTACCTGCAAGTGCAGATAAGAGCATAAAATATAACTTTTCCTCTTTAGTTATCTCCAATCATTACCTAGTTCTTTAGTATAAACCCACTCTACTATATCTCCTGTAGTAAGGTTTACAGCTCCAGAGCTCTTATCAAGAAATTCTCCATTTACCCTATACAACCAACCACTTTCTGGACCTTCATCAAACTCAAAGATACTATTTATACCCTGGACATAAGCTGTAGTTTTTCCTCCAGTGGAACTCATTGGAATTTTATTCTCCTTACAGGCTATAGCTAATCCCTCAAATACAGAAGTATCTTCCTTAACCTTTATTTCGTAGTTCTTTAAGATATAATCTTCTTTACTAGGACCTATTATGGTGTAGGTTACTTCAACATTCCCACCTTGACTGCTTCCGCAGCCACTTAAGGCTAGCAGTGATATTATTGCTGCTAAAAGCAGAACTATTTTAAATCTATATTTTTTCATAGTTATTACTACCCTTCTAAAGATTAGTATTCTTTATGGTTCTTCTTAGATTTCTTATAAACTAAGAATCCAGCTACTGAACCTAGAATAACAATTGCAGCTATAGTAATACATATAAGTGCATTATTATTCTTAGCTTTTTCAACAGTTACTTGAACCTGTTCTCGCTGAACTTCTCCAGCATAGATATAATCCTTATCTTCTTCCTGGCCTTTGTAGCTTAACAATGCTAGAATTCCTTGCTCTGTTGCCATTCTATCATCATCACTATCTGAATCCATAACATGTTTAAAGGTATTGTCTTCTTGCTTATACTTTAAGAGTTCTTCTATAAGATTTACCCCTCCAAAGTCTTGTGGATTTTCTTTCACATAGCTGCAAGCTATTATAGTTTGCGCTATAGACTCTGAATTTTCAAATTTGACCTTCTTTAAATAGTCTGTAGCCTTTAATATAGCTTCATCTAATTTATCAGAGTCTAATGTATCTTTACTCACCCTATCTCTGAAGCCACCTAAAGCTTGAAGTGCCATAGCAGTTATATCTACGTCAGCTTCCTTATCCTTTACTAATGGAAATCCGCCATTCTCTTGCTGATAAGAAAGCAATTTTTCTATCAAGTCTTCCTTAGTATACATACCTGCTTTTTCAGAGTTACTTTCAAAGAACTTCTCTAACACTTGACTATCAATGCTGTTTAAACAGATTATAGCAAAAATTACACCGTTTGCTCCCTGTTTCTCCACATCTGAAGTCAGAAGGACCTCTAGAAGATTTATTCCTTCTATATTAGTAATATCGTAACCTAACATATTTAAAAAAAGTATGTTTTTCTCTAAATCAGTAACCTTACTGTATATGCCCTTATTTTCTTTAATCTCATTTATTATTGAATTAACATACTCTTTGCTGACTTCTCCACCAAGCTTCTTAAGAGCAATAGCCTCCCATGTAGAATTTAAATTCTTTTTAAAAGCTTCCTTAGAAGATGCTAAAATGGAATCTATTGATTTATTTAACTCTTCCTTAGACAAGGTATTTAAACCTTCATTAGCTTTACTATCTTCATTTCTCTCATCAGCATTTTTATCTTTCTCAGTTACCTCTTTATCATTCTCTGATTTGTTACTATCTTCACTAGAGTTAGAGCTAACACCTTCACTTGATTTGCTAGGATTTGAACCTCCTCCACTTTCACTTGGCTTTGAAGGCTCTGTACTTGGCTTTTCCTGCTCTGGTTTTGTTGTTGGCTTCTCCTCCGTTGGAGGTGTTGGCTTTTCAACCTCTGGTGGAGCTGGAGGTACTGGTGGATTTGCAGCAATATATGAATCCAGCTTATTTATCCCATTGTATATATCTCCACCTAAGTCTAAAGTGTAGTGCCATACCAGCTTATCTCCAGGATTTAAATAACAAGCTCCTGCACTTGCATCTGGCTTTACACCATTTACAGCATATACCCAACCACTTAACGGCCCCTGATCAAACTCTGCCACTCCTGCAATGCTTGATACATAGATGCTTGTTCCACTTCCTTTAGTTTTGATATCTCCAACAACTCTAGCTAATGCTGAATAAGCAGTATCACCTTGTACAAATTCAACATCTACACTTTGATATATAACTCCATCTTGGGTATAAACTCCAACCTTTAATGTATCCTCACCTGCTGCATAAACTTTACTAAAAGGTATAAAGTTTATTAGAAACATGAAAACTAACGATAGTACTATAATTCTTTTCTGTTTCATAAATTACCCCCTAAATTCATTAATGATTTATTACTTTCTTCTAAATTTAATTCCTATACCAGCTAATAATGTTGTAATTCCAGCCACTGCCATTGGTAATGCACTTTGTCCACCAGTCTGTGGTAATGTTGGTTTTGTTGTATCTGGCTTTGCTTCAGGCTTTGTATTTGGTTTTTCCTCTGGCTTAACTTCTGGCTTTGGTTCTGGTGTTGGCTCTGGTTTTGCCTCTGGTACAGTTATAACTGGTTTATCAGCATCCTTCGGAAGGATAAATCTTACTTCCTTCTTTATGCCTCTTTCAACATTAGTCTTTATAACATAAGTATAGACTATATGAGTATCACCAAGGTTTACAGCTTCCTTCTCCTCTAAAGCATAAAGAGCTTTACCATCTTTATCTACCTCTTTAAGTAATGCTTCTATTTCTCCTATAGCAGCTTCTACTTTATCTACACTATCAACTATAGTAAGGTTTTCCACCTGATTTACACTCACTTCAATAGTCTTAATATTACTTCTTCCTTCTTCATCTGTAACCTCATAAGTTGCAATGTAAGAACCAGCTTCTGTTGCAATATTTCCCACTATCGGTAGATTAGTTTCCTTTACTATTATCTTAGATGTTATATCAGCTCCATTCATATCCTCTGCAGTAACACCTGCTAATAAATCAATGGTATCTCCAAGATTTACTGAAATATTTGATGCTGTAATTTTAGGAAGTTTCAAGTTTTCTCTTTCTGCTTCATAAGCTTCGTATTGTCTATCTAATCTATCCCAATTAGATTCACCTGATTTTATTTCTCCAAGAGCTACTAGGCATTGATAAGTTGCCATATCATTAGCCATTGTTCCCTGCCAATAAAACTGTCCTTTAGTACCCTTACCTGCAGCTTCATCCTCTGCTGTTACCTGCATTCCTAATATACCAGTGTCAACACCACTCCATCTCTCTGAAGTTAAGTCTTCACCAACACTTACAATTCCTGTAATTGCCATAGATGTTGAATTTCCATCTGCACTACTTGAATACCCTGTGAATGTTCCATCCTCTAGCTTCTTTGATTCCAAATATCCAAGAGCCTTATCTATTGATTCTTGTATTCTAGTGTCATTTTTAAATGCTGTATCTTTTTGTAATAAACCTAAAGATATTAACGCCATACCAGTTAAATCAGTACTTCCACCCCATGAAGAGTTAGCGCTAAAGCCATAACTACCATCGGCAAATTGATATTTTAAAAGTGTCTCAAGGGCAAATTCTTTATCATATTCTTGATTTGCTATTTCTAAAGCTATTATAGCCCATATATTGAAGTTGCTTCCGTTAAAGCTTTCTATCCCATTACCATATTTTCTTTGCTTTTCGGCTAAGATTTTAGCGAAATCCTTTCCTTTAAAATTCTTAGGGTCTTCACCTCTTGCAATTATCCCAAGTATATATCCAGTATCATCTATGATAGATGTATCTTCCCTTACTACACTTGCATCCCAATCAGGTAAATTATATAACTCTGAATTAATGTCCTCTCCTACACCACTTAATGCCACTAACTCCCAAAAAGAATCTAAATTCATTTTCACATTTCTGTAGTAGCCTATACTATTCTCTATAGCCTCATCTAAAGTTAATTCTCCAGCTTTAACCTGCTCCATAACTTCATTCACTACAACCTCTGAATTAACATCATTAGCATAAGCAACTCCTGATAATAAATTTGCTGTAACCATTGTTCCTATCAACGCTGACGCTATAATTAATTTAACTTTTTTCATTTTTAAGTCCCCCTTACATTTATAATCTAAAATTTTATTTTTATTGTAAAATATTGTATTTAACCTTTATTCTACTTAAAAATTTATATAGTGTTGGCATAAGCATAGCAATAAATATTATATTTCCAATACCATGAATCACATCAAAGTAGAAACTTGCTACGTAAGTGAGAAATATAGTTTTGAGATTTATAACCTCTACAAACCCGACAATATGCCAAAGATTCATAAACCACCCAAAGAGTATCCCACTGAAAAGTCCATATAGGTATATGATATATTTGTTTTTCCTTCGAAGATAATATGCAAAAAAACCACAACTTCCCCATGCTACCATCTGCCAAGGTGTCCAAGGCCCTTGTCCTAAGAACATATTTGATACAAAAGCTGCTATAAGTCCAGTAATAAATCCAATTTTTCTTCCATATACCATTCCAACTATAATTACAATAGCTGTTGTTGGTTGAAAGCTTGGTATTGCTGCAAATGGAATTCTTGTAACACCTGCTATGGAAGAAAGGATTGCAATTAGAACTACCTCTTCGATAGACAGCTCCTCAAAAAGTTTGCGTCCCTTTACAAAGATGAATATAGCTCCATAGACTAGAGTAATTCCTATTAAAATCTTACTTTTTGTCACTCCCACTAAAAGAAGTAATGGAATAAAAATATATATCATAACTATCTCCTAGCCTTTATTAAATGTTTTGGAAGATAAAACAGCTTCTTTTTAAAAAATTCTTCAATAGGTACTGGTTTAGTGATTTTATGATTAAACATCATTGAACACTTATCTGAATAGGTGAAAATAAAATCTATATCATGAGTAACTAATATGATAGCTGTCCCTTTGTTCTTTATACTTACCAAAGTTTCTCCTAATTTATTTTTTAGTACTGGATCTAACCCCTTTGTCGGTTCATCTAAAATCATCACTTTAGATTTTTTTAAAATCTGGATTATGATAATAATAAGTTGCTTTTCTCCTCCACTTATATCCGTTGGATGCTTATGCAAAAATCGTTCTAGCTTATATTCCTCTTTCAACCTTTGGTATAACTCCTCATCGAACTCTGAGCCAAGCTTCTTCTTTAGAAAATCAAACTCTGCCTCTATATTATCAAAGGTAAAAAATTCATTTACATCTTGAGGCACATATCCTATATGCTTAAACAACTCACTTTTTATCTTCTTGTACTTCATCCCATTAAGCTTTATAGCTCCAGTTAAAGGATAATAGATTCCTGAAAGCAATTTTAAAAATGTAGTTTTTCCACATCCATTAGAGCCTACTATTGATAAAATTTCACCAGGGTTAGCACTAAAGTTTATATAGTTCAGATTTAAATCCTTATTATTATAAGAAAAGCTTATATCCTTAGCTTCTATTACTTCCTTAATCTCCTGGGAAATAGCTGTACTTGCTTCTTTCTCCACAAGTTTTACTTCATCATTATCTCTTGAATCTATAGCTGGCTCCTCACCTATTATCTCCTGTATAAATGGCTCAATCTCTGCTCCTTTTTTCTCTCTTAGGTTAGCTATAAAATTCTTTGGTTTATCACACACTACAATTTCTCCATGATCCATAAATATTACTTTATCGGCTTCATAAAATAGTCTGCTATATCTATGCTCTGTGATTAATGTAGTAATCTGATTTTCTTTATTCAGCTTCAACACTAGATTCACAATATCATCATAATGGATTGGATCAATTTGTGAAGTTGGCTCATCTAATATTAAAACCTTAGGATGCATAAGCAGTAGTGATGCTATATTTACAATCTGCTTATTTCCACCAGATAGAGTATGAACATTTTGCTCTAAAATATTATTTAGATTTAGATAAGTAACGATTTCCCCTAGTCTCTCATTTATTTCATCTTCTGTTAAATTCAAATTTCGTAAGGAATAAATTAGTTCATCATAAACTTTGTCACTGACAAGCTGAGCATTAGGATCCTGAAATAAATATCCAATTTCACTAAAACTACATTTTTCTCTCAATACATTATCTATTAATATGGAACCCTCAAGATTCCCAACAGGGCTTATCTCATGCTTAAGCATAGATAAAAGCGTTGACTTTCCACTACCTGATGGCCCAATAATAAGTACTAATTCTCCCTTTTCTATTTTTAGATTTATATTCTTTAAGGCCTTATCTCTCATCTCTGGATAAGAAAAACTAACCTTGTCTATCTCTATAAAACTCATATTTTTTACCTTTCCTTACACATCACTCTTGTAAAAGTCGTTTCTTTCCTTAGTCTTATATTGAAGATATAATTTATCTCCTGCTGCAAACCATATTGGAGCTCCTAAAAATAATATATAAGCAATAATTAATATGACTTCACTGAACCCAATATTAGGCATGCTTAATTTAGGATATATTTCATAAGCAGTAACCTTGCTAAGACTGAAGTTTGTAATTATAAACACTGCACTTATAGCTATAAAAATATAGTCTATAAATCTAAATTTAATATCTTGCCTAATTTTTTTCTGTCTATTTAGATAACCTCTAGATTTTATAGACTTTATAGTGACGACTCCTTGTTCAAGGGTTATAAAAAAGAAGGCATTTAATATGTGAGTCATACTCCTAGCAACATTTACCTTGCTTTTATCCTCTAAAATAATTCCTTTAGTTTTTTGAGTATCTTTAATATTTCTTATCTTATCTACATATTCTGGTATAAACTTTACTGACAAACTTACAATTAAACTCAGATTATTTCCAAGTGGTGCTAATACATAAGCTAGCTTTTCATAGTCCATAATCAAATTAAAATAGCTACCTAATAATAAAAGTGTAAATAGCTTTGTTCCTGCAATTATACCGTAAATTACAGACTCCAGTGTTATAGGTGTATATCCTACATAAAACAATATAGTCAACCCTCTATGAGAAACTATTGGATTAATAATTGCAACTAAAAAGGCCGTAAATACAGAAAACTTTACATTTTTATTAAAGCTGTCATTACAAAATATCCAAGTAATTAAAATAGTCATAATTAAAAATAAAACTGCTGTTATTGGATTATCTGAAGAATATAACGTCACAATTACTATTAAGAAATACAGTACATTCATATATGGATTTAAATTTTTAAATGAAAATAACATCTGTTCACCTTAATTTCCTTAAAATAAAAAAAGATAGGTACTTTAGATACCTATCTGAAACAACTTAAACATTTATTGGTTATCAATGAAAAATTTGTAATTTATGCATATCACTATGATAAATCTACCTATTTTAAGCATTGAAACCTTTAAATTATATAACTTTTCCTCAGAAAGTATCAAATCTCCATCCTTAGGCAGGTCTCCTGGCTCGTGACTCTTCCTCCTTAACCCCTTCCCGAAATAAATTCAGTGGCATATAGTTAAGTTGTCCTCACATACAGTTACTGGGATAGCTTTGGATTTTAACCAAATTCCCTATTAAGTACTTAGTACACCTTAGAATATCTTATTAGCTTAAATAAAACTTTTAAAATTTCTTGTTTTTAACATTTTGCTTATATTAACATTTTAGTATTTATATGCTTTTTTGTCAATGACATATCATTTTACCCTTACGATATTTTTAAAATACCTGTTAGAATTATAGCTATAGTTTATATAAAAATATTATAAATAAATTCATGTAATATATATTATAAAACTTCTTGACAATACACTAACCATATAGTTTATCATGTTTAATAGCGCAAATTTAAAAATTATGATTTATTTTAACATATATTAAGAGAGGTTTTAAATATGGATAAAAACATTAGTAAAAAGTTTTGGAAATATGTTATTCCATCAATGTTTACCTGCCTACTTTCTGGAATCTATTGTTTAGTTGATGGACTCTTTATAGGAAGAGCGGTTGGTGATGCTGGATTGGCTGGAATAAATATAGCTTGGCCAATTCCCGCTTTAATTTTAGCTGTTGGAACTGGTATTGGTATTGGCGGATCAGTTGTAATGTCCAACTATATTGGTAAAAATGAATTAAATAAAGCAAAACAAGTCCGTGGAAATACCATTGTTCTATTAGTTCTGGCCTCTATTATACTTACCGTAATATTATATGTCTCAATTGAGCCAATCCTAAGACTCTTAGGGGCAACCGCTGAAGTTTATGATGCTGCTTCAATTTACTGCAAAATTTTCGTTCTAGGAAGTATTTTTCAACTCTTAGGAACCGGTTTTACTCCAATTCTAAGAAATATGGGACATGTAATGTTTGCAATGACAATTATGATAATAGGCTTCATAACTAATATAATATTTGATTATCTTTTAATTATGGTTTTCAATCTTGGTATTGCAGGAGCTGCAATTGCAACTTTAACTGGTCAAGCTCTTGTTGTCATAGCTGCCTGTTTCATCATTTTTAGAAAAAAAAACTTATTATCTTTAAACAACTACAAATTAGATGCTGGTATAGTTTCTAAAATCATAAGAATAGGTTTATCACCTTTTGGTCTATCCCTTTCACCATCAATCATAATCATCTTTGCAAACTGGCAATGTATTAGATATGGTGGAAATATTGCTGTTGCAGCCTATGCAGTGCTTTCTTATGTAATATCAACAGCTCAGCTCTTAGTTCAAGGTGTTGGAGAAGGTACTCAGCCTTTAATCAGTTATTATAAAGGTGCAAAACGTCTTGATGTTATTCATCATATTCGTAAAAAAACTATTGTTCTTGCAGTATTGCTTTCATTTGGTATTGGCGGCTTAACCATTGCAATTAAAGCTATAATACCTACAATTTTCGGTGCTTCTCCAGAAGCCTCAATTTTGATCGCTGATTCATTGCCAATCTTTGCTGCAGCTTTCCCATTGATTGCAATATCAAGAGCAACTTCAGCTTACTTCTATGGAATACAGCATGCTAACTATGCATCAATACTTGTGTATCTTGACCCACTTGTCATAACACCATTAACTATGATGCTTCTGCCATTATTATTCAACTTAAATGGAGTCTGGCTAGCTATCCCAGTAACTCAAAGTATCATAGTAATAACAGCTTTGCTGCTATATAAACATAGTGATAAAATTCTAAAAGCTGAAATAGCTTCACACTAAGCAAGAAAGCTGAAAGTATGATTTTACTTTCAGCTTCTTTTATTATATATTTAAATCTCGTTTTTCATATATTGGAATACTAATACTTGTGAAAATTGTTCCAACAGCTAAGGTAAGAATACTATAAACTAAACTTAAACTCTCCCCAGCAATTATTTCTGCAGCATTAAAATATTTAAATGGACATATAATTTTTAAAACCTCAAAAGCATCATTGAAATCAATTAAAACACCAATAACATAAAACACAAATACTGTACTCATTACAATACTTGATACCTTATTATTTTTCTTTAACATTGAAGCTACAAACACTCCCATTGTCATTAAAAGTAGCTGTACCATAATTAAACCTAAGTGAAGGTTAATAAGCACACTTAATAGGTTCTCCTCTGGCACAAGAATTTCTAATCCAATAATCGATGATCCAAAAGAAACTACTGTAAATACCAAAATCTCTACCACATTAGCAAGTAACTTTTCTAAAACTATTTTTCTTCTTGATATAGGCTTAACCATTAGAAACTCCGTTGTATTATCTCTCTCTTCTTTAACTAAGGTGTTAAAGCCAATATGAGCTGCAAAAAATCCTCCCATAAGCACTATATATTGAAATATAATTCCATAAAATCCTGTAGCTTTATTTAAATCAAAGGAAGAAAAACCAAATACAGCCAAAACCATCTTAGGCATACTATCCATTAAAACAGATATGTCCATACCACTTGCATCAAAGCCAGTATATTTATATAGTCCTGCTGCTATAAAAATTATTATAACTACTGACCATATAAATAGAGCTTTAATACTTCCTTTAACTTCTCTTTTTAACACATTCATAATGGTCCCTCCTTAACTTACATGAATATCTTTCTTCATGTACATTAAAGCACTTGAAGCAGTAAAAATAATAATCATAACAATTCCCACACCATATCCAACACTAGATATAGACCCTGTTTTTAAAATTTCCATAGAATCATACATTCCAAAAGGATTTATATATTTTAAAGTACTACTTTCTAAAAAATTCTCTACCATTTGCACCATATAAAGTCCTAAAACTATTATTATTGATATAGAACTAACAGATTTAATCTTTGGAAGTACCACCCCTAATAAAGCCCCAACTGATGCTAATATTAACTGGGTAAGTAATATTACAATCCCTAAAAGAATTATATACTTTATATCATAGCTCCCCTTTTCCACGAAAGAAATCATAATAAAAAGAGCAGCTGAATATAAAAGTGTATTTATAACTACATAAGCCAAGACACATAGAGCCTTCCATCCAAATATATATCCTCTTTTCTTTGGTTTAGTGAGAATGAAATCAAAGGTTTTAAATCTCTTCTCCTTGGAAAAAATACCAAGAGATAAATTTGTAGCTTGAAGGCCAACACAAATTAAAATATACATAAATAGAAAGGATAAATAACCTTCTATCTCAAAGAACTTAACTGGATCAAAGCCAAAGGATTTTAACACCTCTGGTGGAAATCCTTCAAACAGCGCTAGAACTGTTTGGGATTCCTCCTTAAAGGATGGAAACATCAAAAGAAAAACCAATGTTATTAAAATTGCAGTACAAAGCCAGTAAAGCATAGACTTAAAACTATTTTTAAATTCATAGCAAAATACATTCATACCATTACTCCTCCTTTTCATAGTAATGATAAAAGATTTCCTCTAATTCTGGCTCACTAAGCTGCACATTCTTTAAGTCAAACTTACTCAATAATTTAATTAAATCATTTATATTACCTGCATATAAGAATGAACAGTTCTTGTCCTCAAATTTAATATCTGTAATTCCCTTTAATTTAAGCATTCCTTCACTAATTACTGAATTTAATTCCAAGTGAACTCTTTTATGATTCTTTTCTTTTAAACTGCTGATACTCTCTAATGCAATAATTTTGCCTTCTTTTATTATTGCAACTCTATGGCAAAGCTTTTCCACTTCGCTTAAAATGTGCGAAGACATAAATACTGTAGCTCCATTTTCATTTTCTTCTCTTAATAACTTAAAGAATGTCTGCTGCATTAAAGGATCCAATCCACCTGTAGGTTCATCTAAAATAATAAGCTTGGGTTCATGCATCAAACCTTGAACAATACCAACCTTTTTACGATTTCCATAGGATAAATCTTCAATCTTTCTATTTAAATCTAATTGCAACATGTCTGAAAGCTCCATCATTCGTTTTGAACAATCCTTCTTATAAAAGCTGGCTGAATACTTTAGTAAATCAATAACCTTCATATTATCATAATAAAACACCTCTGAAGGCAAATATCCCACATCTTCTAATACTTTAGGATGTTCTGCTATAGATTTCCCAAAGATTAGTGCCTCACCACTATTTTGATGAATTAAAGCCAAAAGTGTTCTTATAGTTGTAGATTTCCCAGCACCATTTGGACCAATAAATCCAAAGATTTCTCCTTCCTTAATTGAAAAACTTATATCATCTACTCCTCTAGCTTTTCCATAGGTCTTTGTAAGATTTTTAATTTCCACTGCATTCATAAATACTACACCTCACTCTTAGATTTTAATTTTTTATATGCCTCTGACTCATTTATGGTTATCTTCATGAAAGTCCTCCATTCCATCATATATATTTATAGTATATTATTGTAAATCCCATCAAACAACCTATTTTTACTAAGTTGCTCAACTCCCATACTAAACTGCATATCCACCACCTTTAAAATCCATAAATTAATTTTCTTCAAATAAAAATGAAGAAGTAAAGCTACAGCCACACCTCTTCATCACTCATAAAAACAAAGGAGCCCCTTTCGGAGTTCCTTCAATAATCTTCTTAATTCTCAATTAAATACTTCTATGTAGAAATTCCGAAGGAATTTCATCCACCATTCTACCTTCTTAATTCTACACTGTTAATTAGTTAGTAACGTCTCTTCTTGTAAACACTACAAAAGATATAACAGTTAAAACTACAGCTATTACTAATAATTGAACAGCTCCCATTGTTGCATTTAATGTTACTCCCATTTGTCTAAGTGATTCTAATACCCAAGATTCCTCTCCAACAAAGCTTGTCAAATTCACATATGGAAGGAATGTTGAGCCAATCCAAGTCATTTTTAAATTAGCTGCAATCTGGGACGCTGGCATACTTCCAAGGAAGCCTACCATTGTAAGTCCTACTGCAAGTGCTGTATTTCTTCCTACTGTTGAGAAGAAGAATACTACTGCAATAATAAATATTAAGCTTATACTTGCAAACATAAGATTTGGTATAAGTGATAAAATAAAGTTTTGATGTACCACTACCCCATCTTTAAGTGCAAGGATAGGAGTTCCTAAAGTTCCAAAGCCATGGGCTATTCCACTAGAAACAATATTTAATATAAATGCTGCAACCATTGCTCCATAACCTATCATGAATACCGCTATCAACTTTGACATCAAAATCTTCCATCTAGACACCGGTCTAATCATAAGAAGTCTTACTGTTCCTGTAGAGTATTCTGAAGAAACAATTCCACCACCAATAATTATGCATACTAGTATTGCTATTGTTACATAAAATAAATAGGTTTTATTTAAAGAATTTCTTGCATCTTTTATAAACTCAACCTGAGGAATATTATTTTCTAAACTGTACCAATCTAAAGTTAAGCTTTCCTCCGCCTTCGCTATTCTTCCTTCTCTATCAGCTTGGTACTTTTCATAAGTATAGCCCTGCATATTTATTTCCCAGCTATAAGCTTGTTTGAAATTTTCTTCTGTTAATAACTCTTCATTTTTAGCATTTATAGCTTCTTTAATATCCTCTACTGTGTTATGTCTCCAGTCATTTGTATCATATACAATATTGTTATCAAATTTATATTTATATGCATTTAAAAGCTCTTCTTGAGTTCCAATTGATTTTTTTAATTCTTCTATAGCTAAAGGTATTTCTTTATTTTCCTTATCCTTAGCTAAATCTGCTTCTAATGTTGATATATTTTTCTTACTGTTCTCAATATCTTTTTCTGTAGACTTGATAACTCCATCTAGGTATGCCATATAGTCATTGTTTTCGATAGTCTTCTTTAATTCTGCTGCTTCATTCGTAAACTTATCAATCTCTTTTTGTAGCTCTTCTGATGATAATTCATAGTACTCATCTAAGCTAATCGGGTCAATTCTATAAATGTTATTTGTAAGGTCTGAACCTTTTAATCCTGATTTAATACCGTTAAGCATTATAACCATATTCTGCTTATACTGCATATCGCCTATTATAGTATCTCTCCAATCACTCCAGCTTATTTTCTTTTCCCTTCTAAGGTTAAATGTATCTATTTCAACTTGAATTATGTCCTTATTTATTTGAGCATTTTTTGCAGCAGCATCAACGCCATCTTTTTCTACTTGTAACCATTCTAACTGATTCTCATAACTTTCCATTGACCATTTCAAATCATTATTATTGTTAAAAAACTTAAGTAAAAAAGGTGCTGCAATACTAGCTACAAGTATTAGTATTAAAATAACTTTAACGCTAATCTTCTTATACTGCTTTATCCATTCATTTTTTATTAATCCAAAAATCTTACCCATAGCTCTCTCCCTATCTTATTTGACTCTTTGATCCAGTAGTAATCTTCATAAACTCGTCCTCAAGAGTATTTGCTACTGGACAGATGGTGTAAACTAGAACACCAGCCTTAATTAATACCCTATTTGCTACTGCAACCTGGTCTTTAGTTAGATTAACCCTAACTATATTTCTATCTACTTTAGGTTCAACTTTAAAACCTTCTGCTTTACTGATGTTCTCTAATGCAGCAAAGGCCTTACCACCATTATCAACCTCTATTTCGTAGACATTTTTTGAAGAATTTTCTTGATTTTTGATATCCCTCATAGTCTTCATATCAATAATTTTTCCACTATCAATAATACCGAACCTATCGCACATCAATTCCATTTCACTTAAAAGGTGGCTTGATACTAATACTGCTAGTCCTTCTTTTTCTGCCAATTCCCTTAAGGTATCTCTTAACTCTTTTATCCCTACAGGATCTAATCCATTTGTAGGCTCATCAAGAATTAAAAGCTTTGGATTATGAAGCAACGCTTGTGCAAGGCCTAACCTCTGTCTCATTCCTAAAGAATATTTTTTCACTTTATCATCGATACGATTTTCAAGCTTAACTAAATTTATAATTTCATCAATTCTTTCCTTTGAAACCTTACTATGCATTCTCCCATAAATCTCAAGATTTTCTCTTCCAGATAAATAACCATACATTTCTGGATTTTCTATGATTCCACCTACCGAAGAAAGAGCTTCCTCGAAATTCGTCTTAACATTCTTACCATTTATAAATACTTCACCTTCATCGATTTTTAAAAGTCCAGTTATCATTTTAATAGTAGTTGTTTTTCCTGCTCCATTAGGTCCTAAAAATCCAAATATTTCGCCAGAATTTATTTCAAAACTAATATTCTCAACGATTTTTCGTTTCCCCATAATTTTACTGACATCTCTTAGTTCTAAAACTTTAGACATTTTCTCACCTCATTATTTTTACTAAAACTAGCATAAAGGATTTCTTAGTTATTGAAAATAGATTCCCGTAATTTGTAAGAAAGATGTAAGAAATCGTAATTCTTTTGTAATAAATGAAAGATTTTCTTAAGTGAATGTCCAAATTTCAATTTGGTTAACATGAACTTACTCTTTCGAATGTATATGAGAAAGAATTTCCTAAAAAAAGTTAAACTTCATAAATTATTTATAAAACAGTCTTAGAAAGTTCTTTGAATAGGAAATTAATATGGGCTATAATAAATACAACGCTTAAGGTATGAGGTGGTAAAATGAATTTTCTAAATGATAGTTACGGACTTGATTTTTTATCAATATTTTTAATTCTAGTATCATCTTTTTTTAATTTATTCTATTTTACAAGAATCTTAGCTTCTATCATTTTAATTCTTGCACTTTATAGAGTTTTTTCTAGAAATATATCTAAAAGAGATCAGGAGCTAAAAAGTTTTTGTGTTCATGCCAATAAATTTTTGGGTAAATTTAACCGTGCCCTTCCAAACAATCTTCCGGTATTTCACTTTAATCATTTGGAACCCATATTTTCCAAAATAACAAAGTGGTTTAATGAAAAGAGAAACTTTAAAATAGTTAAATGTCCTAGATGTAGTCAAAAGTTGAGACTTCCAAGGCATAAAGGCAGAATAACAGTAACTTGTAAAAGATGTTTACATGAATTTAAACTTAAAACATAATAAGTTTGAACTTTGAACCTCCAATATGTGTTCTAATGCAGATCACATATTGGAGGTTTTGCTAAATTAAATAAATGTTTTCCTTGATTTTATTCATAAAACTATATATTATATAAATAATATATTCGAACATTCGTATTTTCCGTATTTATAACTTTATAATAAAAACATTAAATTCTTATAAATATTGGGAATGCGTAGACAGATAAAATTTTTATACGTGCAAAGGAGATGAATTATGGAATTACTAACGACAATTGTAGACAAGCTTAACACATTTATGTGGTCATATGTCTTAATAGCATTGCTTATAGGTGCTGGTTTATACTTTACCTTCAGAACAAAATTCGTTCAATTTAGATACCTAAAAGAAATGTTTAGACTATTACTACCAAGTGATAAAAAAGAAAAGGATGGGGTATCTTCTTTCCAGGCATTTTGTATAAGTACAGCTTCTAGAGTTGGTACAGGAAACATTGCTGGTGTAGCTATGGCCGTTGCAGCTGGTGGTCCTGGTGCAGTTTTCTGGATGTGGCTTATTGCTCTTATAGGTGGTGCTTCAAGCTTCATAGAAAGTACTCTAGCTCAAATATATAAAACAAAAGATAATGAAGGTAATTTCCTTGGCGGTCCAGCTTATTACATCGAAAAAGGACTTGGAATGAGATGGCTTGGAGCTATATTTGCTGTATTAACAACAGTATGTTTTGGATTTGTGTTCAATGCTGCTCAATCAAACACAACTACACTTGCATTTAATAATGCATTTAAAATAAGCCCAACAGTAATGGGAATTATCCTAGCCATATTAACTGCTGCAGTTATATTTGGTGGAGTTCAAAGAGTAGCTAAAGTATCAGAAGTTATTGTTCCAATATTCGCTACTGCATATATTTTAATAGCAATATTGGTAATATTAATGAATATCAGCTCTCTACCTGGTATCTTTAAGTTAATTTTTGAAAATGCCTTTGGTATTCAACAATTTGCTGCCGGTGGACTTGGTTTCACTGTAATGCAAGGTATAAAGAGAGGATTATTCTCTAACGAAGCAGGTATGGGTAGTGCTCCTAACGCAGCAGCTACAGCAACTGTTTCTCACCCTGTTAAGCAAGGTTTAACTCAAACTTTAGGAGTTTTCACTGATACAATCGTAATTTGTACATGTACTGCCTTCATAGTATTAGTCTCTGGTAACTATGCAGGAACTGAATTAACTGGCATAGAGCTTACTCAAAGTGCTTTAAGCTCACAAATAGGAGTTGTTGGAACTTACTTCTTAGCAATATGCACTTTCCTATTTGCTTTCAGTTCTATTGTTGGTAACTATTACTATGGACAAGCAAATATTGAATTTATAACTAAGAACAAGGTTATTCTTAACTCATTTAGAGTCTTCGTTGTTTTAACAGTCTTTGGTGGTGCCTTAGCTTCTATCGATATAGTTTGGGCAATGGCTGACTTGTTCATGGCTTTAATGGCTGTAATTAACCTTATAGCTATACTATTCCTAGCAAAATATGCTATAGCTGCTCTTAATGATTATGATCTCCAATTAAAGGCTGGAAAAGATCCTATATTTAAAGCCTCATCTGTTCCTGGCCTTACAAACACTGAAGCTTGGAATGATGAAGACGAAAAAGATATAAATGAAATATATTAATAATATTAAGGTGTTGGTATTGACCAACGCCTTTTTCTTTTATAATATAAACATTTGATTCTAGGTAAATATTGTAATAAAAAACTATTGACTTAACAGTTTAATTAATGGATACTTATTATTAGATAGTAATTTTTTGAAAGGAGAATTAAAATGACTAATGCAGCATGGACCAATTTTAAAGAGTTAATTTTAGTAGATAAAGTACCTGTATGCCCAGGTATAACATCCTTTTACTTTAAAGCAAAAGATGGTGGAAAGCTTGTTAAGCATACTCCTGGACAATTTTTACCTTTTAAGATAAAAACAACTGACCCAAAATACAAAGATGTACTTAGAACCTATAGTTTATCTATGTTTCCAAATGACTCCACATATAGGATAAGTGTAAAAAAAATTGAAGGTGGTTTAATCAGTACCTATCTTCATGAACACCTAAATATTGGTGATTCTATTGAAGCAATGGTTCCTACTGGACTATTCACAATAAAAAATAGAACTAATAATATTGTTCTTATTTCTGGTGGTATTGGAATAACCCCACTACTTTCAATGCTTTATGCTGAATCTTCTAATAGAAATAATATTCATTTCATACAAGCAGTTCAAAATTCTTCAATTCACCCCTTTAAGGATGATATTGAAACCATCGCTAGGCTAAGCGGAATAAAAAATACAGTATTTTACGCTTCCCCTCTAGCTGAAGATAATGAAGGTATTGATTACAACTATAAAGGGTATATTTCCAAGGGATTTCTTAAGGAAAATGTAAATCTAAGTTCGGATTTTTATATCTGTGGACCTCCTCCTTTCATGAAAATAGTTGAAAAGCACCTTATGGATCTTGGAGTTGATAAATCTAGAATTAGCTTTGAACTTTTCAGTAATTAAAGGAACCTCCTTTTCTCTTCAGTCCAAGGAGTACTCAAAAAGTAAGTTGGAGTAATTAAATTAAAGATACACACCGTGAAAGTTCTACTGACCAAATCAAAGATTTGGAGTGTCATTTTGGGATATTCACTTAAAGAGGCTAAATCTTCACAGATTTAGCCTCAATTTACTTAAAACATTTTTAATTATCTATTCTTGTTATCCCTAATTCTCTTGCAACTCTTCCAACTTCTTGTGCTACAACCTTTGCAACTTCATGATTGAAAGCTCCAGGAATTACATAATCCTCTTTAAGTTCTTCTTCTTTGACAATACTAGCTATAGCTCTTGCAGCAGCAATCTTCATTTCCTCGGTAATATCCCTTGCACCTACATCTAAAGCACCCCTAAATATGCCAGGAAAAACAAGAACATTATTTATTTGATTTGGATAATCACTTCTTCCTGTTGCAACTACTCTTGCTCCACCTTTAATAGCCTCTTCTGGCATAATTTCTGGTATTGGATTTGCCATAGCAAAGACTATAGGATCCTTAGCCATTGTGCTTACCATTTCTGCTGTAACAACATTTGGTGCTGAAACACCTATAAATACATCTTTTCCTTTTATAATTTCAGCAAGTGGTCCTCTTTCATTATTCTTATTGGTCACTTCTGCCATAACCTTTTGTGCATCATTCATCCACTGTTCACCTTTAACTAAAGCGCCATTTCTATCAACTAAAACCACATTCCCTATACCTTGCATCATTAAAAGCTTGCATATAGAAATACCTGCTGAACCAGCTCCATTAATAACTACATTAGCTTCTTCAAAGTTTTTTCCTACAAGCTTTAAAGCATTAATTAATCCTGCTGATACAGCAATTGCAGTACCATGCTGGTCATCATGGAATACTGGAATATCCAGTTCTTCCTTTAACCTTCTCTCTATTTCGAAACATCTTGGTGCTGATATGTCTTCTAAATTTATTCCTCCAAAGGTTGGAGCTATGTACTTTACAGCCTTAATTATTTCTTCAGTATCTTTTGTATCAAGGCAAATTGGAAAAGCATTGACATCTGCAAATTCTTTAAATAATATAGCCTTCCCCTCCATAACCGGCATTGCCGCCTCTGGTCCTATATCTCCAAGTCCTAAAACAGCAGTTCCATCTGTAACAACTGCAACTAAATTTGATTTTGCCGTGTAAGTATAAACCTCTTCTTTGTTAGCTGCAATTTTTCTACAAGGTTCTGCAACTCCAGGTGTATATGCCGTACTTAAATCTTCTCTATTTTCAACCTTTATTTTTGAAACTACTTCAATTTTCCCTTGATTCTCCGCATGCATCTCTAAGCTTAACTTATTATAATCCATAACAAATCGTCCCCTCTTTTTTAAGTCTATTTTTAGTTTACCTAATTTTTATTAATTTGAAAAGTTTAAAAGAAAATAAATAAAAGTGAATAGACTATAAATAATCTATTCACCTTAAATTCGGCTACTCTACATAGATGCATGTCCTCCCAATTCTTAATCCTTTGTACTTATATTATAGAACCCCTTTTCACCTACACTAATTAAATCAATAGGTGATTTTACTCCTGATATCGCCCCTGAATAATTAGGGCTTTAACTTAAATTTCATATAAAAACAGTACCATACTAGCTAATAGGATTGAAAGGATATTTACTATAACAGTTGAACCAGCGCTTAATATAGGATTCAAAATTCCTTTTAAAAGCTGCTTTTCTTCATTACCAGTGGCAAACTTATTTGCAGTTTCTTCAACCAACTGAAGATTCACTGGGAAACCAACCATAGAATTAAGAGTTATTATTATTCCTCTATATAAACTAAATTTATATATCTTGCTTGCTGTAGCTCCTACTAAAATTAATATAACTGCCCCAATAGTACAAACTATTATTAGCGGAATTATTAATGAACTTAGTACTAAAAGTGGTGTGTTTGCCAAAGTATCTGCCATTAAAGCCATCAATCCTAGCATTAAAAAACTCATTGTATTAGACTTTATAAGTGGTCCTCTTTCCAAAATTCCTAAACTTCCCATTAGAATACCAAAAATAAGAGCAGTAATATTTATATTAATCCCAAACTTCACAAAAAAAGATACGTTAAGCCATCTATTAAATACAGAAACAATCATAAGTGTTCCTAGATAATAAGCTGTTGTCCTATACTTAGCAGGAATTCTATCACATAGCTTTATTTTCTCTTCATTAGTCACAGCACTCTGTATGTTTTCTGATACTTTGTTCTTATTGCCTTTTCTATATCCATCCAGAATAAGTTGAGATTCTTTTTTTATCAGGAATGAGCAAAGAGGAATTCCAAAAAAACATTGGACCATGAATATAAGCCATGGAAAAACCGCAATTCTTGAATCTACTTTCATCATAGATATAGAAGAAATAGCCGCAGCTGCTCCGCCTCCAACTAAAGGTCCTGGTGACATTGCTCCAAACTCTCTACCAATGATTGGTCCTACACCCAATATAACTACCGCTGACATTATTACTACCCCAACAACGGCTATAAGTATATTTTTCTTCTGTGACTTTATAGCTTTAAAATCAATCATAGTTCCCGAATGAATTACTAGCATATTAAAAGCAATGACTCCAATTTCCTTCATCTTTGATTGAACTATGAAATCCTTTGGAAACAAACCTGTTCCAAAGCCTATAATACAAATAATTCCTAAAGCAAATGGTAATGATAGTCTTGATTTTGTTCTTATTTCAATTGCATAAGATAAGAATGCTATTATTAAAAACACCATAAAACTAAATTCAAATGGCCACTCCATAAGTTTTCCCTCCCATTACAGATAATGTCCACCGCAAAGCTGTGGTGGACATTAGTTTAATTTAGAATGTAGAATTTAGAATACTGGTTGAAACTTATCTGGAATTTCTATATTTATTTAAAAACTCCAAAAGAGTTTTTAAATAACCCTTAATATTTTTAATTCTACATTTAATTAGTGTGTGTTTCCTTTTCCACTAGTACCAAAGCTACCGCCATCATCAATTGATTGAAGCCAATTTTCACCTGGTGTGTATGGAATATAAGGAAGAAGGATATATGATGGATAATCTGCATCTCTGTAGATTTTATAGTTAATTGTTTTAGCACTTGGGATTGGTCCTAAATGTCCAACTTTTCCTTGCCATGCTCCTGCTTGATGTTCATAGATATCTGTGGCTTTAATTTCAAGTTCCAAACATGTACCTGGATCAAATACCATACCCATAGGATTAATTTCTATTACATACTCTCTAATTTCTCCTGGAGTAACTGGAACTCTCTTTGTATAATCATGAACAGGTCTTCCTACTAAAGACTTTCCTTCATCTAATTTATACGATGCCTTTAAGGAACCGGTTCTGCAAAGAGGCATTCTTGTTCCACCTTGTGTAATCTGCCATAGCTTAACAATGAAGTTTGCATCTTCAGCATCAATTGATGCAAATAAATGTAGCTCTATTGGGCCTGTAAATTCAGTTGGTTTGCTGAATCTATCAGTTCTATAAACTAAAGTTTCAGTATCATTAGTGATGTTTGGTGGACGGTGAGTGAAGCTGTCTGGTGGGAGATTTCCCTCTGGGTCCTCCTCCCATCTCATTTGACCAAAGGTACGTAAATATAGCTTTCTCCACTCTGTTCTTGCTAATGGATATTCATACTCATAACGATATCCCCTATTAATAATATTTAGCTTCATTGGCGGCTCTTCAGTTATTCCTGTATCCACCCCCTTTAACCAATGATCATACCACTTTAAGCACTCTTCATTCATAAATCTATATGGAAGTTCCATTCCACCATAAGACTCCATAACTCCACAACGCTTATAAGTATCAAGCTCTTGAGAATTCATTGCATTAAATACTGGGGCACTCCATCTCCCTGTCGGAGCCCATCCACATTTAAAGTAAGTCGGAATCTTTATCTTACCATACATATTTTTAACTGATCTTTGAGCCCAAAACTCTCCATCTTGTGGATGAAGTAAATAATCTAAGTAAAAGGTATGATATCTTGGTGGCCATGTATTAAATATCTTATTAAAGTAAGAAATAGCCGCAATATCTGGATCCCTCTGAACCTCCTTTATCATTTGTCTCATATCCTCTTCTGAATACACCTTTGAAGACCAAGTCACTGGATTATTTGATGGACAAAGCTCCCAATACATTGACATATAAGTATTTGCAACTCCACCATAATATCCATGCTGATAATAATCATCAGTATAAGAAAGTGGCATTATACATTTTAAGTGTGGTGGTTGAAGTGCAGCAACTAATGGCTGTATAATTCCAAAATAAGAATAACCTGCCATAGCCACTTGCCCATCACAATGATCATATTCTCCACCTAACCACTCAATTATATCGTAGCAATCTTGCTGTTCTTGTGGATTATAAACCCCTAAGAATTCACCTTCTGAAATTCCAATTCCCCTTGGATCTGGAATAACGAATACATATCCTCGCTGTACAAAAAAATCTATATCTCCAGCTTCTAAGCTGTGATCAAATATTGCTGAAGAACCTGGTAATGCTCCACGCTTCATCGCCTGCATTGTTTTACCGTAAGACGCAAAAGCAAGGAGTGCTGGTGCTTTATCTAATTCTGCTGGACGATAAATATCTGCATAAATTGTAATTCCATCTCTTAATTTTATAGGTACACTTTCCTCAAGCTTTACGGTGTACTCTGGCTTTGATAGTTTATCAAGGTTTTTAGTATATCTTTTGTCCCAATATACCGGTATGTTCTTAAGTCCTGTTAATTTTTTAAATTCTTCTCTATTCATTAAGTTATACCCCCTTCATTTATCTTAATTATATTTTATAAAAATTAATGTAAACCGTATGTCATATATTTGACATAAAAAATAAAAAGAGCAAAATTATGATTTTGCTCCATTAAGTAATATGTCAGTTAATGCTTCCATATCAGTTATCTCCAACTTACCTCTATATATATTCACAACCCCCGTTTTCTTCCAATTGTTCAATATAGTCGATACCGTCTGTCTAGATATTCCACATCTAAAAGAAAGGGTTTCTTGTGTCTCATTTACAAATCTGCCTTTACTAGACTCCTTATGAATCATCATTAAAATATATGCTAGTCTTCCCTCTGAATTAAACATAGTACATGACATAATCTTCTGTGCTGAATTTTGAAGCCTTTTTCTGTAGCTTCTTAACATTTCCTTCATTACACAAGGATTACTCCAAACCAACTTACTAAAAACTTCACCTGGAATAACAATCAGCACAGTTTGGCTTGAAGCCATTACTGTTGTTACGTAATTCTTATCAACAAGAACACCTAAATCCCCAAAGTAATCAGCCTTCATACTATATTTTATCATTACTGAAAATTCATTATCATCCATTGCAAATTCTGTTGCAGATCCTGATTTAATGATATATACGTTTTTTGCATAATCATCCTTTTTGCAAATCATATCACCTTTTTTATAAGTTACCTCTTTACAATCCTTTATTATCTCATTAAGTTTATCTCTTTCAATAGTTGAAAAAATACATACACTTTTTAAGAAATCAACTAATTTTTCAGCATTTTTGTATTCAATGAACTCCATATAATTCCACCTCCTGGCAATATATGTATTTACTTACTCTTTCCCATTGTATGAATTTTACCATTTAAGTAAAATATATTCAATTAATTTTACATAATAAATAGGATGTATACTTTAAGGCATACATCCTATCTTCATTTACTAATTACTTTTAAGTGTTTGCATTAATATTATTAGATGTTACTGCTATTTTTGCTAATTCCTTTTCACGTTTTTCCCATGGTTCATATGGTTTACTCATATTTTTAAAAATATCCACACCATCTTTCTTCATAATATACTTTTTTCTAATTACTGTGTATATAGCTGCAACCACATAGAAACCTACCATAGATGCCCAAATTTTGGGAGTCATTTTATTAACAACTGACCAGCCTAGTACTAAACTTAAAACTGATGCTACAATTACAACTACACATGCTATCCAATGTGGTATCTTTAAGAAGGAATTCTTATAGCAATTTGGATATTTCTTCGGTAAGAAAAATACTGCAAAGAATATAATTGGAGCCATTAATAATCCAGGTACAGATACCATGAGTACTACATCATCAAGATTAAATCCTGCTACAATAGCGAGAATCCCTATTACAGAATTGAGCCATATAGAAACTACTGGTGCATTATGCTTATTCATCTTACTTACTACTGTTGGAAATAATCCATCTCTTGCTGCAACAAAGTGTGATCTTGAGAACATTAAAATTAATGCATTTATACTTGTTGCTACTGCTAATAAAGGTCCTCCCACAATAAATAAAGTTAATACTTGAGGACTCATAAACTTACCAGCTGCTGTTGCTAAGTTTGTTGAATAATCCATCCACTGTTCCATTGGTACAACCCCTAAAGAAACAAAACCAACAATAGCAAATAGAGCTGCACAAATTAGCGTACTCACCACAAAGGTTATTGGTATTGTCCTTCCTGGATTATCAACTTCATCAGCTGCATACATTAATACGTTTGCACCAATTAAGCATCCATGTAATAATCCCATAGCTGCCCATAACTGAGTTACTTTAATTGAAGGCATTAATACATCTTCTAAAGTTATACTTACATTTGGTATACCACCAAAAATAAATATTCCTAAAACTAAAATAAGAATTACAACACATATATTTTGAATAGTTGCACTAGCTTTAACTCCATATGTTGAAATAATAGTAAATAACAAGGCTACCGCTATGGCTACAATTGCAACTGGAATACTAGGCACAAGAATAGAAAAATATTCAGCAAAGGTCAGTGACATAATTGCAACATTCATAGTTCCTAAAACTAATTGATTAAAAGCATGAACTACTCCTAAACCAGGATGCATAAGTCTAGTTAAATGCATATAGCTTGATCCATTTGCTGGCAGTGCAGAACTACAAATAACCTCAGGTATAGTTTTCAAGAATACAAAAATTGCCGCTAGAAAAAATCCCCAAACGAGACCATTTCCTACAAGTCTTATAACAACTGGAGTTCTTGCAAATATTCCAGCCCCTATTATACTTCCAATACACATGAACATACATGTCCAAAATGACATTTTCTTCATACATACACCCCTTCTTTATCAAGTTTTACTTCTCTTTTACATAATTTCTAATAATAAATTTCAGTCAAACTCTATGATATAGCCACTTTTTCACAGTATAATTCCGTGGTCTTATATTCATATATTTATGAAAAGATATACTGTCTATGGAAAATTCTTAGGGCACCCTGTTCATTTAATTGTATGTTTAAATTATAGCATTTTACCTAGAATTTTTATGTAAAAAATTATACACAATATTCAGTTTATTGAAACTTTTAGTTATAAAAAAATTATTTCACAATTGCTTTTTCTTATAAATTTTCGTCTCTAAGATAACTTTTCTCAACCTTAATACTATTTTCAAAGAATTGTATATTATCCTTAGAATATGAATACATTTATATTAAGAATTTCAATAAAGGGATGATACCATGATTGGCTTTACTTATCTTCTTAAATCATTGGAACCTTTTTTTCTCTTCTTATTTTTAGGTTATATAGCAATAGAACTCTTAAAATTTCAAGCTGATATTAGAAAAAAGAAAAAATAGCTCAATCTGAAAGTTAAGATTGAGCTATTTTTATAGGAAACTCCGCCTCACATTCCTTCGGTGGAGTGCTCAAAGAGTAAGTTCGAGGGACTAAATCAAAGATTTAGGCTCTCACTTAAGTTCGCCTTAACCAAATCATAGATTTGGAGGCTTAAACATGAAACTCCGCCTCACATTCGTTCGGTGGAGTAAGTTCGCCTTAACCAAATCATAGATTTGGAGGCTTACTTATAAAACTCTTGTGTTGCATAATATTTATTTCCAGATTTATATACACCTATGCCAATACTAGTAAAGTTAGTGGATAATATATTGGCTCTATGGCCTGGAGAGTTCATCCAATTTGTCATGAATTGATTAGCTAAAGCCACTGGGTCAGTTACTCCACTAATATAGGCAATATTTTCACCCCAAGCATTATATGAAACTCCATCCCTCGCCATTTGGGCAGTTATCATTTCACCATCTGGATCCACATGGTCAAAATAATTTCTTACTCCCATATCCTTTGATTTTACTCTTGCATAAGTTTCCATTGTTGGATTATAGGTTAATGCTTGTACACCTTCTTTAGCTCGCTCTTCATTAACCTTGTTAAATATCAATTGTTCTATTTGATCATAAAAGCTACCTGTTTCTTGTGATGGTGGTGTTATTATTTCATTAGAATTTCCTTCATTTTGACTTTCACCATTATTCTCACTATTATGATCATTATTAGAACCATTATTAAAATCATTATTAGAGTCACTATTTATAGTACTATCTTTTACTTCATTTGAAACACTACTATCCTTAAATTGTTCAGTCCTCTTCATGACACCTTGTCCATTATTAACACTGCTTTCCCTCATTGTTTCTACAGGATTATTAGCTTTAGCATCACTCTGGCTATTTTCAGTGGCTTGTCCACTTTCGGTTTTTAAATCATTATCCTTAGAATTGTCATTTTCTACATCTGATTCCTTGTAAATATCTTCTGCATTGTTATTAGATTTGGTATCTACTTCCTCTTTTTCATGAGCATTCACCAAGGTTTGTGTTTCATTTGACTCTTGTGACATCTTATATATAGACACACCAGCTATAGATGTCCCCCCTATTACTCCACATAGAATTAAGGTAATAAGTTTCTTTTTCATTCCATCACGCTCCTTAAGTTTTCTTGCCCTTTAGTTATAACATAAAAATCATGATTTTTTATTGGTAGATAACTTCTTTAAATTCCATTTTATTTTATTAATAGATAAATTGTGGCTTTCACCCATTTTATTCAGAATCTTTTATTGAATATTTTTTCTCTTTCTATGCCCTTGAAATCCCTGTGACATTAGTGTTGATAGTTATAGAATTCATAGATATATAATATTAATTATATATCTTTATAATCTTAATTTAAAAATATATAATTTTTTATAAAAATTATTTTTAGAAAATACAAAAAGAGGCAGACTCTTACGAATCTGCCTCTTTTTCTTTAAATAATACTTTATTTATTCTCTACCCTCTGTGTAAGTGTATTTTAAATCAATTGTTCCAAATAACGGAGCACTGTAATTCTTAACGTACTTTCTTACATAGGTATTTTTAAATCTCCAAGCATCTGGACTTATAACTCCATCTTCATAAATTAATATTTTTTCTGCTTCTTTAAATAACTCTGCTCTCTCATCTGGATCTGTAGTTTGTGTAGTCTTAGCAATTAATTCATCATACTTAGGATTTGACCAGCCAGTAGGTACCATATCTGCACCAGTTACCCACATATCAAAGAATGTGTTAGGGTCATTGTAGTCTCCAGTCCAGCCCATTGATGCAAACTGATAATCCATCTCATCAGTTCTTTTTTGGAAAACTGCCCATTCAACATATTCTATTTCCATGTTTATTCCTAAAGCTTCTTCATACATTTGCTGATCATATTCTGCATATTCTTTTGATACTGAGTCTGTTCCTGAACTTAGGTAATTAACAGTTATAGTTGATGGATCATCCCCTAAGCCTAATTCCTTCATTCCTTCAATTAATAAAGCTTTTGGATCTTGATTTTCATCAATTAAGTCTTGTACTGGTAAATAATTAACTTTATCTCTATAATCTTCTCCGCCTATTTGTACTTCTGGAGGACACCATGCTAATGCAGATTGTGCTAAGCCTTTTCTTAATACTTTAACTCTACCGTCTCTATCTGCAGCAATTATAAATGCTTTTCTTACTTTTTCATTACTAAATAACTCATCTTGTTGGTTAAAGAAGGTATATGTTGTACCTCCGTCAAATCCTTTTTTAACGTCAAAATCTCCAGTATCATCAAATTTCTGTATCCACTCTGGATCAGAAACTCCCGCCATATCTAATGAGCCATTAGATAACTCTTGCATTGCTGCTGTTTTTTCTAAAATTATTTTCATATTAACAGTCTCTAATGATACATTTTCAGCATCCCAATAATTTTCATTTTTATTTAATACTACTTTATTGTTGTGTACCCATTCAGTCATAACAAATGGTCCACTGAATGCCATAGTATCTGCTTCACTACCAAATTTTTCGCCATGTTTTTCTATTAGGTCTTTTCTTTGTGGCTCCATAACTTTAAAGTAAGTTAAATCTAAGAAGTATGGACATGGTGCTTCTAATGTAAATTCTAAGGTTTTTTCATCTATAGCCTTAACTCCAACTTCTTCTTCTCCAACTTTTTCAGCATTGTAAGCAGCCGCATTTTTTATAGGGAATAATAGGAAAGCATAGCTAGATGCAGTCTCTTTATTTAAGGTTCTTTTAATTCCATACTCGAACTGCTCTGCAGTTATAGGTTCCCCATCACTCCACTTAGCATCTCTTAAATTAAATGTCCAAGTTAATCCATCCTCTGATGGCTCCCAGGTTTCTGCCATTCCAGGTATAATTTTATCCTTACCATTTTCGTCTTGAATAATTCTAGTTAATGCTTCTTGTGTGTTGGCCAAAATTTGAGATGAATATAAGTCTGTTGATTTTGATGGGTCAATTGATTTTGGCTCTTGTGCTAGTATAAGATTTAAGTATTGCTCCGCATCCTTACCACCAGTAGTTTCTTCACCAGTAGCTCCTCCATTATCAGTAGTTGGTTCACCATTGCCATTTGAATCGTCTTTACCACTGCCACAGCCAACTAATGCAACCGAAGCTAACATTGTTGCAGCCAAAAGTGATGCTAAGACTTTTTTGCTTTTCATTTAACCTTCCCCCTTTTTGTAATGTAATAGAATAAATATGTTAAATTAATTATATATTAAGGTTGTCATCAATGCAATATCATTTTTCTGAATTTTTTAAATGTTTTGTCTCTATGACATTTTATCTTATTTTAACATTTATGACAACATTAATCTTAAGATTTTTTATAATTTTATTACTACCTTTTTATTGTAATTATAAATTTAACTAAATTACCTTACCGCATATTTTTTTACAAATACAGCTATTACAGAATCCGCCCTAATTTTACATCAATACAGTTTTATATTTTTCAAATGTCGATATTTGCATAACGAATTTTTTATTATTTTCTACCAAACCCTCTTTAAACTTATTTATAATTTCACTCCTCAACAACTCTTACATTTTCATCTTACATAGCGAAATATATAAATACAAATTAATCAATTTACAGATTATTCTATATATTATTCTTGTATAAAATCCATACTATTTATATAAAAGAGCAGAGGTTTTAAGCTCCACTCTTTCCAACTTAAATTCCTAAACAATATGACACGCAACAAAGTGTTCCGGTTCAATTTCTCTTAATATCGGAGTTTCCTTAGTACAAACATCCTTTACAAATCTACATCTAGATGCAAATCTACAACCTGGCTTCGGATTTATCGGACTTGGAACTTCCCCCTCTAGTGGAATTCTCTCACTACGTCCCTTAGCATCAGGATCTGGCACTGGAATTGCAGACAAAAGGGCTTTAGTATATGGATGTAATGGGTTATCATATAATTCCTTACTTTTTGTAAGTTCAACCATAGTACCAAGATACATAACTCCAACTCTGTCAGAAATATGCTTAACCATTGATAAGTCATGAGCTATAAATAAATAAGTTAATCCCAACTCATTTTGAAGTTTTATAAGAAGGTTAACAACTTGAGCTTGTATAGACACATCAAGGGCTGAAATAGGTTCGTCACAAACTATGAATTCTGGCTCTATAGCGAGAGCTCTAGCTATACCTATTCTTTGTCTCTGTCCTCCTGAGAACTCATGTGGGAATCTTGATGCATGCTCTTTATTTAATCCTACTAATTCTAAGAGCTCGTAAATTCTCGACTGTCTTGCTTCACCCTTTAATATGTTGTGAATATCAATACCTTCTCCAATAATATCTCCTACAGTCATTCTTGGATTTAAAGATGCATAAGGGTCTTGAAGAATAATTTGAGCTTTCCTAGTAAACTCTCTCTTTTCCTTTTTATTGTATTTACTAATATCTTCTCCATTAAAAAGAATTTCACCGCCTGTTGCATCGTAAAGTCCCATTACAGTTCTTCCACAGGTTGTTTTTCCACAACCCGACTCTCCTACTAAACCTAAGGTTTCACCTTTATATATATTGAAACTAACATCATCCACAGCCTTTAAAGTAGCTTTAGATCCAACCTGGAAATACTTCTTAAGGTTTTTAACTTCTATTAAAACTTCTTTTTTCTTTTCAATAGCCATCTTATTCACCCCTTCTTAATACTGCAGGAATTTCTATCTTAGGCGCCATAGGGTGTTTTAACCAACATGATACTGAATGTTCTTCACTAACCTCAGTAACCTCTGGCATTTCCTCTAAACAAATTCCCATACAGTACTCACATCTTGCTGCAAACGGACATCCTACTGGCGGTTTAATTAAATCTGGAGGTGTTCCATTTAATGAATATAATGTATCTTTATTTTTTGTTTCAAGTCTTGGAACAGATTGAAGCAATGCCCAAGTATATGGGTGTTGAGGGCTTGAGAATATATCTCTTACACTTCCTCTTTCCACAACCTGCCCAGCATACATTACTTGAAGTCTGTCAGCAGTATCTGCTACCACTCCCAAGTCGTGAGTTATAAGTATAACTGCAGTTCCAAGTTTCTTTTGAAGATTTCCAATAAGATCCATAATTTGGGCTTGTATAGTAACATCAAGTGCTGTTGTTGGCTCATCAGCTATAAGTACCTTAGGATTACAAGCTAAAGCTATAGCTATCATAGCTCTCTGTCTCATACCACCTGAAAATTCATGGGGATACTGGTTAGCTCTTTTGTCTGCATTTGGAATGTTAACAAGATCTAACATTTTTATTGCTTCCTGCATAGCTTCTGTTTTAGTCATCCCTCTGTGTATAATTAAGCTCTCTGCAATCTGTTTTCCAACGGTCATAGTTGGGTTTAAAGAAGTCATCGGGTCTTGGAATATCATTGATATCTCTGCACCCCTAAGGCTCCTTAACTCCTTTTCATTCATATCCAATATATTTGCACCGTCAAAGATAATTTCTGAACCTTTTTTTATTTCTGCAGGCATTGGCTCTGGCAATAACCTCATTATTGCTTTTGAAGTTACTGTCTTTCCACATCCAGACTCTCCAACTATAGCTAAAGTCTCACCTTTATTTAGCTCAAAATCAACACCTCTAACTGCTTTTACTTCCCCAGCATAGGTATGAAATGAAACCTGTAAATTTTTTACCTCTAAAATTCTTTCCATTTGTCTCCCCCCCTATTGACGTAATTTTGGATCTAAGGCGTCTCTCAAACCATCACCTAGCAATTGGAATGCCAGCATAGTTATTGATATGGCTAAAGCAGGGAAAATTAATTGATATGGATAGAACATCATTTTTTGTTGTCCTACTTGAGCAAGAGCACCCCAACTTGTCATTGGTGACTGTACTCCAAGTCCTAAGAAACTTAGGAAAGCTTCACCAAATATAAATCCCGGTATATCAAATGTAATTGCAACTATCATAACCCCTAATGTATTTGGAAGTAAATGTCTAGCTATAATTCTTGACGAATTAGCTCCTAAAGCTTTAGCTGCGAGAATGTACTCCTGCTCCTTAATTTGTAGCACTTGTCCCCTTATAAGTCTGGCCATATAAGTCCATCCTGTTATAGTCATAGCTAAAACCAGTGGTGTAATTCCACCGTCTTTTAATATAACTCTAATTAATATAACTATTATAAGATAAGGAATACTAGCTAATATCTCTACTATTCTCATCATGATATCATCAATCAATCCACCTGCATAACCCGAAACTCCACCATATAGAACTCCCACAACAGTATCAATAACAGCTCCAATCAGACCAATCTTAATGGAAACTTGTCCTCCAACCCATACTCTTGCAAACAAATCTCTTCCCAGGTTATCTGTTCCGAACCAGAAGGTTGAGTTAGGACTTAAATTCTCCATTCCCTTATTCATTACTTCATATTCAAAGTTAGCAATCATTGGTCCTATCAAAGTCATAAGAGCAATTAGTATTAACAATATCATAGAAAACATAGCAACTTTATTTTTTCTAAGTCTTCTCCATGCATCCTGCCAGTATGTCATACTAGGTCTAAGTATACCCTCCGCATCTATGTTATCACAGCCAATAATCTTAAACTTTTCTTTTGATAATTCTGCCATACCTAAAACCTCCCTTATCCCTCATTTGATACTCTTATTCTTGGGTCAACTAATCCGTAGATTATATCAACAAAGAATAATGCAATTATAAATAGTGCAGATACAAATACAGCCTGACCCATTACCATGCTATAATCTCTATTTGAAACAGCCCCAACAAAATACTGACCAAGTCCCGGTATTGAGAATATACTTTCAATTACAAAGGAACCTGTAAATATACCTGCGATTTGAGGTCCTAAAATTGTAATCGCTGGTAAGATAGCATTTCTTATAACATGCTTAAATACTAAGCTAAATTTTGAAACTCCTTTAGCTTTAGCTGTTAATATATAATCCTGACCAATAACATCTAGACAGTTAGCCCTCATGTATCTCGCATAGGTAGCTATAGAACTAAAGCTCAATGCTATTGTCGGTAATATTGTATGTTTAAACTCTCCCCAACCCGTTGTTGGTAAAACTTGAAATTCAACTGTTAATAACCACTGCAATAAGGATGCTACTACGAAACTAGGTACAGATATTCCTAATATAGCAATAAACATTACTAGATAATCAGGCCATTTTCCCCTTTGGAATGCAGCCAATATTCCCATTAACACACCTGTAGTTACCCCAATTACAAGAGCTTGTCCGCCAATTCTTGCTGAAATAGGGGCACTCTTCACTATTGTTTCTGTAACACTTCTGCCTGGAAACATCATTGATTCCCCAAGGTCCCCATGCAACGCATTGTTAATAAAATATCCATATTGTGTAATAAGCGGCTTATTTAAACCATACTTTTCATAATAGTTTTCTCTAATTTGCTCTGGAAGTTTTCTCCCCAGTGCTGCAAGCGGATCTCCCGGTGCAAGATGGATAAGAAAGAATGTTATTGATGAAGCTATAAATAGCGTCAATAGCATGTAGCCAAACCTTTTAACCGTAAATTTTAACATCGTCATCCCCCCATAAAATATAAATACGCAGTAATTCTGCATTATTGAATTCCCCATTATAATTTCATCTTCTTGTTCACAAATACTACTAAAATAGTCTTCATTTATATTTAAGGAAACTCATTCTCACTTTATTCAAAGGAGTAAGTTCAAGAACCCAAATCATGGATTTGGACTTTCACTTAATGAACTGCGCAACTCAATTTATAAATGATAGAGCTACACTATCTAATAGTACTTTACTAATAGTATTTCGATTTAAATTATCCCTATAATTTCGTTAAAATTTATACCATCTCTTGTTTTAACCTAGTAGGTTTCCATACTAGCATATATAGCTTTTAAAGCCCCTCTGCCACACCTCCATCTCATTAATTAATTACCTAATTCATACCTTTGATATATAATAATAATAATTGCATAACATTAGCTTTTAACAGTTTTTTTATTCAAATTTCCTATTTTAAAATATTTCGAATATTTGGTGAAGTGTTTCGCTTTATCCTTGCTGTATATGTGATCCCTTATGTGTTTATATAGATTCAATAAGCTATGCAATAGGTGTAATCTCAAGACATAATATCAAAGATTTGAATGTAAAATTTGTAAATTCTTTTTTATAATATTATCACGTACAATTTCAATTGTCAAACTATTTTGATATTACATCTAAATACATATTTGTTATATTAGTGCTGTTTTTAGTGCTTATTGTAATATGATTTATATTTTTGTAAATTCTAATTTATCTTTTTGACTATTTTCTACAAATTATAATACTCTCTAATCAAAAACTCCCTTAAATAAAGCACGCCACAAAATAACTGAATTAGAATTATAGATTAATTCTTCTTTTACTATTCTAATATAAAGCAATCAAATATTTATGTTATTTGTCAGCTCTAAACTTTCAGTTATCCTTGTTCAGACACACTAAAAAAGACTGATGACATATTATGAATATCACCAGTCTAAACCTCTTTCTAAAAGGCTTTTTTGCTTTTTCAAATTCTTACTTAATCGCTCAATGGTATACTTTTACACTAAATATGTATCTAATAATTTATTTAATTCTTGTTCATATTTATCCATATACTTTGTAAATTTCATATTTTTCTCTTCTAAGCACTTTCCAATAGCATATATAACTTCTGGTATTTTTTCTGCTGGTATTTCTCCGTAGGATTTTCCAATTGAAGGATGCTTTGAATGGAAAGAGCCTCCAATAAATAATGTAAAGCAATCAGTAAGTTCTGCTCCCACCTTTTTCTTTTTACCTGTAAATCCTATGGCTCCAGCTTGATGAATTCCACAAGAATTAGGACAACCTGAAATCTGAATTCTTGGCAGTAAGTCTTTTTTATAATTTTTGTCCTCAAGATAATTTATAATATCCTTAAGAAGCTTTTGGCTATTCCCCATTCCAATTTGACATATAGGTGCCCCAATGCAGGCTACACTCTGTTTTACTAAAATATCACCTCCCATAACTTCAGTAATACTTAACACCTTAGCTGCTTCGTCTCCATTTAAATTTCTAATATAAAGCCCTTCAGTCATAGCAAGTCTTATATCAGCTCCTGGTATTTCTTCAAGCGTTTCTATAAGCTCATTCAAGTCTTCTATAGATAGTTGACCACCTGTCGGATGTAAGTACACACTATATAATCCTTGCTGCTTCTGATGATATAACCTTGAAGATTGAATATCAGTGATTTTACCTGGCTTCTCATAGTTGATTTCTTCTGGATATATATCCATGTCACCATTTTCAAGCTCTTTTTCAACATATTTTCTGTATTCACTTATAAATCTTTCTTCCCCCATTCGTTCTAATATATATCTAACTCTAGCTTTACTTCTTTTTTCATAATCCCCTTCAGCCATAAAGAACTTTACCATAGCTTCAACATAATACAGTACTTTTTCAGGTTCAATTAATTCAGGATACTTCACAGCTAATCTTGGATTTTGTCCTAAACCGCCCCCTAGATAAACCTGGAAATACCTCTTACCATCCTTATTTACAGCTAAAAAACCTAAATCTTGAATGGTGCAATGACCTCCATCATTTTCACTACTAGAAAATGATACCTTTAACTTTCTTGGCAAATGATATGTATAAATTCTCTCTAAAAAGTAATTTCCAACGGCAAGAGCATATGGGGTTGGATCAAAAGCTTCCTGTGGATTTACACCTGCTAAAGGTGAAAGGGCTACATTTCTTGGAAAATTCCCTCCTGCTCCTCTAGTATATATATCAACATCTAAAGCTTCCTTCATTAAATCGCATACCTGATCTATAGATAATCCATGAAGCTGAATTGCCTGTCTTGTAGTAAAGTGAATCTTCGGTAAATTGTATTTTTTAGCAAATTCATATACTTTTTTTAATTCCTTAAGGTCTGTTTTCCCTGAAGGAATTCTTAATCTAATCATAAACTCTTTACCTGCTCTATGAGCATAGATGCCAAATCCTCCTGAATGATGTTTAAAATCCATCATTTTCATTTCACCATTTACAAATTCATGACCTATTTTTCTAAAATCTTCAATTTCACCATATAAAACTTCTTTTAATTTAACAGTATCCATTTAATCACCTCATAAATATTTTTAATTTAAAGGGTCATCAATATTCCTGAAACAAATAAGGCTATATACACAAAAGTAGTAAAACTATCACCTTTCAACTTCTTATGAGCTATATTACTCACGATTATTGCCACAATAACAAAAGGCATAGTAATTGCACTTAGACTTATTACTTCTTTAGTGATTTCCCCATTAAATGTTTTTATTCCTATCATGATTGCATTTAAAAGAGCCCATAATGTACATAGAGTTGCCCTAAAGCTGCTTTTACCTTTAATGTTATTAGTAGCATACACTACAACAAAAGGACCTCCACAACTAAATGCACCATGAACAATACCACCAGCGAAAATAGTTAAATTGGATAACCCACTATTTTTCTTTTCATCTTTATTTTTCTTTTCATCTTTATTATTCTCTTCACTGGAAATACCTTCATTAGTATTATTTGAAGTACTATCTGATATAGCACTAGATTCGGCTATACTGTCTCCTATTTCATCAGCTAGACTCTCTTCCTTCAAAGAGATGGTTTCATTCAGATCTACCTGACGGGATTCTTGATTTTTCTTTTCCCTATATGTACTTAACAACCCTTTTACTGCAATAACAATCATAAACGCACCTAAAGAAAGTTTAAGTGGTCTTTCTGGCAATGCAGAAAATAGCCATGTTCCAATGGGCAATCCTAAAATCATTAGTAATGATATCTTTAAAAATTCCTTCTTATCTAAATATTTAAAATCTCTAATGGCAATCACAACTGATGCTAAAAATACAACTATAGTAAGTACTGGTACAGCTAACCTAATCCCAGCTATTTGTGAAGCTAAAGGAAGTGCAATAATAGTTCCTCCAAAACCTATCATTCCCTCAATAAAATATGCCATCATTACAACAGTTGCAAATAATATCGTGCTAAAAGTACTCATAATTATCTCCTTTCGAATAATCCCACAAATAAAAGTAATATCATAGCTTAAACTTTTTTATAAATACTTTATTCCTTATTATCTCCCCAATTTCTAATTTATAATTATATAAAAAATATTATTGCCAAATAAATAAGCCAGTGAATCTCTTCACTGGCTTAGGTAAATTATGATTTTAATTCTAGCTATTTAATAAGCTTATTATATCTTGTACAGCATCTCTTGCGTGTTTAGGTATACGTGCTATAGCTGCAGCTTGATCTTTCTCACTACTCATTTGTGCTATCCTCATTATTTCCTGCTGAAGTCCTGGAGTATTATTAATTATACTTGAAGCATTATTAAACCTTGCAGCAAATACCGGATCGTTCATCTTCATCTGAATTTTTCTAATTAAATCAAATGCATTCATTATGTTGTCTTCCCCTTTTTTATAGTTGATTATATTTTATTATATTCAACTACCTCACAAAGGTTCATTATATATTTATACTATTTTGTTAATTAATTGCTACAGCTCTCACAGGAGAACCATCAGCCCCATTATATTTTAATGGTAATATACTTAAAGTAAATATCTCTTCTCCAATCTCATCTAAGTTTGTTAAGTTCTCTATAATTATAAACTCAGACTGAAGCAAAGTATTGTGAGCATAAAAGTCCTTGGAATCCATTGCATCTACAGAAATAGCATCTACACCTATTCCCTTTAAGTTTAACTTCGATAACCATAAAGCTGACTCTTCACTTAAAACTGGATACTTCTCAAAGTACTCACTTCTTCCCCAGTATTTATGCCATCCAGTATTTAAAATAACAAAATCAACATTTCGAATTTTATTCTCATATACCTTTATTTCTTTTAGTTCTATAACTTCTGTACCATGGCTTGAAAAATCCAAGACCATAGCTGTACCGATAAACTTATTAACCTGAAATTCATGAAGAAACTTACCATGTTTTATCATGTGTGCTGGAGAGTCAATATGAGTACCCACATGGGAAAATATAGATATTTGAGTTTCTCTAAAACCATCTTCCTCAATATTGTATCTTGGTTCAATATTAGGTTTTTCTGTACCTGGATATACCATCATATCTTCGAATATTAAGTGACTTAAATCAATAACCTTCATATTCTCCTCCAAAATCTAATTATTTATGCTAAGCATATCATTTTTAAAGTGTTTTCATTATTAACTAACTTCAAATAATAAGGCTACTCAGTTACATTTAACAAGTAGCCTTAACCCTCCCTTACTTTCTTACCCACGTTATAAGATATTCAACATTTTTAGGAACTCCATGAATCTTTAAAATCTCTTTAACGAATTCTCCATTAATGCCTTTTTCTTTACAGGTTAAATCAAAATGTGCTAATGCAATTCCCATATCCACTTCACTCAAATCAATATGAGTACCTTTTCCAGCTAGACTTTGCTTACCACTCTTAAAGAAATGAACCTTCTTGCCATCTAGAACCACTCTCCATGGTTGCTTGTTTAATGCTGAAGGTGCTAACCTTAAATTCTCGAAGGCCTCCTTCATATATCCTATATCAGCATCTCTGTCTAAAGGGATATAGAAATCTTTTAGGAAAAATAAGTCACCCCACTCCTTACGTCTATCACCTTTCCCTTTTCTAAAGAGTTTATCAACAAGTCTTATCTCCTCTGATTTATATCCAATAGGAGAAATTATAGTAAAGATTTCATTTTCCTTTACCTCCATAACTTTCGCAAATCCACCCTTATTAAAGGTTCCTCCCATCCAACAAGTTCCTAGGCCCAATGAAGTGGCATAAAGAATTAACTCCTCCATTTCATAACCTAAATTCTCAAGAGCCATATGCCCTTTTTCAACTACAGCGCCTATGTATGTATCAACTCCCTTAATAACTCCATAGGTACCTAAACCTTTATCATTGGGATTCTCCTTAGTCTTTATAATTTTAAATCTTACCTTTGAATTAAAAGGCCCTTTAAGATTCTCTATGTATTCATTAAGTTTATTCATAACGTCATCTGTTACCTTCTTATTCTCATCATAAGTTCTAACTGAAATTCGCTCTTTGGCTAAATTACTAATAGACATATTAAACTTTAACTTGCTTTCCATCACTTCACCCCAACTATTATAAAATATCTAAAGTTAATTATACTATAACCCCTCAAATTTCAGTACATATATTACCAATTATTCTAGTAAAATTTTTCTCTCATTCTTCCTAGAAGGTAATAATTACTTTTATAAAAGTTAACTCTAAATATGATATAATTAAAGAAATTTTATATAATGAGGTGCTAAAATGAAAAAACTAAAGATATACTTTACCTCTGATCTACATGGATATGTATATCCAACAGATTACAGAGATGCTAGTAAAAATAATATGAGTATGGGATTACTAAAAATAATTAATTCCTTTGATAAAGATGGAAATACATTAATAATAGATGGCGGAGACACAATTCAAGGTTCTCCTTTTACAAATTATCTAAGCGGCAACAACTTTGAAATCCACCCAATGACAGATATAATGAATGAAGGCGGATATGATTATGTAACACTTGGGAATCATGATTTTAATTATGGCTATGATTACTTAAAAAAATATCTAAACAACATAAATGCGAAATGCCTTTGTACAAATGTTGATAACAAAACTAAAGAAATCTCAATTCTTCCCTATGAAATAAAAACTATGGAAAACGGCTTAAAGGTTGGAGTAATGGGTTTTACTACAGACTTTATCAATCGTTGGGAAAGACCAGCTAACCTTAAAAACTTCACCGTATCTGATACAGCTTCCTCTATCAAAGCAGTATTTGATGAAGTAAGGCAAAACTGTGATATATTAGTTGGAGTTTATCACGGAGGATTTGAATACGATTTAGTATCTCATAAGGAATTAAGTCAAACTAGTGAAAATATAGCATATAAAATTTGCAGAGATTTCGACTTTGATATCCTTCTTACAGGACATCAACACATGGCTCTTTCTGGACAAGAAATCCACGGAACATATATAGCTCAGACCCCTCCAAACGGAACTAAATTCCTAGAGCTTCATCTTGAAGTTGAAGAAGACATGTCAAAAAATATCTCTTCTGAATTAAAAGTTCCTGCTGATACACCAAATAAAGCTATGTATGATAAATTTATGCCTTTAGAAAAAGCTGTTGAAAATTGGCTTGATACCCCTGTAGGACATTTAGATGTAGAACTACAGCCAACTACTCATATAGACATGGCAGTTAATGGTTCTAATCTAGCAAACTTTATCAATCAAATTCAATTAGAAGAAAGTGGTGCTGATATTTCAGTTACATCTTTTGCTAACTCTATAAAAGGCTTCAATAAAGACGTGACTGTTAGAGATATATGTTCAACCTATATGTTCCCTAACACACTTACAATTTTGTCTATAGACGGAAAAACACTAAAGCAAGCTCTAGAAAGATGTGCAAGTTACTTTGATAATTCCACTGGAGAACTTAAAGTTTCAGATTTATTCCTAAAGCCAAAGGTTGAACATTACAACTATGATTACTTTGCAGGAATAGAGTATACCTTTGACTTATCAAAAGAACTTGGGAACAGAGTTACTTCAATTAAATTCAAAGGAAATCCTGTTAAGTACGATGATAAACTTACTTTAGCAATGAATAACTACAGAGCTACAGGAGCCGGTGGATACGAATTCTACACTGAATGTGAAGTGGTAAAAGAAGTTCTTAAAGAAATGCCAGACATAATAATTGACTACTTTAGAAACCATGCTGAAGTAATAGTTGATAAATCTAAATATATTACTGTTATTCAATAGGTAAAAAACTGGTTAGCACGGAGTGCCAGCCAGTTTTTTTGCATATAAATACTACCTTTTATTTTTTACTTATTATTTTTTACTTATCTAGTCAAATATTTCTTTGAGCTTATCTAATGGAAGCCCATATACTTTTCGCCCCTTTTGTCCCTCTATGGTTTCTGCCATGGTCATAGAATTAAGTATTGCTTCAGTTACTGACTCTATTGCACCCTGAAAAATTTTATCCAATTCTTCTATTTGCAGCATTTTTATATTATTTAGCTGTTCATTATCATAGCTATATTTATTTCCCGTGGAAAATGTTAAGAAAAAATCTCCACTTCCCTCATCACCCATATCGCCAACCCTCGACATTGCTAATGCAGCTCTTTTACTTACTCTTTCACACTGCGAAGCTGTCAAAGGTGCATCTGTTGCTATAGTTACTAACAACGAACCCTTATTCTTATTATTTATCCATGGCAAAGGTACTTCCTGCTCACTTATAATGCTACCTACGTTTTTCCCTTCAATGCTAAAATCTTTACGCCTTCCAAAATTACTTTGAACCATAGCTCCAATAGTATATTCCATGCCATGACAGTTAAGTATTCTTGATGATGTACCGATACCACCTTTAAATTCGAAGGCTATCATTCCTGCTCCACCACCAACATTTCCTTCTTCTATCACTCCTGATTCAGCTGAAAATATAGCTTCCTCTAAATCTTTATACTCAATGGTTGTTTTCTCAATATCACTAAGCCAACCATCCCAAGTCTCGCCCACAACCCCCATGGAAAAGGCTTCTAATCCCTTTACTTTCCTTGTAGCTAAAGATAAATATCTATGGACCATTCCCAATAAATGACTGCCAGTAAATATAATTGGCGATACTAAAGTGCCAGTTTCTTTAATCCAATGATATCCCGTAAATTCCCCTGTACCATTAAATCTAAAAATTCCCGCTGGAAAGTGACACCCCTCTAATTTACCTTCATTAGGCATAATTACTGTTACACCTGATACTACATCTTTATCTATAATTGTTTTATGACCAACAATAACTCCTTCTACATCAGTTATACTATTATATTTACCTACTTCTAACTCTCCAATACTGATTCCTAATTCTCTTAACCTTTTTCTTCCCACTAATATTAATCCTCCATTTTAAGCTAATGCTATATATTATCCATATTCATATGGAGATAATATAATGAGAAAAGCCAGTAAAAAAACTTTAAGTTTATTACTGACTTTAAAAAATTAAATCTTTATTTTGCTTCAAATAATTGAATTTTTATACCATTTAAATCAACAAAGAAAACAAACCTAGCATGTGGATTAGGAGCAACTATTGGACTAACCTCAATATCCTTAGATTTTAATAGTTCAATCTTTTCTTCAAGAGACTTAACAGCAAATCCTACTGTAATTCCTTCAGCATTACCTTGCTTCTTATAATCCTTTGTATACACAATCTCAAACTTTGTTTCTTCTGTCCCTAAAAAAGCTATCTCCCCATTGGGAACCTCAAATCTCTGAACTACAGGTAAATCTAATAGCCAGTTATAGAAATCTATAGCACCTTGTAAATCCTCTGTTTGAACCGTAACATGACAAATCATAATAACTCCTCCATTCATAAACACTATATATTAGGTTAATTTTATCTAAAACAATACTATATCACAAGTGAATTAATTAAGAATTTAGAATGTAGAATGAAGAATGATTGTTGAAATTCCTTCGGAATTTCTTTTATTATATTTTAAAAATTAAAAAGGAACTCCTTGGAGTTCCTTCCTTAATTCTTAATTCTTAATTCTACATTCAGGCATTCTTAATTAAAAACTAACCTCTAGCCAGCTTTGTTCTTATTTTAGTTGATGCAACCTCAACAATTAACACAAGTATGATTAATCCACAAAGGATTGCTCCAACTTTATTCCAGTTGAAAGCGTTCATGGCAAATATAAGAGGTGCTCCTATACCACCAGCTCCAACAAGTCCTAAAGTAGATGCGTCTTTTATATTTATTTCAAATCTATAAATAGCTGTTGAAACAAAGTTTGTAAATAACTGCGGAAGTATACCATATCTAACCTTTTGGAAGGTGTTACATCCTGCAGCATCTAAGGATTCTAAAATCTTTGTATCTAAATCCTCAATAGCCTCTATAAACATTTTAGAAATCATACCTATAGAAACTACAGACATTGTAAGAACTCCTGCAAAGGCTCCTGGACCTGTAACACGAATAAACATTAATCCGTATACAAAGGCCGGGAAAGTTCTTATTGCAGCAATAACAAATAAAGTTATTGCACTAACCCATTTTGGTACAATGTTGCTTGCAGCTAAAAAAGATAATGGAATTGCAAGGATTGTCCCAATTATCGTTCCTAGAAGTGCAATACTGATTGTCTCTAATAGAAGGAACGGAACCCCTGCAGTGAAATCTAATAAGTATTCCATGTCTGGATGAAATATTCCCGATACTACGTTTTTAGCTATTTCTACTCCATTTTCTTTAACACCGTCAAATACTATAGCTCTTGAAGCCCAAAGCATTATTACTATAACAAAGGATACTGTTAGGGCTTTGCGTATCCACAGATTTGGTTCTTTTTCAAGTTGTTTTTGTACTGTTAATTGCATTTTACCCCAGCCTTTCTCTAATATACTTACTTAGGTTCTCGATAATAACTACGGTTATGAATAGCATAAGCAGAATCATTCCAACTCTATCATATTCTCTCCAACCGATTTTTTCATTTAATATAAGACCAATACCACCAGCTCCAACATAACCCAAAATTGCAGCATAACGGACATTAATCTCTAAACTGTAAAGGCAAGTTGAAAAATATGTTGGTAGAATCTGCGGCATAATTGCTGCCATAAAAGCTTTAAGCTTTGTAGCTCCAACCGCTTCCATAGCTTCAAAAGGTCCCATATCAACGGTCTCTATTTTTTCATATAGCATTTTTACTACAATACCAAAGGTAAAGATACTAATAGCTACTGTTCCAGCAAATGTTCCTAAACCAAATACATAAGTAGCTATTAAAGCTAATATAAGCGTTGGTAATGTTCTACTTATACTAAGAATTAATCTTATTGCTGTTAATAATAACTTTGATTTATTTATATTAACTGAAGATAATATAGCAAAAGGTATTGCTATGAAGCTTCCTATCATAGATCCAAGAAGAGACATCTTTATTGTGTCTAGAAGTGGTTCTACAACGGCTTTCGCATAAGAAAGGTCTGGTGGGAACATATCTTTTAATATTACAAAAAACTCATTTCCTCTTTCCAATAAAATACCAAAATCAAAACCAGTAATATTAGCTGCAGCTACAACTGCAATAACTAAACCTATTACAACATAAGGAACTATTGATTTAGGAGGCTGTACTTCTTTACCATCCTTTAATACTAACTTTTCTGGTTTGAAGATATTCTTAATAGCTTGTACCATAATTAATCCCCCATTATTTCATCAGCAGCTAACTCTCTTCCGTAGATCTGCTTTAATATTTCTCCATCAACTTCTTTTGACGGTCCATCATATACGATTTCTCCTGCTTTTATCCCAATTACTCTATCACAGTATTTTAAAGCTAAGTCAACGTGGTGAATATTAATAAGAACTGAAATATTCATTTCTTTATTTATTTTCTTAAAGTCATCCATAACTTGTCCAGCAGTTATTGGGTCAAGGGCAGCAACTGGCTCGTCAGCTAATATTACTTCTGGATTTTGAGCTAAGGTTCTAGCTAAGGCAACACGCTGTTGTTGTCCTCCTGATAATTGGTCAGCTCTTACATAAGCCTTGTCCAATATACCAACCTTATCTAACGCTTCTAAAGCAATCACCTTATCTTCTTTTGAATATACTCCAAGGATTGATTTCCATAGAGGCATATCTGGTACCCTTGATGTTAAAACATTTCTTATAACTGAAGTTCTAGTTACTAGGTTAAAAGATTGGAATACCATTCCTAGTTTGCGTCTGAACTTACGTAATTCCTTACCCTTTAAAGATTTAACATCTTGTCCATTTACAGTTAATGTTCCATCTGTAATGTCATGCATCTTGTTTATAGTTCTTAAAAGAGTAGATTTTCCTGCTCCTGATAGTCCGATGATGGCTACAAACTCACCTTGTTCAATCTCTAAATTTATATTCTTTAATGCATGTAATCCATTTGGATATATTTTATTTACGTTTTCAAATTTAATCAAAGGTATCCCTCCATTGTTTGTATATTAAGGTAAAACTATGTTACTACGTTAAAAATTATATATGTTTTTTAAAATTAACTACTCTTACAATTCTTGTATCAGTCCTAGATGGCAATAAAATGAGTTCACTTTTAATCATGAACTCATTTTACTACTTAAGTTATATTAACTACTATTTCATTGATTTTATTAATTCTTGAGCTTCTCTCTCAGCATCATAGTTAGAATCTTCACCTATCTCATAACCTTTATGGCTGTAGATAGAGATGATTTCTTGACCTTCTGGTGTGTTTCCTATGTTGATGAAAGCTTCTTGTAAAGCAGCTTTTAATTCATCACTTACAACACTTTTATTTTTAGTTACAGATATTGTATCATTATAGATTCCTTTTGTTACTCCAATTACATTTGTCTCATCCCAAATAGAACCTGTTCTTCCAAAAGTAGTGTTCCATTGTTCTTCGTAATCTCTTCTAGCGTCAGCGTAAGTAACCATTACGTCAATTTGTCCGCTTGCAAGCTGAGATAATGCAGTAGCATAGTTATCTAAAGCAACTTTCTTTGGAAGATCTGTTATAGATATTCCAAAGTTATCTTTTAACCATAAGCTTGGGTAAATATATCCAGCTGGAGAAGTTGTGTTGCTTGAAATTCCCCAAGTTGCACTCTCTATCTCTTCTTTAGTAAGAGCTTCCCCGTTGTTTATTTTAGCTGCTAATTCTTGCCCCTTTGCAGATGGTCCAGCTATAACTAATGATCTATAGTAAGTAACTAATTTATCTGTTGCTTCTGTTGGAGCTGTGTTCCAATCTTTAGCATTATCTGAATCGTGGCTTAATCCGTCTCTTGTAGCTGTTAAAGCAACTTCTACATCATCAGAGTATAATACATAAGTTCCTCCTGGAATAAACCCAACGTGTGCTGTTCCTGCAGCTAATGCTTCTCCAACTGCCTCAAAGCTGTTTCCAACTTGTATAGTTATCTTTTCAAAGTTAAATCCTTTATCAGCCAACTCTTTCTTTAACATTTCAGCTAAAGGAGCTGTAGCTTTTTCAATTTCTTCTGGGTTTCTTGATGGTACAAAGTATACCACTAACTCTTCGTTAGCTGCTGCTTTTTTGCTTCCACAACCAACAAACATTGCCATAGTTAATACTATAACTGAAAGTAATGCAATTAATTTTTTCATTTGATTCTTCCTCTCCAAATCTTAAGTTAATAAATTAAACTATATATGCTACACAATATCTTACATAGCCAAAACTATTATACCACATTTTAATGAATTTGTTTAAATAAATTTAAGTATTTATGATAACTTTGTTTGGCGCCCTGTTATTTTATATAATATCATGATTTAGCTTGTAGATAAACGTCGAATTTGTAGCATTTATATCTACTTTTCCCAAGGTTTCCATAGTTTATTCTGCATTTACGCTTTCTACCAAAGATAAGTATAGACGCTATTTACTCAACTTTTTCCTTTATACCAAACCCCATTTATATAGCCTTCTTTATCTCCATAAATAAAAGCTATGCCCGGTGTTGGACATAGCTTTTATTATCTGCAACTATTATCTTAATTTATTTCTGTAAAATACCTAGAACATAATTCTTATATTCCCTAAAGTCCGCTTTTTCAATAGATGTTCCTTTATGAATTTTACCTGTTTCAAAGTTATATTCTACACTTCCATAATTAAAGGCTGGACTTGCAACTAATATTCCATCTTCTGAAACTCCATATGCTGTTTTACTCTCAAGCACCGCTTTGCAAAAGTCCAATATATCATTTGGGTTTGAAACCTTCCCCCTTGAAACCATATCTGCTACAAGATGAAATAATCCAATTCCTCCAATTAACTCTGTCATACCATTTGAGTTCATATAAAATAACTTTCCTGTATTATAGAAAAATCTCATTGTATCAAAAGCAATATTTTTATACTCCTCATTTATAATTAATCTTTTATCCTCTATATCCTTAATTATTTCTAGTATTTCTTTCCATGACTTTGCTTGAATATTATTTTTATCCGAATTATTTTTTATCACTTGCTTATAGCTTTCTATAGCTGTCTCCATTTCTTTTTCTGTGTCTACTACACTATCGTTAACTGTTATAATAAAACTATCATTTTCATATATTAAAGCAATTTTACTACCCATACCGTTTATCTCCTCCTTTATTAAATATAATTCACACCAAATTAACTAATAATAGTTATTATATCATACTTTTTATTATTTATTAACTTTAACTTTTATATTTGCGTAAAAATCTAAAACTATACACATAATAATTATAAATGTAAAACCCATTATATTTATAATTACTATAATAAATATAGTAAACTCTTTCTCATGTACAATGGAAAGAGTAAATTTTTCCAAATTAAATCACAGATTTAAAAACGCATTTAAGGAGGCTTTAAAATGTCTAACAAAACCGGTATAGTAAAGTGGTTCAATGAAGAGAAGGGATATGGCTTTATCTCCTGTGATGAAGGGGCAGATATATTTGTTCATCATTCACAAGTGAAAGAAAAAGGTCCTGATAAAGTTTTACATGAAGGTCAAAGTGTATCCCTTGATGTTGAAGATGGCAAAAAAGGACCCATGGCTATAAATGTTCAAAAATTATAAAATGACTAGCTTAAGGTAAATTTATTTTGCCTTAAGACTACCTTTTATTTTAAGTAGGTGAATTTATTTTGCACGAAAAATGTACAAGAAGGGGGTTCGCTATAGAAGATTTAACCTCATTCTCACAATCTGGAATAGAAATACTCAATAAAGCTTCAGAAGAGGTCTGCTTTATGCTTGATAGAAACTATGATGTTAAACCCCTTACAACCTTTATTGGAAACCACTATCAACTTACAGCTAGACAAAGGCTTGCACTACAAAGGAGCTGCTGTTCAACTATAGATGCTAAAATTAGAACTTCTAAATTAATTGATAGTAAATTTCTTTATTTTAATGAATCTGATAGAATTATACATATAGATGGTTTTAATACTATTATAACATTAGAAGTAGCACTCTCTAATGGAACCCTACTGAAATGTCGAGATACTTCTATTAGAGATTTAGCCGGTCTTAGAGGAACCTATAGACTTATAGATAAAACCTCTGAAACTATCCAGCTAATTGCTCTAGCCTTAAAAGATTTAAATTTTATAGGAGCAGAATTTTATCTTGATGAACCAGTCTCTAATTCAATTAACTTAAAACTAGCTATTATTGATGTTTTTAATAAAGCAAATTTACCAGTTAATGTCCATGTAGTTCCTAACCCTGATAATATCTTAAAATCTATGGATTATGTAGCTACAAGCGACTCTGTAATCCTAGATAATTGCAAAAGCTGGATTAACCTCACCTCCTATATAATATACAAATATATTTTCAGTATAAACTTAATAAGTCTAAATTCAGGTGAGCATCCAACTCTTTGATTTTGTCAGCAGAATTTTCACTAAGTGCATCTTTAATTTAGCTGCTCAAATTTATTCTTCCATTGCTCCATCCAATGAATGAGTGGATTAGTTTCCCTTACAATAAACTTGTTAATACAGTAAGTAGGTGCAAAATGAACTATATAGTATTTGATTTAGAATTTAATCAAGAATATAAAGAGAAATCACTTGAGAACGCAACTGAGAAAAATTATAACATTCCAAAACTTACCTTCGAGATTATTCAGATAGGTGCTATAAAGATAAATGGGAATTTTGAAAGAATATCCACACTCAGCTGTTTTATTAAACCAAAAGTCCATACAAAAATACATCCATATGTTCACAAAATGACCGGAATAACTGAAGAGCAACTTCAAGATGAAGATGATTTTCCAACAGTATATGAAAACCTTGTTGAATTTATAGGCACTCCTGAAGATTCCATATTATGTGTATGGGGAACAGTTGACATTAAAGAGCTTTTACGAAATATACAGTTTTATAAACTGCCTACTGATGTTATTCCTAAAAAATATATTGACGTTCAATATCATGCTTCAAAATACTTTGACACTAAAGATAGAACAAGAATAGGGCTAAAAAACGCTATTGAGCTTTTGAACCTTGAAATAGATGGAGACTTCCACGATGCATTTAATGATGCTTATTATACTTGTGAAGTTTTCAAACGCATCTATACTCCTTCTATGGAACCTATAATATATACTGATACTAATCGAAGAAAGGTAAAAGATGTAGCTCCTAAGAAATATAAAGTTGATATAGACGGTATATATCAACAATTTGAAAAAATGTACAAATGTAAATTATCTAAAACCGAAAGAGATATGATACAACTTGCCTATACCATGGGGCGTACCCGTCAATTTCTTATTAAAGATACTGATAATAAATAAACTATAATCTATGAATCAGATCATTATTCTACTTCATAGATTATAGTTTTTTGCCATTAAACTGTCCTTTTTATTTTTCTGAATTCTGTAGCTTTCATAGCGTACAATTTTATGTTATTTTTAAATTAATCCATTACTAAGCTATTATATTTTAATTAAGGAGGTTCTAGTCCATGAGAGATAATAAAATAAAAGAGTTAGTAGAATCTAGTCTTGCCATTGCACTAATATGTGTGGGTATAATGGTTCTTCAAATCCCAACTAATAGTGGATACATCCATTTAGGCGATAGTATAATTTTTGTTACTGTTGTAATTTTAGGTAAACGACGAGGTGCTCTTGCAGCTGGTTTAGGTGGTTTTCTAGCTGATTTTTTAAGTCCCTATGCCATGTGGGCTGTACCAACCTTTATTATAAAATACATTATGGCTTACATTATGGGCGCTATAGTTGAAAAACAACATGTTAAAAATAAATATTCCTGGATTTTTGGTGCAGCTATTGGTTCAGTATGGCAAGTATTTGGATATGCACTTGCTGGAACAATTATGTTCAATATCAACACTGCTTTAGCAGATATACCTGGTAATGTTATACAATCCCTCTCTGGCGCCGTTATTGCCATCGTTATTATTTTTGCAGCATCTAAAACTTCACTTTCAAAAAAGTTATTTAAAAACGCTTAGATAAAGCTTAATCAATTAATACAGTTCTAAATAAAAATTACCAATAAGCTTATTTGCTTATTGGTAATTTTTATTTATTTATTGTATAAACTTCTTAAGATTTCTATCTCTTTACCATATCCCTCTAGTTCATTTGGAGTTTCTAAAAAGAATGGTATATGTCTTAGCTTTGGATGATTTATAATTCTAGTGATAGCTTCAATACCTATTGAACCCTCACCAATCTTCTCATGCCTATCCTTGTGGCTTTCAAAAGGATTCTTACTATCATTTAAATGTATAGCATGTAGTCTTTCTAATCCAATAACTCTATCAAACTCTTCTAAAACTCCATCTAAATCATTAACTATATCATAGCCTGCATCATATACGTGACATGTATCAAGACATACACCCATATGATCTTTTAACTCTACTCGGCTTATTATTTCTGCAATTTCTTCAAAGCTTCTTCCTATTTCAGAACCCTTACCCGCCATAGTCTCTAGAAGCACTTTTGTAGTCTGCTCTGGTTTTAAAACAGTGTTCAGCATATCTACAATATAATTTATTCCAACTTCTACACCTTGCTTAACATGGCTACCTGGGTGAAAATTGTATAAATTGTTAGGAAGGTATTCCATTCTTGCTAAATCATCAGCCATTGTTTCTACAGCAAATTCTCTTGTTCTTTCATCTGCTGAGCATGCATTTAGGGTATAAGGAGCATGAGCTAAGATTTTAGCAAACTTGTTTTCCTTCATTATTTCTTGTAGAGCCTCTATATCTTTTTCATCAATATCCTTCGCCTTCCCCCCTCTTGGGTTACGAGTAAAGAATTGAAATGTATTTGCATTTATTTGAAGAGCTTCTTTTCCCATGTTTTTAAAGCCTTTAGTTGTTGATAAGTGACATCCTATATTTAACATTAAATTTCCTCCATATCACGATTTATTTTATTATCTCATCTATATAAATAAATCATACTACACTAAAGTCATTTAATGCAATGGATAATTTTTATTATTTAATAATGAGATTCCTTATAATAATTCTAAACAATTAATATCTAACTTATAAGTTACATCTTTCCTTTCAACTATGACATTAACTTTCTTCTTAACATCTTCATCCATATCTATCTTTGAAAGTAATTCTCTTGTTGGATTTATAGCGTATGGATTACCAACATATCTAATCATAGTTAAATCTCCTGAAGTATCTCCATAGGCATAGCTGTTATCCAAGTCTAAATCATACTTTTCCTTTAATTCAAGCAATGCCTTTTCTTTACTAACAGAATCCCACATAGGCGTAATTTCCCCAGTGTATCTGCCATCATCATTTAGCATATATATTGTGCCTTTAAAATCATCCATTTCATATTTTCCAGCCATTTCACGTACAAGCTCCATAGGAGAACCAGAAATAGCTATTACAACATGACCTTGCTCCTTATGCCACTTAATCCTTTCTCTTGTAAAGGTATATACTCTATCACCCTTTTGATCGATTACCTTTTTCGCAATATGTTCTATATGTTCTTTGCTTAAACCTATGATAGATTCGGTATAGATATCAACCATTTTTTGTAGATATGTATCATAGTCTCCTTGTCTTTTATCCCAACTACTGAAGGCTGGTCTTACTTCGTTATACCATTTATCTCCTTCTACTAATTCATATCTCATTATTTTCTTGAATACTTCTGTTATTAACCCTTCTCTATAGATAGTTCCATCTATATCAAAGAATGCCGCTATTCTTGCCATAAAACACACCTCCATTATTCAGCTTTACTTTTACCTTTGCAAAGCTCCATAAAATATTCTAAATATTATTTTCGTATATTATATCATCTAAAATACTTATTAACTATATTATTAGATTATAAACTCTTAACAATGATAACTCCTTAAAAATTCAAGAGCTTATGTTGATTTCATTTTATATCAAAGAATCTTCCTTTAACAAATTAAATAAAGTTGGTTTAACATTAAATTCTTTTATTAGATTATTTACTTCTATTAAAGACTTCTGTCTTTTTTCTTTAGATACGCTCCCCTTAGACGCTCTTATTAGTATATTTTTAGGTGAGTGTGCAATATCAATAAACTCCAATAGTTGAGTTTTATATCCAACTACTTCTAATAAATTTCCTCTCACAGCATCCGTCATTAACGCTGCAACTCTTTCCTGAATTATTCCGTACTTAGTTAATATGGACAAATCTTCCGTACTCATTTGACCGTTAAACTCATGCTGACAGCATGGTACTGAAAAAATCATCTTAGCATTCCACTTTATAGCATTGTAGAGTGCATAATCAGTTGCTGTGTCGCAGGCATGTAATGTAATAACCATATCCACCTTATTGTTATACTTAAAGCCATTAATATCACCCAACTCAAATTTCAGGTTTTCATAGTTATATCTCTTGGCAATATCATTACATTTTTTTATTACATCCTCTTTAAGATCTAACCCTATCATCTTAACCTTAATTTTCTTTATTTCAACAAAATAGAAATATAATACAAAGGTTAAGTAAGATTTTCCACAACCAAAATCTAATATAGTTAACTCTTCATAGTTATTTTTCTTTATCTCATCATCAATTATTTCAATAAACCTATTTATCTGCTTATACTTATCATACTTAGAGTTAACTATCTTTCCTTCCTTTGTAAAAACACCTAAATCTACTAATGGCGGAATATACATACCTTCCCTTAGAATATATTTTTTTTCTTTATTATGTGAAGAAATTGCAACTTTACTATTATCACTTTTCTTCTTACTTAAATGAATCTTACCTTTTTTAGATATTTTTAAGTCTAATATAGCTTCGTTTGACCAAGCTGTAAGCTGCTTATAGTTTCCTTCCACTAACTCCTTCAGCTTTTCTTCTAAACTATCTACATCAATGTTTTCATGAAACACTTGTTTATCAGTAAATTTCTCAATTTGATAAAACTCCTTATTTCCCTTAGTCTTTAATTGTATATTTATTTTATTATACTTAACATCTTTATTTAACTTATTACTAATAACTAGTTTTATAATATTACTACTTGCTATGTCTTCAATTGCTCTACTTAATTCTTCCATATCAACACACCTTATCTTCTTATTTGCTACAATAATATCATTAATTTAATTAATTTTCAAAGTCTTCATCATCACTGATAATCATTTTAATTAAAGTCTCTACTTCCTTAACAATATTCATACAACTTAAATAAATATTGATTCTAATATAATTACTATCTAAGTTACAATCATCTATGAAACAATAAAAATACCCTCCACATCTTGATAAATTACTTAATATAGGGAACTTTCACTCTTAAGCTTATGCCATGCTAAGCGCACATATAAAAAGGAGCCTACTTAATCGTAAGCTCCTTAAGTAACCTTTTTAAAATTCAAAAGTTCCTATTTTATCTTTTCCAAGTACATCATCTATTCTTTTTAATGATGCCACTGCACTACTTTCACCTGAAGAAACAGGTACTGCTACATCACTTCCTGCTGATTCACCTAAAGGAATCATTCTATGTGTGTAAAGTCCATCTGCTCTTGGCTCTCTATACATCCAAAGAGGAATAACCTCATATTTTTTTAAACTTAACTCAGTATCTCCAACTGCAAGTTCAAAATTAACTATATATCCATCCTCAGTTCTTGCATCTCCAAGCTCTTCAAAACATTGATTAGATAAATTATTTCCCTGTCCATAAATTACGAAGGTCTTTTCTCCCTGTGAATTAGTCATAATCTCATAAGGTTGGATTACATGTGGATGATTTCCAAGAACGATGTCAACGCCCATTTCATTTAGCTTTTCAGATATTTCTACCTGATAACTACTAGGTTCATTGTCATACTCTTCCCCCCAGTGCATAGCAACCATTGTAAACTTAGCACCTTCACTCTTCATATCATCTAAATTTTGCTGCAAATCTCTATAAAATTGGTCTAATTCATCATATCTAAAGGTATTTAAAAGCGCTTTACTTGATTCTGAAATTGGAATACTATTAATTGTTGATTTTCCACCTATAACTCCAGTTTCAAAAACATAAGATATCATACCTATTTTTTGTCCGTCAATATCGATAATTTCATATCTAGGCTCATTTACACTTTCCCTTACTCCCGTAACTCCTAGGCCCTGTTTTTTTGTAACCTCAACAGTTCTTTTAAGAGCCTCAATTCCTCCATCCCAAATATGATTTGTTCCAAGGTTAATCATGTTTATTCCACTATCCTTTAGTGCAGTCAAAACTTCATCAGGACTATTAAACAACGGATAACCAGAGTAATTTCCATTACCTTGAAGAGTTGTTTCTAATACAGCAACACTTAAATCTGAATCTTTTAATATGTTTTTTACATATTTAAAACTTTCTTCAAAGTCATATCCAGTATCTGTTTTAGCTGATTGAAGCTGTTTGTCATGGAAAATAATATTTCCTAAAGACGATATTTTTATTGTGTTATCTTCTTTAGCTTCATTATCATTTACATTTGTATTGTCAATATTATCTTCTGTAACCTTGTCTTTATACGAATTATCTTTAGTAGTTTCTTTAGCGTTAATGAACTTAGCAGCGAAATATCCAGTAAAAATAATAATACTTATCATCACAATTATAGATGATATTTTTCTAACTTTTTTAGCTGTTCTTCTTTTCATTATTGCCCCCTTATTTTCTTTCGATAGTTTTCTTTCCATGAATTTATTTGAATATCACTTTGCTTTTGTGTTATTACTATTCTCAATTTTATACCCTCAATAATCTCATTGCAACTGTTTTATTTATTCTCACCTATATTCCATATAGTTTTACTACACTTTTAAAACTCAAAAATCTCTATAAACCTTTCTCCAGATACTTCAATACTCATCATTCCACTAAGATTATCTATTACAAACTCTTCCCATTTTACTTTGACTTCATTCGCAGCATTTACCAAACCTATTCAAGATTAACATAAATTTTCACAGTTAAAGCAATTTTATTTTACTTGCAATAAAAAATACTAGCAGCTTTAAGCTTACTAGTATTTCATTCATATTATTTACTTGTAATTTTGTCTACAGTGTAAATGCTGTAATAAAATAACGTTACTGATATAAAATAGACCTATCCTATATATCTCTTAATTTCATTATACTTTTCGAATAGAGATTTAGCTTTGCCTATTTTCATAGTTTCATTATATAGTTCTGGTGACATAGTTTTCACTGCAAGTAACTTATCTCTAAAATTATTATATGGACTTGTAATTTCTTGATACTTATCACATAAAAGCTTATTCTTCTTTTGAATTATTTTGTCTGTGACTTCACTTCTGGTATAAGGCTGTTTTGTATGTGGTTTATCAAAATATACCCCTACACTATTCCCCCTTACTTTTATTTCTTCTTCTAAATATCCCGCTTCTTTTAATCCCTTTATAAAAGCATTTTGCATAATCTTATCATTAAATTCAATTTCCAAATCCATAGTTAGGTCTGATGGATTAAAAAAATCTCCTAATTTAAAACCAGTTAACCACCAATGCCTATCTGACCTTGTTAAAATAATATTATCCTTATTCCTCAATTCATATTCCATATACAAAAGCTCATCATTGCTAACCGCTTCATAAAAATCTCCGAAGAATATATCTGGAATCTCTATATTAGATTTCTTTTCTTTATATAAACCAATTTCACCACCAGCAGTTAAGTCATATTGTCCCTTCCAGAATTCAATTAGCCATTTCTCACCTTTATATTCAAAGTAAATAGGCTCACAATCAATAATCATTCCTAATGGTGCTGCAGCTTCATCATAAAGTTTGCAATATCCATATTTTCTTTGCCATGAATTTATTCTTGAATAAAATATATCCTGGTTTTTATCATATCCATACCCTGCATCTTTAACTATTTTATCGAAGTTCACATCACCCGTACTATCTGAACGCCTATCCACGCTATCCAAATGATCTAAATCCGTTCCTGTATCTTGTAGAGTTATGCCATATTCTTTGTTAACAACTACAGCCATTACTATTACAATAACTACTAAAATAATTAAAGTAATTAAACCTGCATCAATACCTTGAAACCCATTTATTTGCTCTAATATAGCAACAAATATACTTTTGTCAGTAATATTCAAAGCATTTAAAATACTAGTGAACACCTGAAGCATAAACTTCCTCCAAAAACATTATTTTAATATTATAATATTCAGTAAGAAATTTAGTGTTAATGCCATTACCCATTAATTCTCTTTATTACTTTTTATAAGAACTTTTTAATGCTACAGTTCTGTTAAATACTAATTTCTCCTTTGATATTTTTTCATCCTTAAAGAAGAATCCATGGCGTATAAATTGATATCTTCCTTCTTCATTAAGTCTTAAGGCTTCTGGTTCAATTACTGCATTTGATTTTATTTCAATGGAGTCATGATTAATAAATTTAAATAAATCATCTCCTGATGGAGCTTCATTGAATAAATTTTCATAAAGTCTCACTTCACAAGGTACACCATACTTTGCACTTACCCAGTGAATTGTTCCCTTAACCTTTCTTCCCGTAAAACCGCTTCCACTCTTAGTTTCAGGATCATAGGTACATCTTAATTCAATAACTTCACCATTCTCATCCTTTATAATCTCATTGCACTTTATAAAATAAGCCCCCTTAAGTCTTACTTCTCCACCCGGAGTTAATCTATTATATTTCTTAGGTGGATTTTCATTAAAGTCTTCTCTCTCAATATAAATCTCCCTTGTAAAAGGAATTTCTCTGGCTCCCATGTCCTCATTTTCAGAATTATTTTCTATTGTTAAATACTCTAAATGCTCATCTGTAAGATTCATAATTACTACTTTTATTGGCTCAAGCACTGCCATCACTGATGGAACCTTTGACTTTAAATCCTTTCTTATAGAATTTTCAAGCATAGCTACATCTACTAAGGTATCAGCTCTTGCCACCCCGATTTCTCCAAGAAAATCTAATATTGCTTCCCTTGTATATCCTCTTCTCCTCATTCCCTTTAAAGTAGGAAGCCTTGGATCATCCCAACCATCAACTTCATTGCTGGCAACCAGCATTTTTAAATATCTCTTGCTGGTAACAACTCCACTTAAGTTCATTCTTCCAAATTCTATTTGTCTTGGCTTTGGAAGCTCTAAATCTAACTCATTTAAAACCCATTCATAAAGAGGTCTATGATCCTTAAACTCATTTGAGCATAGTGAGTGTGAAATTCCTTCAATATAATCTTGAATTGGATGAGCATAATCATACATTGGATAAATACACCATTCATTTCCCGTCTTATAATGTGGAGTGTATGAAATTCTATAAATTACAGGATCACGCATATTTATATTAGGACTACTCATATCAATTTTAGCCCTTAAAACAGCTTTACCCTCCTTAAATTCACCATTCTTCATTCTTTCAAAAAGCTTGAGATTTTCCTCTATAGTTCTTTCTCTATAGGGGCTGTTTTTACCTGGACTCGTTAAAGTACCTCTATATTCTCTTAATTCCTCTGCACTTAAATTACATACATATGCCTTACCTTTCTTAATTAAATAAACAGCATATTCATAAATTCTGTCATTGTAATCTGAACCATAGAAAAGTCTATCCCCATAGTCAAATCCCATCCACTTCATATCTTCCATGATAGACTCAACATACTCATGGTCTTCCTTTCCAGGGTTTGTATCATCAAATCTTAAATTAAATTTTCCATTATACTTAGCTGCAATACCATAGCTTATATTAATAGCATAAGCACTCCCAATATGAAGATAACCATTAGGTTCAGGCGGAAAACGAGTGTGAATCTCATCTATGACTCCCTTCTCCATATCTTCCCCAACTATTCTGTCTACAAAATTTAAGCTTTCATTTTCATTACACATTTTACATATCTCCTTTACTTTTATATTTTTTTATTAACTTTTTTCTCGCTCTGCTAGATATGAAACTCCTTCTCAGATTCCTTCGGAGTAGTAAGTTTTACTTAACCAAATCAAAGATGCACACAGTGAAAGTTCCACTAACCAAATCATAGATTTGGAGTAAAACTTAAAACTCCCGCCCCAAAGACCTATAAAGTCTTTAGGGCGGGAGTTATATCCTCGCGTTGCCACCTAAATTTATTAATATGTTGCCATATTAACCTCATCAAGTACGGCACTATAATAGTGCTTATACTCTAGTTCTGTAACGTGAACAAACGTCATAGCATCACCTTGCGGATCCGTATGAAGCTCAGGACCTTGTTTCAATAAATACTTCTTTGCCCCATCTCAGCTGCCAGAGCTCTCTGTATAAGAAAGTATATATTTACTTTTTCCCTCATTGCCTTATTATTTAAGCGAGAGCATAAATCTTTGATTTAGTTTCTCGAACTTACTCCTTCGAATAAATGAGAAGGAATTTCATTGAACATATTTTACATAAGTCAATCTATTAAGTCAACATGTTAGTCTATAATCTTTTAATACTTACATTATTCATGTAATCCAAATCCTGTGATTACTAATCCTGCCCAATCTGAATTTTCTTTTTCTACCCAATAGTACTCAATATCAAGTTCTTTAAGCCATGCATTAAGACCATGACTTTTTTTGCTTACATTAGGAGATTTTCTACCATAAATATCTTTTATGATTTCTAACAACTCAGTCTGCTCATCTTTTCCTAGCTCTTTATTCATAAACTCGCTAATCTCTATACAGCATTGAGCATAAGAGGAATGATCCTCAAAATATAACTCATTAGCAAGAAGGATTCTTTTCTCATTTAACTCTTTAATAACTTCATTAATTTCTTCTACATTAGATAAGTATTTTTTTGCTATTCCCATAGCATCAATATCATTGTCCAATCTATTTATCTGTTTCTCTAATCTCTCATTTCTCATTAAGTTTTCCCACTTTATCTTTTATTTAACCATAATTTTTCAATGGTAATGTATCTATTATAACACTCTGAATATTTGTAGCAAGACTTATACAAATTTAGTTTTAAAAATAAAGTTTATTATTTAACTTATGAAGAATAGCTAATGTTGCCCTATACCTTTATTAACTTCTTTCAATTTTAACCTTACTTCCACCCTTTCCTGACTCAGCTGGTGATAACATAAGCTTCACAGGTACTCTGTTTTTAATGGATTCAACGTGACTGATGATTCCAACCTTAAGCTTGTCGTTATGAATTCTCTCTAAAGAGGACATAACAACTTCCAACAGGTTATCATCAAGGGTTCCAAATCCCTCATCAAGGAAGAATAATTCCAGTGGTGCCGTTCCCTTAAGCTGAATCTCCGCAGATAGTGCTAAAGCAAGAGCTAGAGAAGTTAAGAAAGTCTCTCCTCCTGAAAGGGTTGAAGCATCTCTTTCTGCTCCTCCATTTTTATAGTCACGAATGATGAACTTACCATTTTCATCAGCTTCTAAGCCATAGTTACCACTACTTATCTCCTTTAATCTCTTTGAGGCTTCAATGGAAACATATTTTAATCTTTCTGCTGCCACAAATTCAACAAATTTCTTTCCCTTAAACAGCTTCTCTAAATCACTTAAAAGACTCAACTTATGCTCAATCTTTGTCCTTTTCTCCATAAGCTCCTTTAGCTGCTCTATTTTCTTTGTAATTAAATTAACCTCTTCTTCAACTCTAATTCTTGCTTCGTTGATTTCTTTAACTCTAGCTTCTTTTGCAGCTTTCTTCTCTTGAATACTAATCCAAGCATCTTCTTGAATTTCTCTTCCATGAATTTTCTTTAAAACACTTTCCATGGCTCCAGTTACCTTTGCAATATCATTATTATGATTTTCAATTAACTCTTTTAATTGCTGAAGCTGAATCTTAGAAATCAAGTTATCCTTAACCTGCTGTGAAGTTGCAAAGCTTTCTTCCTTAAGAATCTTCTGCAAAACAGACTCTTCTTCAATTAACCTTCTCTCTAGGTCAGTTAACTTACTTATTACCTCTATTAAAGCTTCATTACACTTTTTAAATTCTTCTTCTAAAAAGGTTTTATCTTTATCACATTTATCAAAGCCTTCTTCAATGGATTTTATGTTACTTAACACATTGTTTAAAAGTCCTTGTAAATCTGAAACTTGGGCTCCAACCTTAGCTTTTATGCTAGCTTCCTTCTCTTCTTTATTTTTCTCCTTAGCTGAAAGAGTAGACCTTTCCTTAACTAAGATCTCCCTAACCTGATTAAGCTTTTTATTAGCAACTTCTTTTCCTGCAACAATATCCTCTAAAGCCTTTCTATATCTCTTCAGATCATTTTCAAGCTTTTCACGCTTAGCTTCCTTTGCTTCTATTTCTTCACTGGCAGCCTTAAAATCTTCAACCTTTATTTCATCCTTAATAAGCTTGATTTCATTTTCAATAATTTCAAAGGCTGTAATATTTTTATTTAGGTCCTTCTTCAATTCTTCAACTTGCTTTTCCTCTTGAAGAATTAAAGAGTTTATTGTATTTATCTTACCTTCTAATACCAGCTTTTCGTCAGATAGATTCTTTATTTGTTTTTCTAGTACTTCTTTTTTACCTTCAAAAGAAACTATAGCTTCACTTAAAGTGTTAAATTTATTTTCAAGTTCTTCTACTGTATACTTTTTGAAGTCTTCACCAAGTATTTCAATATCTTTACCTTTTTCTGCAACTCTATCCTTTAAGCTCTTAAGGTTAGCTTCTCCGCGGGCTATATCCATTTCTAAAGCTTTTAAGTTTGACTCTTTTAAATCTAATGTAGACTCTAATTCCTTAATGTCAATAGTCTCTACAATTTTAATAGCCTCTAGATTATGGTCCTTTGAACCACAAACAGGACATACTTCCCCATCATTTAAAGCTTCTCTTAAGCTATGAGCTATGTTCTCTACCTGCAGCTTAGAAACTGAATCCTTAAGTTCAATAATGCTTTGTTCAAGAGCTGCCTTTTTTGTAGACTTCTCATTTAATGAACCTTGAATTTCAACCATAGCCCCTTTAGTATCCTCAATAACTTTCATGGCAGCTTCATATCTAGTCCACTTATCCTTAACCTCCATTAACTGCTTCTGCAAGGATACTAAATCTTCATTTTTACCAGGATTATTATTTAAAAGTTCCTTTAAGGCACCTTCAGTCTCAATTAGCACTTTTGATTTTTCCTTAAGCTCCTCCTGCTGATCACTTAAGTTTTTCTTACTCCTATTTATTTCACTAGTAAGATTTAAGTGCTTTTCTTTTTCTTCCCTAATTAAAGCTCTTAAGTCACTCCCTTTCTCATTTAGTAATATTCCCTGTTGAACCTTAGCTTTAAATGTTCCTTGAATTTTCAAAACTTCTACTTCAATTTCAGTATCACTTATAATCTTTGTACCCTTCTGCACTCTTCCTTCAGCAGTTTCAATATCCTTTAAAGCAGTGTGCTCTTCTTTTTCAAGGATTGCTATTTGCTCTAACAAAGTTTTTATTTCAACCTTTAAAGATTCTAAGATTCTCTGTTCTTCTAAAGCATCCTTTATTTTCTCTTCCCTAACCTTTAACTGTGGAACTTCTTCATCTTTTTTATTTCTCCATGTATTCCACTGTTTCTGAAGCTCCTCAAGGTTAACCCTTAATCTCTCATTTTCACTATGTAACTTTACTTTTTTAGCCTTAGATATCTGAATATTATTATCAGTATCTTCATAGCTCTCAATGTATGGCAAAACCTTTAAAGCTGATTCTCCCAGATTAACTTTAACTTTATAACTCTCTATCTCTTCTGACTTAGCTTTAAGCTTTGCTTCTTCATTTCTATACCCTGAAAGCTCCTCAGTTAAATTCCATAACTCCTGAGCTTCCTTATAGGCCTTTTCAATAGTCTGAAGGTCTTTATTCTCTGCCTTCAATGTGTCTTGTACTTCCTTAAGCTCCTCTTCCTTAGCTTTTAATCCTTCTTCACTAATATCTTCAAAACCTTTAAGTTCTCCCAAAAGTACATTATACTCTGTTTTTTCCCTATTTATCTTACTTCCAAGCTTTCTGGCAAGATCATCACCATAGCATTGAAGGTTAAATAATCGCTCTAGCATTTCCCTTCTAGCCTTACCTTCAAGCTTTAAAAACTCACTGAACTTTCCTTGTGGAAGGACTACAGTTCTCGTAAAGTCTTCCAAACTCAACCCAATAATCTCTCTGCAGCTGTTAGTAACCTCTTTTACTTTCTCTGCCAAGACTACTGGCTCACCACTAGTAATATCCATGAGCTTACATTTATCTGATTGTGGATTCCCACTTTTTTTATCTCTCTTAAAGGAGCGCTCCACCACATATACCTTAGGATGTGATCCTGATATTTGGAATTTAAAGCTTAAGGATAAAGAATCACAGTTGGTATTGATATAGTTACTGCTTTTTCTTGCTATATCCCCATACAGTGCAAGGGTAATGCCATCAAGAACTGTAGACTTTCCGCTTCCTGTTGGCCCAAAAATTCCAAATAAGCCTCTCTCTGTTAACTTTTCAAAATCTATGGTCTGCTCTTCATTGAAGCTGTTTAAACCTTTTATTTTTAATTCAATTGGCTTCATGTTAGTTATCCCCCTCCTCTGAAAGAATAGACATAAGTAATTCTACCACCTCGTCTTGAGCCTCAACGCCTCTTTCCTTCTTATAAAACTCTTTAAAAATTTCATGGAAAGGCTTTTCTATTAAACTTGTTGAACCTTCTTCCTCATCACTAGAACCAATTATTTTAGGCATGATTTCAAGAATATCCTTCTTTGCAGTTTTCATTTTCTTGATTTCCTCTTCCGTTATATACCTATCAGTAGAAACCTCTAAATAAACCCAGCATTCTCTGTCTTTATTAGCCTCACATCTTTCAATTGCAGCCTCTATGTTTTCACATTTCCAAATTTCTATAGGCTTATATACCTTAAACTCAACTTCGCTTATATTTGCTTCTTCTCCAGCTTTCACATCTACTAAAAAGCACTTATTAGCAAAATTTATTTCCTTCTTATTGTAATGAAGAGGTGCTCCTGAATATCTAGCTTTTCTATCTGTACCTGGAACAATCTGTGGCTTATGAACATGGCCTAAAGCTACATACTGAGCTTTCTCTGGAAAGCAACTTCCATTTACAATATAGCTACCACCAAGCTGAATACTTCTTTCTGAACCACTTTCCTCACTACCCATGGCAAATAGATGAGACACTGCAAGATTTATAGTATCTTCTCTATAATTTTCTGCTAAATTAGAAAACAACTGATGAATCCTTTCACTATAAGATTTTAACCTATCTTCATCACTATCCATATCATTATAAAGAACCTCATTCAATCTCTTCTCACTAGGATAAGGAACTGTTAAAACAACAGCTTTTTCTCCCTTAATTTCAACTTCAATAAAGCCTTCTCCTGATTGAACGACTCTATGGTTTCCATATTCACCTGGCTGCACCACAGTCTTAGGCGTTCCAACCATTATAATTCCATGCTCCATAGCAAGTGGGCCTGCCGCCACAAGCCTCTCTGGATTATCGTGATTTCCCGCAATTACAAGGGTTAATCTCTCTCCGTCTTTAGATAATTTCTTTAAAGTATCATAGAACATCTTCTCTGCCCTTGCTGGCGGATTACTTGTATCATATACATCTCCAGCGATAATTATCATATCCACCTTATTTTCTTCTACTATATTCACGAAGTCCTTTAAGAACTCCTCCTGCTCATCCATCCTACTCTGACCCTCTAAGTTTTTCCCAAGGTGCCAGTCTCCTGTATGTAAAATTCTCAAATCAACTCATCCCCTTTAATTTAAACTTTTAACCTTCTATTTAGTTAATGAACTTCCTCCTTAAATATGCTAGAAGAAGTTTCATATTAATTTATTTAACTTCAAACATACTTTAATTATAACCCAGATTATGTTGTTATTTATCATAAAAGAAAAAATACAAGCTGCATAAATTTTATTTTACATTGCTTGCATTTTATTAGTTTTTATTTCATTTCTTCCTTTTGCTCTAGTGTAGGTGCTTCTTTTCCTGTTATCCTTAATTCAATATAATTTGTAATTAAGAATGCTGCTAAAGCTGCTATACTGCCTGCAATTATTAGAATAATAGCTATTGCCGCTACAAGTACATACCATACTCTTATGAATATATCTTGTACTTTCCATTGCAAACCTGCAAATAAAAAAGGCAGTTAAAGCAATTTGCTTTAACTACCTATAATAAATTTTACTTACCATAAAACAATTCTAAAGTTTCCTCTGTAGGTTTCTTCCCTACATAGCTTCCAATAACAAAAGCAGCTATTGATACAAATAGCGCTGGAACTATTGGCTGAAGTCCCCATGGTGCAAACTTTGTAACGTACATTATTATAAAAGATGCCACTCCGAATACCATAGAACATATAGCACCTGTAGCATTTGATTTCTTCCAGTATAATCCGAAAACCACTGGACAAAAGAATGCTGCTTCAAGACCTCCAAAGGCAAATAAATTTATGAAGGTAAGTAAATCAGGTGGTTGGATCGCCAGAATAAATACCATAACTCCAATTATAGCAGTTGATCCAAAGCTTATTCTTGAAACCTTCTTTTCAAAGGCCTTATCGCCATCCTGTACTTTACCTTTAATAATATAAGTCATATATATATCTTTAACTATTGTTGCTGATGCTAAAATAAGCATTGATGAAACTGTAGACATTACGGCTGCAAGAGGTGCTGCTAAGAATAATCCTGCTAATACTGGTGGCATAATATCAACTACTAAAGTTGGTATTACTATATCCGAATTAGCAATTCCTGCTGGAAGTATCGCTGCTGAAAGCACTCCTGCTAAAAGCATCCCAACCATTAAAATAAAGAATACTATTGTTCCATAAATCATGGCATTATGCATTGATTTGCTGTCTTTAAAGCCCATAGCTCTTACCGTATTCTGAGGAAGTCCTAAAGTTCCAACTCCAACAAGTACCCAGAAGGATAAAATATATCCTCTGCTGAAATGAGTTCCATTCATTGGTGTTGCCCAGTTTGGATTAGCTTGTGTTAAACTGGCTGCAACGGAATCCACTCCTCCCCCAGCCTTTACTATGAAGTAAAGTATAAGACCTGTTCCTATTACCATAACTATTCCTTGAAGGGTATCTGTAAGAACAACAGCCTTAAATCCACCTATAGTTGTATAAATGATAACTATGGTGCCAAATAAAATCAATCCTGTTATATATGAATAGCCTGTTATAGTCTGGAATAATACTGCTCCACCTATAAATTGAGCCACCATTGTTACAATGAAAAATACTACTAAAGCTACAGATGATAAAATTACTACCGTTGATGACTCATACCTCTTTGATAAATAATCTGTTACTGTAACTGCATTAATCTTTCTTGAAATAATAGCAAGCTTTTTACCTAAAATACCAAGGGTTAGAAAAGCAGTTGGGACTTGGGTTACTGCAACTAAAACCCAGCTTAATCCAACAGAATAAGCAATTCCTGGTCCCCCTATAAAGCTACTTGCGCTAGTATAGGTAGCAATTAAAGTCATAGCAAGGACAAAACCTCCCATAGACCTTCCACCTATAAAATAATTATTAATAAATCCATTTTTAGCATTTTCCTTAGCCGAACTTTTGCTAACCCAAATTCCTAAAAACAAGTTCAGTGCCAGATACAGCACTATTGGTAGTATAATTAAAAATCTCTCCATAAATGTGCTCCTCTCACTTTACTCTTCTTTTTTAGCAATTTCTTCTTCGCAATCTTCTAAGTCAACTTCTACAAAAAAACATTTAATTGTAAAAATTACTGCTGTGATAAACAATATTGGTCCAACGATACTATTTAAAATAAACCATACTGGAAGTCCCATTATAAAGGTATATGTTGATGGATCTTTATCACCCATTACAAAACCAGTAACATACCACCATACAAAGTAAAACATATACAAGATAACTGAAATAATTACTTCCTTGTTAATCTGTTTATTTCTCTCCTTCTCTGTCAGCCTCATTTTTCACCCTCCTTATACAATTTTATTAGAATGTCTTTCGATAATAATTCTAGACAAAGTTATATTAACATTTCATCATTAAGTAAACAATATTTTCGCCATATTTTTGCTAATTAAACCTCTCAATCTTAAATATATTAATTCAAATTCATGCTTCAAATCATATATCTTCATAAAACCGCTCATACATCTACTAATGAATATATGCATAAAATAATGTATATTTATATTATATTTATACATGCACTTTATCCTGAAATCGTTTGTATGCATTGATTTTACTATATCTGAAAGGATTGAATTATCTCTCGATAAAATATTTTTTTAATTTTTATAAAAAACTATTGCATATTTATTAACATAAGTTGTATAATAATACACATGGAATGAATATTATTTTTTTACATATAAGGGGGAAATAACAATGAAAAAAGGATTATTAAAAAAATTATTAGCATTCACACTTGTAGGCACAATGGCATTGCCATTAATGGCTTGTGGCAGTACTGCAAAGGCCGATTCTAATAAAGATTTATTAGCTTCAATTAAGGAAAAAGGTAAAATCACAATTGGGATGAGCGTTGATTATGCTCCATATGAATTCTTCGTTATGGAAGACGGTAAAAAGAAAATGGTCGGTATGGACGTTGACATGATGAATGAAATCGCAAAGGATTTGGGAGTTGAAGTTGAAGTTAAAGAAATGGAATTTAGTACAATCTGTGATGCTGTTAGAACTGGTATCGTTGACTTAGGCGTATCTGGCTTATCTCCAGAACCAGATAGATTGGAGATTGTTGACTTCTCAGATATATATTTCAATGCTGAGCAAGGAATCTTAATTAATAAAAATAGTACAAGCACTATTAAAGGTCTTTCTGATTTAGAAGGCAAAAAAATAGGTGCTCAAAATGGTTCAATTCAAGCAACTATTGCTCAAGGTGTTAAAAATGCCGATGTTAAACTTCTTCCTGAAGTTCCAACTTTAATTCAAGACCTAATTGTAGGAAACCTTGATGCAGTTATAGTTGAGCTACCCGTTGCAGATATCCAATCTTCAATCAATGATACTTTAGCCGTTGCAGATGAAAAAATACCTGATAACGCTGGTGGCGGATCTGCAATCGCTGTTTCAAAGGGACAAGAAGCACTTTTAGCAGAAGTTAATAAATCAATTAAAAGATTATTAGATGAAGGAAAATTAGATGAGTTCTATAAAAATGCTGTAGAATTAAGTAAAAACGAAGTATCAGCAGAATAATTTTAAGTGATATTCCAAATCTATGATTTGGTTAAGTAAAAGTTAAGTGAGAATCTAAATCTTTGATTTAGTAATTTGAACTTACTCTGTAAGAGTACTCCTTCAAATGAAAAGAGAAGGAGTTTCATTTAAAAGTCCAGATAAAATTGACTTTTAAATTTATCATCAAGGAGGAACTATGAGTAATTTAAGTTTTAAATTTTTAGAAAAATATTATCCAGTCTTTATAGAAGGTATTAAATTTACCTTGCTTGTATCACTATTAGCAGTTATTTTTGGAGTTATCTTTGGAACTATACTTTGTTTCATGAAAAGATCCAAGTTAAGAGTCTTAAGAGTTCCGATACCAACGATTATTGCCTCTATTTATATTGAATTTGTAAGAGGAACACCTTTATTACTACAAATATTCATAGTTTACTTCGGATTAAATACCTTTGGCTTTAAATTTTCTCCAATTACTGCCTGTGTAATTGCTCTATCCCTAAACTCTGGAGCCTATGTTGCAGAAATCATAAGAAGTGGTATAGATGCAGTGGACAAGGGTCAATTAGAAGCTGCCAGAAGTTTAGGTATGACTCAAAGCAAGGCAATGCAATATATCATTATGCCTCAAGCTATTAAAAATATTTTACCTGCCATAGGTAATGAATTTGTTACTATAATAAAAGAATCTTCCATGGCATCTTCAATCGGTGTAGCTGAAATAACCTATGCCGGAAAGTTAGTTACTGGAGCAACGTACAGAAACTTTGAGCCTTTAATAGTGGCTGCAGTATGTTACTTTATATTAACCTTCACTCTTGGAAGACTTATGGCATACATTGAAAGGAGATTTAAAGCAAGTGATTTACGTTAATAATTTAAGCAAAAACTTTGGAAATAATGAAGTTTTAAAAGAAATAAATGAGCATATTAAAAAAGGTGAAGTTGTTGTTGTTATCGGTCCTTCTGGTTCTGGTAAATCGACCTTCCTGCGTTGCTTAAACCTTCTTGAAGAACCAACTAGTGGTGAAATCGTCTTTGAAGGTAGCCGTATAACTGATAAAAACACTAATATAAACAAATTAAGAGAAAAAATGGGAATGGTTTTCCAACAGTTTAACCTATTCCCACATAAATCAGTATTAGAAAATATCACTATTGCACCTATAAAAGTTAAGGGAGAAAAAAGTGAAGAGGCAAAGAAAAAAGCTATGTCCCTTTTAAACATGGTAGGTTTAACTGAAAAGGCTGACTCATATCCTGCTTCTCTTTCTGGAGGACAAAAACAAAGAATAGCCATAGCAAGAGCCCTTGCCATGGAACCTGACGTAATGCTCTTTGATGAGCCTACCTCAGCCCTTGATCCTGAAATGGTTGGTGAAGTTTTAAACGTTATGAAGGACTTAGCTAAAGGTGGAATGACCATGGTGGTTGTTACTCACGAAATGGGTTTTGCAAAAGAAGTTGGAGACAGAATTCTCTTCATGGACGGTGGAAACATTGTAGAACAAGGAACTCCTGAAGAAATTTTCAATAATCCTAAAAATCCAAGAACTATAGATTTTCTATCTAAAGTTTTATAATATCAAATTATTAAAATACCATAAAAGAACTAAGACTTGACCCGTAAAATCTACGGGTCAAGTCTTAGTTCTTTTATGTATCTTGATTTAAGGTAATACAGTTTTCCATTGCAAAACTTTCTACGCCCCTAATATCTTCTGCATATTGAGTGATTATACTAAAGCTTCAACTTCAATTTCGCTAGCCTTTACAGTAAATATCATACTGTCATCAATCTTTATAGTACATTCATCAGCCTTTTCTTTTTGAATCTGAAGTCCTAATCCTCCAGTATGAATTTCAATAACCTTCTTTGGTGCTATAGTTACTGTAAATCTTACGTCCTTTGCACCTGTTATCTTCATATCTGTTCCTTCAGTTTCACCTGATTTAACCATTAATTCTACTATATTATTTCCTTTTAAAACTACTTTATCTGTTGGTATTGATTTAACCTCTACTTGACCTTGAATTGTCATCCAACCGCCGCTTAAATTAATCTTAGCCAAAAGGCTTGTGTTGTAATTCTCGGTAACATTCTGTAAAAACTTACCTAACTCATACACTGTTAATTCATGTTTCATCTTGCACTCTCCTGTAATAATATTCTCTTAATAATCTTTATTAATTATATTATACATAATTTAAAGATTATTTATATATAGTTTCATATTTATTTTAAATTAATTCATATCTCTCTTATTCTATATTTACATACATAAATAAATTTTGGAGTAAATTCCTTCAAAAGTAAATTAAGATAACTAAAGTTAAACAGTCATCTATGAAAATTGATAGATGACTGTTTAAAAGTTATTGCTCTTATCTTTTTAATTTATAATCTTAATCCACTTCCACCATCCGCTGGAATCTCTAAAATGCTACCTTTAAACTTTTCCTATGACTTCTTGATGCTTTTCCTTAGTGAGGCTACTATCTTAGTATGGCACGTGATTTTTAATATATGATGTGACTTCTTCTGGACCAATATCAAGTATAGTTGCAAACTCTTCATTTAATAACTTCTCCGCGGTCTGCATCATTTCCTCATCACCCTTATATAGCTTTTTTCCTTGCAACTTTTTCTGCTTTTTATCTAAATGTATACTTCTTATAACTGTAATTAAATCCTCACACTTAGCAGTTCTAATCATTGATTTAAACTGTTGTGCTCTTAGCTTTTCATCCTCTACCCATATAGGTATTTCGCTATTCATATCACTAATTAATGATGCAACTTCATCTTTTGTATGTATTTTTCTCATTACAATTTTCTTATTATCAACTGGTATTTTGACAACCATATTTTTAGAATATACGGGACTTAAAACATAGTATTCTCTTGAATTACTTCCCCTCAATCTTTCAATATCTATAATTTTGCATACTCCCATGGTTCCATATATTATTAAATCATTAATTTTAAACTTCAAAATATCCTCCTCCTTAACCCTAATCTGATATTTATTCTTTAAACTTTCAATAGCATCTCTGTTGATTATTTATTAGAAATAAAAAAAGTGCAGCTTTAACAACTAGATTTACGTTATTAAAACTACACGCCGTATATAATCTATTATATCATATAAACCTTTAATAATCTAAATAAAAGTTTTTTATTATTCCAAACAGAACTAGACATTTTATTTTTAATTTTATTTATGCCATAATGAAAATAGTAAATATATTTTTGGAGATGGTATAATGAATAAGGAAATAGAAAAACTCTCAAAAATTCTTAAAGAAAGTACAAATATGGTCTTCTTCGGTGGCGCAGGTATGTCAACAGAGTCAGGGATTCCTGACTTTCGAAGTGCCAATGGACTCTTCAATGAAAAACTTAATATAACACTTACTCCTGAACAATTAGTTTCTCACACCTATTTCTCAAGGTATCCTAAGGAATTTTTTAATTTCTACAGAGCAAAACTTATATATCCTAAAGCTACGCCTAATGCAGGCCATCTAGCTCTTGCTAAGCTTGAAGCCATGGGAAAACTTAAAGCTGTAATTACACAAAATATAGATGGACTTCATCAAGCTGCTGGATCTAAAAATGTATTTGAGCTCCATGGCTCAGTTCATAGAAATTATTGCACTAACTGTAATGAGTTTTATGATGCTAAATTTATCATTAATTCCCTAGAAGTACCTATGTGTATTAAATGTGGTGAAATAGTTAAACCTGACGTTGTTCTGTACGAAGAAATGCTAGATGATGAGGTTATTAATGGTGCTATTAAAGCTATAGCCTCTGCTGACACCTTAATAATTGGAGGTACCTCCCTGGTTGTTTATCCTGCTGCTAGTTTAATTAATTACTTTAGAGGCAAAAGTCTTATTTTAATTAATAAGAGTACTACTCATGCTGATTCTAATGCTGACCTAGTCATTCATGACTCCATTGGAAAAGTATTGAGTGAAGCCGTAGCAAATTTATAAATAACTAAGTCCATATAAAAGTAAATTAATATAATAACATGTAAATGTCTAAATTCTCACTTTTAATGACAAATTTTTTATATTATACTTAAATAAACTCCTTCTCACATTCACTGGGATGAGTGCTCTACTGAGTAAGTTCATGTTACAAAATCATAGATTTGGACATTTACTTAACTTCAATTGACTAAATCAAAGATGCACACAGTGGAAGTTCAGCTTACCAAATCAAAGATTTGTAGCATAACTTCTATAATTTCACTTAAGGAGAATTTAAATATGAAACAACTTCCAATAAAAAATCTTGAACAATTAAATGTATTAGATGTACAGCATTTAGTTGGAGAATTAAAAACAATTGCTTTAAAATACAGATGTGCCCTTCGCGAAATAGAAACTAAATTTGCTATTTTAAATGATGAATATAAAAGTGTACACTCCCATAACCCTATTGAACATATGAAGTCACGTATAAAGACTCCAGAAAGTATTTTAGAAAAACTTCAAAGAAAAGGTCTACCTGTATCAGCTGAAGGTGCAGGAAAATTAACGGATATAGCTGGAATCCGCGTTGTATGTTCATTTTTAAGTGATGTTTATGAAATTGCAGATTCAATTATATCTCAAAATGACTTAACTTTAATTAGGAAAAGTGATTATATCAAAAATCCAAAACCTCACGGTTATAGAAGTCTACACTTAATTGTAAGTGTACCTGTTTACTTTTCATCAAAGGTTGAAAATGTACCTGTTGAAATTCAACTTAGAACTGTTTCAATGGATACTTGGGCAAGCCTTGAACATAAACTAAGATATAAGTATAATGGCGAAATGCCTGATGACATCAGCGAAATACTGCTTAACTGTGCGGATATAACATCTAATCTAGACGATAAAATGATGTATGCTCATGATAGATTATTTGCTTAAAGCATACCTTTAAAATAAAACCACCAAATTGATATACTCCCTGTTAATTAGACAGGATGATGTTCAACTTTGGTGGTTTTTCTAATCTATTTCATTATTTATTAATATCATCATGTAAATTATGAAAAATTTCTTTCCATTTGTTTAGTATTTATCAAAAATTCGTCAAGCTGATAGTCATTTATATTTATATCTATCTCTTCCTCCATTAACTTTGAGATAAGCTCTTCCTTTTCATCCTCAAATATTCCTGAGTTTTGTATGTTCTCTATTAAGCTGTCTAAATCGTAAATTCTACACTCCCCTTCATATACTCCTAATTCCCTAGAAACATTTACTGCATTTTCAAATTGTTCTGTAATATTATCTGTATAAACAAAATCTGAATTGTTACCTATATCGTCAATCTTATCAAGAAAATATCCTAATATATAGGCATTGGCATCCTCCACCTCTTGAAATCCTTCAATATGGCCCTTAGGGGTTACTACTATATAGTTATGGTAAGGTAGTATTGTTTCCATCTTTATTCTCCTTTGCTGTAATTATTTTTATGATTTTCAATATTCTTTAGCGAATCATAATTATTTTATTTACATTAGTATCATCTTTATTTTCTTCATAGTAACACCGATTTATTCTTTTAGATTTTCATAAAAATAAAAAAGACATAAGTAAATAGCTTTTTACTTACGCCTTTTTCATTACACAATTGTCAGTTAAAATATAGTAAATAATTCACATCTGGGAGCTTCCCCTCATGCATATTCGAATAAGTACTCTACTGCATAGATTCGAGTATCTAAATCAAAGATACACTCTGTGGAAGTTTCACTAACAAAATCAAAACTTTAGCTACTGCTAAATTAACTATTCTTCAACGAATTCAATAAAACCATTATCTAACCTGCCGATTCTTGCTAAAGAACATATATCATAACCCTTATCTTCAAGTAGCTTTCTTCCTGGTTGGAATGATTTCTCTATTACAATTCCTATCCCGCTTACTTCTGCCCCAGCTTCTTCAACAAGTCTTGCAGCTCCAAGAGCTGCTTCACCATATGCTAAAAAGTCATCAATTATTAGAACCTTATCTTCCTTTGATATATATTTCTTAGATAAAGTTAATTCATAATTTATATCCTTAGTAAAAGAATGTACTGTGGTTTGATAAATTTCTCCACTAAGTATCTTTGATGTCTGTTTCTTTAGGGTTACCATTGGAAGACCCATTTGAAGTGCAGTCATTACTGTTGGGGCTATTCCTGAACTTTCTATTGTAAATATCTTTGTAATTCCATGATTCTCAAAATATTCTTTAAAAGCCGTCCCAATTTCGCTCATTAAAACAGGATCAACTCCATGGTTTAAAAATGAATCTACTTTTAATACTGATTTATTTAATGCATTTCCATCCTTTAAAATACGTTGTTTTAAAGCTTTCATTATGCTACCTCTCTATTTTCTTTACTATTTTCATTTTCTCTATCTTCTCTTAAAACTAAATTTAATATTAATGCTGTGATTGTTCCAGTTGAAATTCCTGATGAGAAAATCATCTTGATTCCCTCTGGAAGTTGAGCTATAACATCTGGTCTAAAAGTAACTCCAAGTCCTAAGGCTATAGACGTTGCTATTATAAGCAGATTTCTCTCTGTAAGTCTAACTCTGCTAAGAGTCTTAATTCCTGCCGCTGCCACAGTTCCAAACATAACTACTCCAACTCCGCCAAGCACTGGTTGTGGAATTCCACTAATAAGTCCTGCTAACTTAGGTAAGAATCCTAAACATACCATAATGATACCAGCCATTATAGCCACATATTTACTTGCAACCTTAGTTAAAGGAATTAACCCAACATTTTGACTAAAAGTTGTATTTGGGAATGAACCTACAACTGCTCCAACTATACTTCCAATACCATCAGCTAAAACACCTGAACCAACTCTTTTTTCCTCCATCTCTATTTGTGAAGTTTCTCCAATGGCCTTTAAGCACCCAACTGTTTCTATGGTTGTAACAAAATACGCTGGAATAAATGCAATTAACGCCTTTAAATCAAAAGTAATACCATACTCAAATATCTTAGGAAAAGAAATCCAGCTAGCCTCTTTCACTGCTGTAAAATCAACCATCCCCATTGGAATGCAAATAACATATCCTGCTACCATACCAATTAATATAGAAGCACTGCTTAGCATTCCTTTACCATATCTATTTAGCACAAGTGTAAATATTAAAACGAACATTGCTATAGAAAGATTTTTCATACTGCCATAATCAGCAGCTCCTACTCCTCCTGCAGCCCAGTCAATGGATACCGGCAATAAGGTTAAGCCAATTAAACATACCACTGTACCTGTTACTATTGGTGGAAACAGCTTCATTAAAGGCTTAATAAAATAGCTAAGTATAATTTCAAAAAATGCCCCTAAAATTGTTGCTCCTATAATTCCTGGAAGCCCTAATACTGTACCTACTGAAATTGCAGGTGATACAAAGGTAAAGTCTGTCCCCATTATGCATGCCACTCTAGAACCAACAACTCCAAATCCCTTTGCTTGTATTATAGTTGCCAGTCCAGATGCTAAAATTGTGGCACTTATTAAGGTTGTAGTTAACTTAGCGTCAAAGCCCAGAGCCCCTGATATAACTAACGGTACTACAACTATTCCTCCAAATGCAGCAAATATATGCTGTAATCCAAATAGTATCTTTTTTATTAGACCAGGGTTATCATCTACCCCGTATGTCAATCTTATGTCATCATTAATTACTTGGTCTTCATGTGTCATTTGCTTATCTCCCCTCAAGTGATTTTTTCTTTTATCTCGCATTACTTAATTCCCATACTTGAAGTTTGATATCATCATTACTAGAAACAAATTTATCTTATTTATATTACTTAATAAAAAAAACACCTCAATTTATTTAAAATTGAGGTGTTGATATCTTATCACTATAAATAACTTACTAGTAAATAATAAAGTACAACTCCTCGTAGTCTGCAAATTTACGGCTTGCAGGTAGAAACTTCCGGACCATATTTCCGATTATATACGAGTTTTATTAGCTATATGTTCATTATATCACGAACATTCTAGCAATACAACCTATTCATCGTTAGGGATTTATACATTTCCCAACTTATTTTTATATTATAAAGACATATTTATGTTTTGTAAATACCTAATTATAAATATCTGAGAATTCGATATTACACTTTTCCACAATTGAACTTATAAAATCCTTCGATTCAATAAATACATCTTTTTCATCTAATACTTTTACAGGTAATTCAAAAATAAATTTAGTTCCTTTATTAAATTCACTTTCTACCCAAATAGTTCCCCCATGCATCTCAACTAAAGATTTCACTATAGAAAGACCTATACCACTACCTTCGCATTCCCTAGTAAAGGTGTTTTTAACCTGAGAAAATCTATCAAATATCTTATTTATCTTTTCTGTTTCAATGCCTATACCATTGTCCTCCACAGATATTATTATTTTATCACTTTTAGATTTTATATCTACATTAATAGTTCCACCTGATTTTGAATATTTTATAGCATTAGACAACAAATTTAGCATTATTCTTTCAATTTTATCAGGGTCACAAGCAATAATTAATTCTTCAACATCTGTATCAAAAACCAATTCTATCCCCTTTTCTGCAGTATATTCAGCAACTGACATAGTTATATCTTCCACAACATTAACAATATTAGCATTTTCTAAAATAATTTCATAATACCCAGTATCAATTTTAGTTATATCAATAAGATTGTTGACAAGTCTTAATAATCTGTATGAGTTTTGCTTAATAGACTCCATATATTTCACAAGTTTTTCATGACTTAATTCATTATTATCTTTATCCATACTTTTCATTATAAGCTGCATAATAGTTAAGATAATGTTTAATGGAGTTTTGAATTCATGGGATATATTGGCAAAAAATTCACTCTTTATCCTCTCTACTTCAAGGGCTTTTTCATAAAGTTCCTTCTGTTCCACCGCTTTTTTTAACTTAGTAATATCCCTACCAGTACATATTGAAACATTCTTTCCAGGGATATATCTGCTACTCCACTCAATCCAGTGTACCTCCCCACCTTTTGAAACATACCTATTAACTGCACCTTTTATTGATAATTTTGCCCTTAACTCATCTACCATTTTTGATGTTAAATCTCTATCCTCCGGAAGAATTATATCATCACTTTTCATTGAAAATAACTCTTCTTCTGTCCAGCCTAAAATCTCTGTCCATCCAGAGTTAACTCTTTTAAAGTTCTTATTTCCATCTACTATAGAAATTAAATCAACTGCGGTATCTAAAAATAACTGTAATTCTTCTTCCGCTTCTTTTCTTTTAGAAAATTCACATTTTATATCTTGCGAAAGCATATCATTCTTTATTATCATTCCTAGTTGATTACACATGGTTTTCATAAAATCATCACTTTTTATACTATAATCATTTTTATTCTTATATATAGTATGAACAAGACCTATTATCTCATTATTACACGTAATTCTATAAACGCCACAATATTTTACTCCTAATTTCATTAGTTCCTCTTGTCCAAAAATAAAATTTTTGCACTCCTTAATAGGCATAACACCTTCTATACCCCAATTCAATGGATTTGTAAATTTATCATAAGGTATAAAAATATCTTGAAACTTTTCAATACGCCCTTCGCTTATTCCAAAGGTAACAACTGGTTTTAATTTAGTACTTTTTTGATCATATATCCAAATGGTTCCGCCATCTGCTTTAAATCTGCTTATTAAGTCACCTTTAATAGAACCTAATACTCTTTCTGCATCATATTCACTGGTTGGAATCAGATTATTTAATGTCATCATATCTTTATGGCTTCTAGCCAATTCTTGCTCTATTTTTTTTGATAAAGAAATATCCCTAGATATTCCCATAACATACTTTGCTGAATATTCATCTTTCATAAGAGGTGCTTTATATGTTTCAAACCATGAATCCTCATTATTAATTCCACTTACTCTATGTTGTTCTAAAATAGGCTTTTTATGCTTTAAAACCTCATTATCAATATAATTAAAATACTCACTATCCCTTTTATTCCAAATTTCAAAATCATTAGTCAGTAAAAGCTCACATTTATCCATTCCTATTATATCTGCATGCTTTTGATTTACATATACATATTTTCCATGTATATCCTTAACCCACACTCCATATGGAATTTCATCTAAAATTCTCTCTAAATCAGCCTTAGTATGCTTTCCACCGCACACTGCTTCATCTAAAATTAAACAAAAGACTTCTTGTCCATACCACAAGTCTTTTCCTAAAATAGCATTAAACATTTTTTTCTTTTTTTCCTTGGTATTGAGCTTAATTTTCACTCTTTTATCAACATATGAAGATAAATTACATAAAATTTCCTTTGTAACAACATCATCGTTTGCCACAATATTTATATTTTTTTCATATAGTTCTTCTCTTAAAAATTTTAGCTTTGCTACTATTGCATCATTAGCAAACAATATATCCCCATAAATATTAAAAATTATTATCCCTTCATCTAGGTAGTTGAAAATTCTCTCCATAAACTACCTTCCCCCAATCAATATAATTTAGCTTACAAATTACTACATTTTTGTACAGTTCTATTAACAATTATACATATAGTTCCAAGTTATTACAATTAGAAATTGAATTATTTGTCATTATTTTCTTCCAAAAATATGAAATTAAAAGTATTCGAAAGTAAAAGTAAGTATTTTCACAATAATCTTACGCAATTGACTTATTTCCAATTTAACACCTTGTCAGTATCAGTGTATTATGTGATTAAGACACTAATGCTAATAAATACTAATTTTCAAATAAATAGTAATTTTCAACTTTAACAGGAGGTAAATATATGGAGTGGGAATTAAATTCCAAGGAACCCATCTATCTTCAAATAAAAAATTTTATGAAACTTAAAATTGTTTCAGGTACGTTAAAAGAGGGGGCGCGATTATTGTCTGTTAGAGATTATGCCAGCAAATTAAAGGTTAATCCAAACACAATCCTTAGAGTATATTCAGAACTTGAAAATGACGGTCTTATTATTACCCAGCGAGGAATCGGAAAATTTGTAACAGATGATATAGCAAAAATACAAAACTTAAGAAAAGAATTATCAATAGAATTAATAAAAGATTTCATATCCCAAAGTAAAAACTTAGGATTTAGTAAAAGTGAAATTATCAATTTAATAAAAGATATGTATGAGGAGGAATCATAATGGATAATAACATTTTAATCCAACCCCATCCAAACACACAATGTTCTAATTCTGATATAACTACGTCTCAATATGAATTACTTGAAATAACTGATCTTGTTAAAAGCTTTGGTTCAAAACGCATTCTTAATGGTTTAACCTTCTCTTTAAAGAAGGGAAAAGTTTTAGGTATATTAGGACCAAATGGTCAAGGTAAAACTACTTTGCTTAACATAATTTCTGGTCTTTTTAAACCATCTGGTGGGCAAGTTACAATTAATAATATCAAAATAGGATCTGAAACAAAGAAACTAGTATCCTATCTTCAAGAAAAAGACTATATTCCAAAGTGGATGAAGATATCTGACACAATTAAGTTCTATAAAGACTTCTTCCCAGATTTTGATGAAGAAAAGTGCAAAAAACTACTAAAATTTATGAGTCTTGACATAAATCTTAAATTAAAATCACTTTCTAAAGGTATGCTTGAAAAACTCGGCCTTAGTTTAACTCTTAGTCGTAAAGCAGCTCTTTATATTTTAGATGAACCAATATCCGGAGTAGACATTATTAGTAGAGATAAAATCATAAGTGCCATAATTGAAACTATAGATTCTAACGCATCAATGATTATTACAACACACTATGTTGGTGAACTTGAAAGATTGTTTGATGAAGTAATCTTTCTTGGCGATGGTTCAATAATAGAGCAAGGGGATGCCGAAGATTTAAGAGTAAAATATGAAACTTCAATAGATCAAATTTATAGAAAAGTATTTGCAGAGTAGGTGAAATTATGGAAGTAATAACAAGTAAACGAAACTCTATAAAAAATATTTTAGGTGTAGCAAAGCACACCTTTAAAACCTTAAGAATCACTTATATAGTTGAGGGCATAATTCTTCTTTTAGCTTTTATGTCCAGCAGTTTCTTATCTCGCCTTACACAAGGACTAGACTTAGTTCCAACAATCTCTATTTTATTAATTATCAATTTTATCGCTCACCTAGTCATTTTTTCACTACAAATATCTAAAGAACATGGAAGTCTTCTATTTTTGACTCCCATCAACGGAATCCAATTTATCTTGGGCCATTTTTTAGAGCTCTTGTTTGTGGACCTTATTATCCTCTTAGTTATTTGCTTTGTTGGAAGTCTAAATGCTCACGCTTTTGCATCCCTACTCATAATTTCTTCCTTAGGAACTCTATTTGGCCTTCTTAGCGCTCATCTAATCATAACTGCTTCAATAGCTATAGTCGGGTCCTTTATTAGAAGTACAGGACTTTGTGTATTAGGGGTAATCTTTAGCTGCTTAATAGGTGATAGTATATATAGCTGGTTCAACAAAACCATTATTCATTTTCTCCCTTATTTCTATATGAGTATAGGAAAATTTGGACTTATAAAAATTGACATCTTCTCAGTTTTCATTGACCTCATTGCCTTAATAAGTCTTCAGATAACAGCTGCTTATATGATTGATAACAAATTAGATATATATTAAAAGGAGTGATATAAATGAAAAAGAAAACTCTATTAGCAATTTCTACTTTGATTCTTTCAACAACAATACTAGCTGGATGTAATATTCGCTTTGGAATTAATTCAAGAGAAAACAAACGCAATAATTTAACTGAATTTATAGAAACTGTGACTACAGATGGTTTAAATATTAATAATAATTCTAATAACACTTCTACAGCTTCATATTCTGAAGATCTTCATAAAAGCATTTCTTCCGAAGGCATAGATAATTTAGATATTTCTATACTGGCATCAGAAGTTACTATTAAAGCTATAGATGGAAATAATATAACCCTTGATTGTACTGGTACAAGTAATATAGTTAAAGAAACTAAGTTTAACAAAAGCCATGAGACTATATACATTGAAGAAAAAGGCATAAACTCATTTAATATGAATGGATTTAATAATCAAACCAGAAAAGTAATAATTGGCATACCTAAATCCTTTAAAGGAAATGCTATAATTTATTGTGGTGCTGGTACTGTAGCTATTAATGATTCCTCATTTGAGTCACTGAATTTAAAAGGTGGTATGGGTGAGCTTACTATTTCTAATGTATACTTTGATAAATTAACCCTTAAGCAAGGAATGGGTGAAACAAATATATCTTTAAATAAAAAATGTGGTGACATTGATATTTCTGGTGGCATGGGTGAATTTTATTTATCTCTTTCTGAAGTTGGAGGTAACTTAACTTACTCTGGTGGCATGGGTGAAGCAACTATTGATTTACCAGACGATGCTCCTGTTAAGCTTATAACCGATACTGGTTTAGGTGATACAAACATTTCAGCTACAACCTCTGGAGAAAATACCTATACATTTGATTTAAGTATTGGTATTGGAAGCCTTACAGTTAAGTAAAAGCCTATAAAATTACACTCCAGAAGTGATGCTCCACAAGTTCCACTAATCAAATCTTTGATTTTACAAGCAGAGCTTTCACTGTGCGCATCTATGATTTAGTTTCTGAAACTTACTCTTTAATTACTACTTTGAATGAAATGAAAATAAGTTTCCTATAAATAAATTAAAGTTCAAAAATTTATTTGTCGATGTCACAAAAATCGAAGCTAATGCAAATAAATATATGTTCGTTTGTAGAAAATCCATTAAAAAAATCAAATTAAACTTTATGAGAAGATTAGTAAGTTAATTTTAAACATTAATCATGATTTACACACTAATTATTGGGTCCTATCCCGAAAATATAATGTTGAGTATTTAAATGAGCTCTTAGTTTTTCTTAATAAAAAAAGTTGAATTTAATATAAAGTTTATTTATGGAAAAGGGAAGAGAAAAACTTAAATACAAAGATATATAAAATTACTCGAAGAGATTGTTGAATAGCTTGTGTTTATTAGACCTTTATTGGTCATACAAAAAAATAAAAAAATAGCCATATTAACGTAGAGAATCAAAACTTAAAAGACCCCCACTTTTATAGGCAACTAAAAAAGAGTGTTACAAAATTATTTTTAAATCATTTTGTAACACCCTTTTTAGAAATAATTACTCGCCCATATTTATTAATCTTATAAAAGATTTGCTTTACATAATATATTTTTTATTTCTTCTGTTTGTTCATCATTCACAGTTAAAAATGGTTTAGAGCAGTAATCCTTCATTTTTATTCCTCTTAAAACCATTGCCTTTTTTATAACTGGAATAAAAGGCATTGCTACGTCATAAATCTTCATAAGTGAATCTACAGTCCTTTGATAATCTGCAATTTTATCAAAATCCTTATCATTTGCAGCTTTTACCCACCCTGCAAATAATTCTGGTGCTATATTAGATAAACCTCCAATACAACCACCACCTCCGCATAATATATTATGAGCAAAGTTTTCATCAAATCCTGATAAAACATCAAAATCTGGGAACTCACTTCTTACTAAAGAAATTAAAGCCCTGGTATGTCCCATCACTCCTACTGTATCTTTAAATCCAACTATATTCTTATTTTTTCTAATAAGCTTAAGTGTAAGTTCTGGAGATAAGTCATAGCCCGTTCTATCTGGGAAATTATATAAGTATATTGGAGCTTCTGTTGCCTTTGCAACACTATTATAAAAGAATTCTATACTTTCCTCTGATAAACTAAAATAATATGGGCTTATTATCATTGTAGCATCAGCTCCAGCATTATGTGCGTAGTTAGTCATTTCTATAGTATCTTCTATAGACATACACCCTGTTCCTACATAAACCTTAACTCTTTTATTTATATGCTTTAGAGCCACATCAATGAGCTTCTTCTGCTTCTCTAAAGCTATATTGAAGAACTCACCTATACTTCCTAAAATTACTATACCGTCTACACCTCCAGCAATAAGATAATCATAGATATTTTTATTTGCCTCAAAATCTATATTTCCATTTTCATCAAAGGCTGTAACAACCGGTGTTAAATATTTTGCTTTCATTAATATACTCCCCCTTGTAATAAATCTATTTTTAATACCCTGCACCCTTCATAGCTGATAATGCTGATGTAGTGTACCTTTTAAACAATCCTTTTCTTGGCGGTCTTGGAATAACTCCATCTTTTGAACGTTCTTCAAATACCTTTTCAACCTCTTCTAAAGACATCTCAATTCCATCTATTCCAACAACATTTAAAGTACGCTTGTGAATGTTATACTCAATTATATCCCCTGTTCTAACCCAAGCAATTGGTCCACCTGAAGCTGCTTCTGGAGAAACATGTCCTATTGCAGCCCCTCTTGTAGCTCCTGAAAATCTTCCATCAGTTACAAGAGATACTGTTCCATTCAGCCTCTTATCACACACTATGGCCTCTGTTGTCATTAGCATTTCTGGCATTCCAGTGCCCCTAGGACCTTCATATCTAATGACAATTATATCCCCTGGGTTAATTTCTCCATTAACAACTGAGTTATAGGCTCCTTCTTCCGAATTGTAAACTCTTGCAATTCCCTTATGGACAAACAATTCATCATTACATGCAGAATATTTCACAACAGAACCTTCTGGTGCTATATTTCCCTTCAATATTGCAATAGATCCAATCTCCTTTACCTTTTCTAATGGTAATATAACTTCCTCTCTCGTAAGACCATAATTAGCTAAATACCCTAAATTTCTTTCAAAGAAATTCTCTTTTTCCAATTCATTTAAATTTTCTCCTAATGTTTTACCTGTAACAGTCATAACCTCAAGATTTAAATAATCCTTCAGCATTAACTGTACCATTGGAATTCCTCCAGCAAACCAAAATGACTCTGTTAGATGCTGACCACTTGGAGTTATATTTCCTATATGAGGAATCTTATGATTTATTTCATCAAATAGCTCTGGTGTTAATTCTATTCCAAGCTCTGCCGCAATGGATGGTAAATGGATTGTTGCATTAGTTGAACCTCCAATTGCACTATGTACGATAATAGCATTAATAAAAGCTTCCTTAGTTAAAATTTTTCTTGGAGTTATATTCCTTTCAATAAGCTCCATTATTTTTCTACCTGCAACTCTAGCATTTCTTAAAATATCATTCATTGTGGCAGGCATAAGTGCTGACCCTGGAAGAGCTAAACCTAATGCTTCAGCCATACATTGCATGGTACTTGCTGTACCTAAAAACGTACATGCTCCATAAGATGGACACCCTGTCAGCTTATAATCTCTTACCTCTTCATCAGTTATCTCCCCCTTACGCTTTTGACGAAGAGAAATATCTCCAGCGACTAATGAGGTAGTCATATTAGGTCCTACTCTCATGCTTCCACCTGGCAAGAATATTGTTGGTATATCTAATCTTGCAGCTGCCTTTAAATGTGCTGGTATAGATTTATCACAGGAAGACGCTAATATTAAACCATCCCATGGTGAAACTGAGCCGTGGACCTCTACCATATCACATAACGCCTCTCTAGATGCTAAAATATAATTCATTCCATCATGACCTTGTGCACATCCATCACAAATATCTGTGGCGTGAAACTGTGCAGGAAAGCCACCCTTTTCAAATACTCCATATTTAGCCTGTTCAGAAAGCTTATTTAAATGTACACTTCCAGGATGACTGTCCCCAAACACATCTTCTATTAACACTTGTGGTTTTGTAATATCTTCTTCATCCCAAGCCGAACCAAGCTGTAATGCATCAAACTGTGCCCATAATAATCTTTCTGTTGCACTTTTTTGTTTTATCCTAGACATTTTCATATCCCCTTTCCAATTTAATTATTAAATTCTTTAAAAGAATTAACTGTATCTTCCATATGCTTATCCATTATCTCTCTTACCTTTTTAGCATCTCTTTCCCTTATTGCATCTATAATTAATCTATGATAATGCAAACCCGCACTATCTCCTCTTTTGGCAACAATTTTAGTCATTGCGTCATATAAAACATCATTTATAATATTGAATATTTCTATAAACAATGAATTCTTAGTAGCTTTAGCCAAAACTAGATGAAACTTAAAGTCTGCAACTGAAAATAATTTTAAGTCATTTCTATTTTCCTTCATATCATTCAATTGATTTTCCAGCTCTTCTACTTCCTCTTCAGTTATTTTTATAGTTGCCAATTCAGCAACAACCCCTTCTATGGTTCTTCTAAATTCCAAAACCTCATTCAAAGAGTTCTCCCCTAAATAAGCAATAGGAATTAACCCGTTCATATAAATTCCGGCTTTAGCTTCCTTAACAAAAGAACCTTCCCCAAATCTAGTTTCTAATAACCCTAAAACTGTAAGCTTTTGGATTGCTTGACGTACTGTTACCCTACTTACCCCAAACGCTTCTGCAAGTTCGTTTTCTGATGGAATTTTCTCTCCTTGTTTCCATTCCCCACTCAAAAGCTGCCTTTTTAACTGTTCGAACACCTGACTTCCAACACTAGTTTTTTTTATCTGCTCAATTGCCATTAATCTACCTTCCCTATATCAGAATATTTACACTCATAATTTCACACTTGTATCTTGTCACCTGTCCTACAGGTTATATTAAAAATATATAATACATTCACACTTTTGTAAACATTTTCTTTGAATCTTCTTTAAATTTAATCAATTTAAAGGAATCCTTAATTACTCTTTTAAAAGATTCCTTTAAATTATATTAACTTAATACGTAATCACAACGCTCTTCTATGTTAAATTCCTTAAAATATTTTTTTTCCATAGGTATCCACTTTATTTCAAAATTCCTATACAAATCCATACCATTTCTCGAAATTATTCTTCTTTTCTGCTCCTTTAAATCAATATCACAGAAGATCTTAATGTCGTATATTTCCTCAAATAAAGGATGCAGAGAATAACTTCCTTCAACTATCAAAAGATTACTATTACTAATTTCTGCTTCACCATGAAAGTCCATCTTTCTGCAACTGAAAACTCTGTACTTAAAAGCTTGAGAAAGCTTTACTTTTGAAACAACCTCTTCACAAAATCTTTCATAATGTATATTTCCACCTGGCTCTTCCAACCTCTCTACACTTCTTAAAGATGGCGGAAGAAAAAAATCATCCATATGAACAATCTGAACACCGTAAAAATCAGCTAACTTATTTGCTAAGGTTGTTTTTCCTGCTCCGCAAGGTCCATCTATGCCTATAACAACCTTCTCCTTTTGTTTTAACTCATTTTCTATTCTTATTATTACTGGAAGAATACTTATAAATTCTTCTGATACAACACGATATGAAGGCTTGTATAGCATTCTATATTTATCTGAATGTCTAAATAATGGCTGACCTTTTTCTTCCCATCCTTCTAAAAATTCTTCAACTTCTCCTACTGAAAATGGAACTTCTCCATCCTCACACATTTTTTTCAGTTGACTAACTTTATTGTAAAAACCTTCAACAGTTCCCGCTTCTCTTTCAGCACTTTTAAAAAATATTCTTTGAAATAACCTTGGTGATATACCTAAACCTTTGGCTATCCCTATATTAAACCTTGCATACCCCCCACCAAGTTGTTCAAATAACTCCTCCTGTTTGTTTAAGTCAGCCTTCTCCCACTCGTCTTCAAGCATTAAACAGCTTTTTTCTTCATCTTTAATTAAATGACCACAGCCAAACTCACTTTGAAAAATAAACTTTAATGCATCCTGAACTTCCATTTCAGGATAATTAACTAATGATTTAATAAGCTTTTCCTGTACATAATTCATCTGAAAAATAATTCACCTTCCTTAACGCAATTACTATCACAGGAATAAGAATAATATGAGCTATAATTCCAGGTACTGAATTTATAAATGCTCCTGCTATAAAAGCTTCAATGCTAAAGTTAACACTTGAAACTGCAGCAATTCCAAACATAGCTACTCCCCATACTAATCTTCCTATAATCATTGATACTATTAAACTTACATATACATTGATAATTTTCTTTGGAAGAGCCTTATATACTAATCCAGCACAAGCTCCATAAGCTGCTAGTTCAAAGGTCATAGCTAAACCAACTGGAAATAGCGGTGGCATTCCAAAGCATAAAAACCTCAATATTGGTGCAACAGCTCCTACGATTGCTCCATATTGCCATCCGCACACAAATCCACAAATTAATACAGGTATATGCATAGGAGATAACATACTTCCAATCTGAGGTATCTGTCCTGTCAAAAATGGCAAAATCAATGTGGCTGCTAATAATACTCCTGATAAAGTAATTTTTTTAATATCTTTCATAATAACAAATCCTTTCAAAAAAACACGCAGATATATACGGTCTATTTCTTTAGACATATAATACCTGCGTGGTATGATTAAATCTGCATTAAATTTAATTTATATTTATTAGTTGATTAAGATTATTTACTTCGGCTTCTGCACGAAATCATTTTAATTGTATGATAATTCTAACTCCTTGTCAATATTTCTTGAACACGCTTTGTCGCTAAAGCAACTATATTCGAAACATTGACTTCACTTATTCCAACAACTCTATTGTTACACTTATTTATTGGAAGCAATATCTTCTCTGCTCGGCTCTGCCCTACAGCTACAGCCATAGCTGGAGTTATCTCTCCAAATAATGAGTCAGCAATTACTATCCCAATAGGTCCAATTATTATATCTGCATCCTTTGAATTAACAATAACCGGATTTTCTCCAGTTGCAGCATAATCAGCGCCAGCTTTTATCATTGTTGATGTTGCTATACTATTAGTTCCAATAGCTAATATGTCAACACCTAAGTTTAAGCTTTTAAGCTGCTCTATAATTCCTTTTCCAATTCTTCCACCTTGACCATCAATAACTACTAATTTCATCTTTTCCCCCACGCTATTATATTTTAAGTACATTTTTTTAATACAATTGCTATTGCAAGTTATTCATACACCCGATTTTGCTTCTACTAAATTTTATTTTACTAAGTATCCTCCATCAACTGGAATTATAGCTCCGCATACATAATCACTAGCTGAAGATGCTAAAAAGATTGCTGTACCCTTCATATCATCACCAGTTCCCCATCTATGAGCCGGAATTCTTTCCGTTATAGATAAATATCTTGGATTTTGGGGATCTAATAATGCTGTATTCATTTCAGTTGCCATGTAACCCGGAGCAATAGCATTTACATTTATGCCTTTACCAGCCCAATCATTTGATAGCGCTTTTGTTAGCTGTGCAATTCCACCCTTCGATGCAGCATATGCGGGTATAGTTTGTCCTCCAAAGAAAGAAATCATAGATGCTATATTTATAATTTTCCCATATCCTTTTTTTAGCATTAGCTTTCCAGCTTCTTGGCATAAAATGAATACAGATGAAAGATTAACCTGTAATACTTCATCCCATTCTTCGACAGGGAAATTTTCAGCACTGTGTCTTCTTTGTATTCCATGGGCAGTAACTAATACATCCAAATCTCCATTTAACTTTTCTATACACTCATCGAACACTCTTTTTACTTCCTGTCGATTACCCAAATCACCTTTTACTCCAAAACATTTCAACCCTTTTTCAGTGTATAATTCAGCTGTTTTGAAAATTTTATCACTGGTTCCAACTATAACAACTTCACAACCTGCCTCAAGAAACCCTTCAGCCATTCCAAGCCCAAGCCCTCTAGAACCTCCGGTTACAATGACTTTCTTCCCTCTTATATCAAATAAATTATTCATATTACTCCATATATCCACCTTTCATAGGTGATACAGCCTTTTCAGAGAACAACTTTAGCACACCTTTAGTATATTTTAACGGCTTAGACTGCAAAGTTTTCTTACGTTCTTCAAAAACCTTTTGAATTTCATCTTCACTCATTTTCACACCATTGATTCCAACAACACGTAATATACGCTCTGGAATATTTATTTGAATTAAATCTCCCTCTTCAACTAAAGCAATAGGACCGCCTTCTGCTGCCTCTGGTGAAATATGTCCAATAGCAGGTCCCTTTGATGCTCCTGAAAATCTACCATCTGTAAGTAATGCAATTGATGCACCAAGTTCTGGGTCAGATGCTATAGCTTCTGTAGTGTAAAACATCTCTGGCATACCGCTTCCCTTTGGCCCCTCATATCTAATGATTACTGCATCACCAGGCTTTATTTTACGTTTCAATACCGCATCTATAGCTTCTTCTTCACAATCAAAAGGTCGTGCAATTAAAACAGCCTCAAACATCTCTTTAGGTACAACTGTATGCTTAACTACAGCTCCATCTGGACAAAGATTTCCGTATAATATTCCTATACTGCCATCAGTTCCAAAGGGATTATTAAATGGTCTAATTATATCTTCTTTTTTTAATCCTACAAAATCTAAATACTTCTGACACTTGTCATAATACCCATTTTTCTTAAGCTCCTCTAAATTTTCGCCTAAAGTTTTACCTGTTACAGTCATCACATCTAAATGCAACATATCTTTAATTTCTTCCATAACAGTTGGTACTCCACCTGCATAATAGAAATATTGTGCTGGCCATTGTCCTGCCGGTCTTATATTTAGTAGATAATGTGCCCCTCTATGTAATCTATCAAAGGTGTTCCCATCAATCTCAATCCCAAATTCTCTTGCAATTGCAGGTAAATGTAATAATGAATTAGTAGATCCTGAAATTGCAGCATGAACCATAATTGCATTTTCAAAAGATTTCATAGTAACAATTTTATCTGGTGTTAAATTATTCTTAGCTAGCCATACAGCCTGCTCGCCTGCTTTTTTTGCAAATTCTCGAAGATCTGGGCTTGTCGCTGGCATAAGTGCACTTCCCGGAAGCATTAAACCTAGAGCCTCAGCCATAATCTGCATTGTTGATGCTGTACCCATAAATGAGCACGCTCCACAGGATGGACATGCATTATGTTTATAATATGAAAATTGTTCTTCTGTAATTTCCCCACGTTCATACATTGCACTATACATACCAATCTGTTCTAATGTAAGTAGGTTTGGACCTGCATCCATTACTCCACCAGTAACTACAATAGCTGGAATGTTAACTCTAGCTAACCCCATTAAGTGGGCCGGCATTCCCTTATCACAACTTGCAATAAATATTCCTCCGTCAAAAGGTGTTGCATTTGCATGAATCTCTATCATATTAGCAATCATATCTCTAGATACTAAAGAATAGTTAATTCCATCATGTCCTTGAGCTTCTCCATCACAAATATCTGTTGTAAAATATCTTGCTCCAAATCCTCCCGCTTCAACAACTCCTTTTCTAGCTTCTTCTACTAGTTCCAATAAATGCCCACTTCCTGGATGACTATCTCCAAAAGTGCTTTCTATTATTATTTGTGTTTTAGATAAATCCTCAACTTTCCATCCAGTTCCAATTCTAAGCGGATCTAATTCTGGTGCAATTTTTCTTAACTCTTGACTCCTCATCTTTTCTGTCTCCCTCATGTTAAATGATTTCCTGTTTTTATATAATAAAATTATATTTAATAATTTACTTTCATCTCTGTTTTAAGAAGTAACTTTTAACTTAAATTATTCACTCATATTTTTTATTTTATGTATATTAGACTCTATATGCTTAGTCATTGCTGCCTTAGCATTTTCTGGATTCCTCTCTTTTATAGCATCTACAATCATCCTATGAGTTAATATAGTTTCTTTCTTTAATGTTGAATCTGTAATACTTATAAACAATTCCACACCTGAAAGAATAACAGGTATTATATTTATCATAACTTGATTTTTTGTACTCTTAGCAATTAATTCATGTAGAAAAGCATCCTTTTCCTTATGATCTAGTCCTTTTTTACACAATTCTTCTACTTCAATAGCAGCTCTTTCAATTTCTTCAATTTCTTCATCTGATGCTCTTTCAGCTGCCAATGCAGCCATTTCAGTTTCCATAATCATTCTAAACTCATAAATATCCAATGCCAGCTTAAGCCTATTTTTAGTAAATGCAAATCCCAAGGGATCCTTTACTAGACCAGGTTTATCACATACAAAAGTTCCACGCCCTCGCTTAATCTCTACAACATTTCTAGATACCAAAATCTTTATAGCTTCACGTATACTTCCTCTTCCAACGTTCAGTTGTTTAGCCATCTCGAATTCATTTGGTAATTTTTCCCCAACCCTCAGTTTTCTTCCAATTATAAGCTCCTCAATTTGTGTAGCAACTTTCGTTGAAAGTGACATTTTATCCTCATTTAGAGATTTTAAATTTTCAGTTACCTTGTTCATAATTTTTACCTCGCAGAATTTCCTTTCTGCCATATTATAACATAATATTTATAAATTATAATTTTAAGACAAAAATTTAATATAAAAAGAGACTGATATTACTTTCTAATATGCAGCCCCTTTTATTTACTCCGTCTCTTTAAACTACATCATAAGTCCAGGTAAGAAGTTTTGGAATAATGACAGGATTGATACAAATACTAATATTGATAGACCAGCAATAAATCCTCCCATACTCCACCCACGCAATGTGTCTGTAACAGAGATTTTAAAGAATCTGCTAATTGCCCAGAATCCTGAGTCATTCGGCATTGATAAACCTATTCCTCCAGCACAAATTGCAATTGCACAAAGAATTGGAGATACTGTACTTGTAGCGATAGTACTAGACATAATAGCAGCAGTTGTCATTAACGCAACTGTTGTAGATCCTTGTGCACAACGAATTATTTGTGAAATTAAGAAGCAAAGTACTAATATTGGAATACTGAAACTTGATAATGTACCAGCTATATAATCAGCTATTCCTGTTGCTTGAAGTATTTTACCAAAAGCTCCACCTGCTCCAGTTATAAGTAATACAAGGCCAACTTGATCTGCAGCTTCACCCATTATGTCAGTAATTGATTTTTGTATATATTTTCTAGATATAATTGCTGCATAAATTGCACCACAAAGCATCGCAAAGTTTTTATCACCTATAAACTTAACATAAGGTACAATTGCTGAATCTTGTCCTAATGCTAATGGTACGAAACTTCCTAGTAAGATAAGAACTATTGGAACTAATAATATAGATAAAGCTTTCGCAGCCCCCATTTTATTTCTGTTATCCTTTTCATTCTTAGCACTAGTTGCAGCCGCTTCATCATCTAAATCTTCAAAAGTATAGAAATGATTATTTTTGTGATCTTGTTTATTTAGGTAAGATCCATATAATATACCACCAACAATCATTCCCACAAATGCTGATATTAATGCGTAGAAGAAGAATATTCCTATTTCAATTCCTAATTCTTCAGCAACAGCAAGTGGTGGAGCTGTAGGTAATACTAATGCAAATGTACAAGTTGTAGCTACTGAAATAGCACAAGCAAAGTTTACCATAGATATCTTTGTTTTCTTAGATAAAACACGTAGCATTGGAGCAAACATGATATACACAACATCCCCAAATACCGGAATACCCGTTATAAATCCAGATAGTGCTACAGCATGAGGCGATCTCTTCTCTCCAAAACTGTTTAAAATGTTATTTGCTATAGACTCGATACCACCCGATTCATACATGAACATTCCTAACATTACCCCAAGTCCTGTTACCAATCCTATACCGCTGAGCGTACTTCCAAAACCATTGGTAATAGTCGAACTAACATCTGCTAATGGCATGTTAACTAACATACCAGTTGCATATGCTGTTACTAGTAGAGCTACGAAAGCATTTAACTTAAACTTAATAATTAAAAGTAATAAAGTAGCAATCGCTAAAATAAAAATACCTATTAGTAATGGTCCTGTAACCATTTCTCCTGAAAACATAAATGTCCCCCCCGTTTTTCATATTAGTCCCTAACTTACACAATTTTTACATGTATACGTATGACGTCACACCCATTCCCTGAAACTAATATATCAGATAAAAATGTATACGTCAACATAATTATCTGATAATTTTTTATTTTAAAATTATATCGTTGTGTTATATCTTAAAATACTCCGGAAACCTCTCCAAAATCTGCTGAAACTTTTGTCTATAACTTCCTAAATGACTATTGTAAAACAATCTCAAATCATAATCATCAGCAAAACCTATTAACAACAAGTAATAAATTTTATGATGTTCTCTTAGTATTTCATTTAAATTTCTATTATTCATTATTGCATCAATATATCTAACTCTATCATAATGAGAACTAACTCTTTTCATTGCCTGCCAAATCGTATCTTTATTTGCTGCCTCATAAATAATATGATGAAACTTATCATCTGTTTTAAAGAACATATCAACTCTTTCTTGTTCATTAAGCTCTAATATTTCTTCTTGTTTTTTTAGATTTCTCCTCATCCTTACAGTATACTCACGCCCTATGTTTCCCGCTAATTGAGCAATTATCTCCGGTTCAATAGTTGATCTTAAGAAAAATCCTTCCTTCAAAATATCAACATCTATAAGTGATACCTTAGATCCACTTTGAGGATATACCTCAATTAAAGATTCATCCTTCAACATTAGAACCGCTTCTCTTATAGGGGTTCTACTAACATTTAACAATTCAGCTAACTCACTTTCATTTATTGCTGCTCCTGGTAATATTTGAAGACTCATTATGTTATACCTCAATAACCTATAAGCATATTCTCTATTATTCTCATTTTCTTTTTTTTCTAGAATTTTTATGTTTTTCATTTTATTCTCCTCAACTTTTTGTTGTTTTATTTAACAATTAATATATTAATAGTATAAACCATTTGAATTTTTTTTACCATTTTCTATTTAATATATTAATTTTAAAAAAATATTTTTTTGCCACCAGTATTTTATACTTCATTTAAATGCAGTAATTTCGGCGTATTATTTTTCTAATAATTTTAAATTTTAAGTATTGATAATTATTTTTTCATCTGATATATTAATGTTACACCTAACTAATATATCAATTTAAATTTTTACATTGAATTTATATTTTATATGACCTTATAATTACATCTATCCCCTTATTTTACCAAATATATATCAATATTAAGCATATTATTTAAATCTAATATATTAGGTATTTCATGAAAAGAATTAAATTTTATATATGAGGTGTTAAAATGAAAGCTATAAAAGTTATTGAACCATTTAATGTTCAAATTGTAGAAGTTCCAAAACCAACAATAACAAAACCAGATGATGTGATTGTTAAAATTACTTCTGGTGGTATCTGTGGTTCAGATATTGGTATTTGGAATGGCACTAACTCATTAGCAACTTATCCAAGACTTATAGGCCATGAATTTGGTGGAATCGTTACAGAAGTTGGTTCTGATGTTACTTCTATAAAAATAGGCGATAAGGTAGCTGTGGATCCAGTGGTAAGCTGTGGAGAATGCTATGCCTGCAAAATAGGACGTCACAACGTATGTGCAAATTTAGAAGTAATGGGTGTTCATAGAGATGGTGGCTTTGCAGAGTATATCTCAGCAAGCGAAAAAAACATTCATAAATTCACAAAAGACTTTGATGACTCTTTACTAGGTATAGTTGAACCATTTACAATCGGTATGGAAATAAATAATCGTGCTCAAATAACTAAAGGTGATAAAGTTCTTATTATGGGATCAGGCCCAATAGGAATAGCTGCAATGCAAGTTGCTAAAAGAAACGGTGCTGATGTAATTATGACCGACTTAGTAAGAGAGCGTTTAGACAAAGCTCTTTCTATGGGTGCTGATGAAGTAGTGCTTGTTTCTGAAGAAAATCTTGAAGAGAGATTAATGAAATTTACAGATGGCGAAGGCATACCTGTTGTAATAGATACAGTATGTATCCCTTCCTCTTTTGAACAATCCGTACAATTAGCATGCCCTGCAGGACGCGTAGTTGTTATTGGACTTAAAAATCAGCCTTCAGCTATATCAATGGCTGAAATAACTAAAAAAGAATTAACTATTGTTGGTTCAAGATTAAACTGTAACTGCTTCGATGAGGTAATTGCTGGTTTTGAAGACAATTCTTTAAATCCTGAGCAGTTAATGACAAAAGCATTCAATTACAAAGACATAATGGAAGCTTTAGATATGATAAAAAATCATCCTCAAGATGTGTTGAAAATAGTTTTAAAATTTGAAGATTAATAATAAAGGAATGAAAGGAGACTGTCATTTATGAAAATGTCATTTCGTTGGTATGGCGATGATGATGCTGTTACATTAGAAAAAATCAAGCAAATCCCTAATATGAGCACTATAGTTACTGCAATTTATAATGTTCCTGTTGGAGAGGTGTGGGGCGAAGATAGCATTACATCTTTAAAAAATAAGGTAGAAGCTGCTGGACTTGCCTTCGATGTAATCGAAAGCGTACCTGTCCATGAAGATATTAAATTAGGTAAAGAAACTCGTGTAAAATACATAGAGAATTATAAAGAAAATATAAGAAGATTAGCTAAAGCCGGTGTAAAGGTAATATGTTATAACTTCATGCCTGTATTTGACTGGACAAGAACTCAATTAGATAAAGAACTATCAGATGGTTCAAACGCTTTAGTTTATTATCCAGAGCAAATCGAAAAAATGGATCCTCTAACTGGAGAACTATCTCTTCCAGGATGGGATTCAAGCTACACTAAAGAAACTTTAAAGCAAGTATTTGACGAATATTCAAAAATCACAGAAGAAGATCTTTGGAGCAACTTAGAATTTTTCCTTAAAGAAATAATTCCTGTTGCTGAGGAATATGATATCAAAATGGCCATCCATCAGGATGATCCACCTTGGAGTATTTTTGGTCTTCCAAGAATAATCACTTGCGAGAAAAATTTAGATCGTATGCTTAGTCTAGTTGATAGCAAATATAACGGTTTAACTCTTTGCACAGGCTCTCTAGGCGTATCTCCTTCAAATGATTTGGTTCATTTGGCAGATAAATATTCAGCTATGGGAAGAGTTCATTTTGTGCACCTAAGAAATGTTAAAATTTTAGAGGGTGGATTCGAAGAAGCTGCTCACTATTCACCATGTGGAAGCTTAGATATGGTAAGAATAATGGCTTCTCTTCACAAAAATGGTTTTGATGGTTATATCAGACCTGACCATGGAAGAATGATATGGGGTGAAACCGGCAGACCAGGTTACGGGCTTTATGATAGAGCTTTAGGTGCTACCTACTTAAATGGAATTTGGGAAACCCTTGATAAATTATCTTAATAGCGAGGTAGGTTTTATGAAATTATCACAAGATTCATTAAATAATAAAGAAATATGGGAAGCGGCAAAATTCGCCCTTCCCCAATATGATAGAAAATTAATCGAAAAAAACACTAAAGAAACTCCTACTTGGATTCACTTTGGTGCCGGAAACATATTCCGTGCTTTCACAGCTAATGCACAACAAAAATTATTGAATACTGGTAAAAGTAATACAGGTATTATCGTAGCTGAAGGCTTTGATTATGAAATAATAGAAAAAATGTATCGTCCAAAGGATAATCTTAGTGTTCTTGTAACTCTAAAAGCCAATGGAACTATTGAAAAAACAGTGGTTGGAAGCATTACAGAATCCTTGATTGTTAATCCTGAAGAAGCCAATGACTGGAATCGTTTAAAAGAAATATTCTCTGCTTCATCACTTCAAATGGCAAGCTTCACAATAACAGAAAAGGGCTATAACCTATACTCAGCTAACGGAAGCTTCTTCCCTAATGTAGAAGAAGACTTTAAAAATGGACCTGAATCACCAGTCAGCTATATAGGAAAATTAGCAGCTTTAGTTTATACTAGATTTAAAGCTGGAAAACTTCCCCTTGCCCTTGTTAGTATGGATAACTGTTCTCATAATGGAACAAAACTTCATAATGCAGTTGTTACTTACGCAGAGAATTGGGCTAAAAATGACCTTGTTGAAAAAGATTTTGTTGCTTATATTGAAGACCCATCCTTTATCACCTTCCCTTGGAGTATGATCGATAAAATAACTCCAAGACCAGATGATAGTGTAAAAGAGATGTTAAAGCAAGATGGTTTTGAGGATACAGAAGCTATTATTACAAGTAAAAACACTTATGTTGCAGCCTTTGTAAATGCAGAAGAACCAGAGTATCTTGTTATTGAAGATGCCTTCCCTAACGGAAGACCCAACTTAGACGAGGCTGGTATAATCTTTGCTGATAAAGAAACTGTAGATAAAGTTGAAAAAATGAAAGTCTGCACTTGTTTAAATCCTCTTCATACCGCTCTTGCAGTGTATGGATGTTTACTTGACTACACTTTAATTGCAGATGAAATGAAGGATGCTGAATTAAAAAAATTAGTTGAGGTTATAGGATATACCGAAGGTCTGCCTGTGGTTGTTGACCCTGGCATAATAAAACCAAAGGATTTCATAGATGAAGTTCTACAGGTACGTATTCCGAATCCATTTATGCCTGATACACCTCAACGTATAGCAACTGACACATCTCAAAAACTTGCTATACGCTTTGGAGAAACTATAAAAGCATATGCTGCAAGCCCAAACTTAGATGTACAGGATTTAAAACTTATACCACTTGTATTAGCTGGATGGTGCCGTTATCTTTTAGCTGTGGATGACAATGGTAATTCATTTATACCAAGTTCTGATCCACTACTTGAAAGTTCAATGGAATGTGTTAAAAATATAAAACTTGGAGACTATAGAGATTTCCATGAAGATTTATATCCTCTTCTTTCTAACCAAGCAATCTTCGGTGTAAACTTATACGAAGCTGGTTTAGGCGAAAAAGTAGAACAATTATTTACAGAACTAATAGCAGGTCCTGGCAGCGTTCGTGCTGCATTAAAAAAGTACACTGCATAAGGAGGTCCCATGAAGGAAATATATATCACAAATGAACATGCTGGAATATCTATGAGCGAAATAGAATTATGCATGAATCAATTACTAGCGCAATATCCAAATCTAAAAAAAGTATTAATTATTCCACCTGATTTTACACGTTGCTACTCATATGCCGGTGAAATCACTCAAGTTCTCTATAAAAAATTAAGCCCATATGCTACAGTCCATGTAATGCCTGCCCTTGGCACACATATGGCTATGGACGATGAAGAAAAGAAAAAAATGTTCGCTGGAGTTATTCCAGAAGAAGCTTTCCTAATCCATCATTGGCAAACTGACACAATTTCAATCGGTAAAGTACCTCAAGAAGTAATTGAAGAAATCTCTGAGGGCTTATACTGTACTGACATTGAAGTTGAAGTAAATGAAAAGCTAATTCATGGTGGCTATGACCTGATACTTTCAGTTGGACAAGTTGTCCCTCACGAGGTTGTTGGTATGGCTAACTACAGCAAAAATATTTTTGTAGGTGTTGGTGGACGTCAAATGATTAATAAATCACATATGCTAAGTGCAATATGTGGAATGGAAAAAGCGCTAGGTGTGGCTGATTCACCTGCGCGTAAGGTTTTCGACTATGCCCAACAGCATTTCCTAGATGGCAAACTACCACTAGTATACATACAAACAGTTACCACCTTAAAAGATGACATTTTATCCTTAAACGGATTATATGTAGGCCCATCTAGAAAACCATTTGAGTATGCTGTTGATCTTGCTACAAAGCTTAATATTTGTCATGTAGAACGCAGAGCTAAAAAACTAGTAACTTACCTTGACCCATATGAACTTAAAACCACTTGGGTTGGTAATAAAGGTGTATACCGTACACGAATGGCTGTTGCTGATGGAGGCGATCTAATAATTCTAGCTCCTGGTGTAAAAGCCTTTGGTGAAAATCCTGAAATGGATAATATGACTAGAACTTATGGATATAAAGGCCGTGATTATATTTTAGATTTATTTAATAAGGGTGCCTTCGAAAATAAAATTATGGCTGCTGCTCACTTAATTCAGGGTTCATCTGATGGACGTTTTAACATAACTTATGCAACTCGTCCAGAGAATCTTTCAAAAGAAGATATCAATAGTGTTGGTTATGACTGGATGGATTATGAAGAAGCAGCGGCACTATACAATCCTGATATACTAAAAGATGGATGGAACACTTTAGATAACGGTGAAGAGATTTACTTTGTAAAAACTCCTGCATTAGGACTTTGGAAAGTAGATTAATATCTCTTTAAAATATATAGATTCTATAAAAATGGTGTTGTAAAATGATTTTTAGTCATTTTATAACACCGTTTCCTTTTTCATATATAAATTTTTTAAATTAATGTTTTACTATTGAAATTCTCCAAAATTTACACTTTCTTTTTATGCATAACAAATAGATTTTCAAATCTTAATTCATTTTAACTATTATATTTTTCAACAGCTTCTTTTATGATTTTTAGTTTTATTTTATAAAATTATATTCCGAATACAGTTAATCCAACTCCTATTATTAATCCAGCATATAATAAGTCAATTATACAATATCCCATTATATCTTTAGCTCCAAGTCCAGCTATACC